>NZ_LT707064.1:780000-1135000 GCF_900156465.1 Pseudomonas sp. 7SR1
CGGCGCCGGCCTCTGTGTTTTCAATTACAAGCTGGGAAACGCGAACTGCGAAGCCTCATGACTGGCGCGCTGCGGCCAGCGCTGAGTAATGGCCTTGCGTCGAGTATAGAAACGCACGCCATCCGGGCCGTAGGCGTGCAGATCGCCAAACAGCGAACGCTTCCAACCGCCGAAGCTATGGTAGGCCACAGGCACAGGCAACGGTACGTTGACGCCCACCATGCCGACCTCGATCTCATCGCAGAACAGCCGCGCCGCCTCACCATCACGGGTGAAGATGCAAGTGCCGTTGCCATATTCGTGATCATTGATCAGTTGCATGGCCTCTTCCAGGCTATTGACCCGGACAATGCACAGCACCGGCCCGAAGATCTCTTCCTTATAGATGCGCATCTCGGGCGTCACGCGATCGAACAGGCAACCTCCGAGGAAGAAACCTTCTTCGTGCCCGGCCACACTCAAGCCACGACCATCGACCACCAGCGTCGCACCCGATGCCACACCGTCCTCGATATAACCGCTGACCTTGTCGCGATGCTGTCCAGTCACCAACGGCCCCATGTCCAGACCGCACGAGGTGCCGGCGCCAATCTTCAGCGCTTGGATCTGCGGAACCAGCTTGCTCACGAGCGCATCCGCCACCTGGTCCCCGACACAGACAGCCACCGAAATAGCCATGCAACGTTCGCCGCAGGAACCATAGGCAGCCCCCATCAAGGCACTGACCGCATTGTCCAGGTCCGCATCCGGCATCAGCACCGCGTGGTTCTTCGCTCCGCCCAGCGCTTGGACGCGCTTGCCACGCCGAGTGCCCTCGGCATAGATGTATTCGGCAATCGGCGTCGAACCGACAAAACTCAGCGCCTTCACTTCCGGCGCTTCGATCAGCGCATCCACCGCAACCTTGTCGCCATGCACCACGCTCAATACGCCCTTGGGCAGCCCGGCTTCCAGAAGCAGTTGCGCAATCAGCAAGGTCGAGCTCGGATCGCGCTCGGAGGGTTTGAGGATGAAACAGTTGCCGCAAACGATCGCCAGCGGGTACATCCATAGCGGGACCATCGCCGGGAAGTTGAACGGAGTGATCCCCGCCACGACACCCAGCGGTTGAAAGTCCGACCAGGCATCGATGTTCGGGCCTACGTTGCGGCTGTATTCGCCCTTCAGAATTTCCGGTGCGGCGCAGGCGAACTCGACGTTTTCGATACCACGCTTGAGCTCACCAGCCGCATCTTCCAACGTCTTGCCATGCTCCTCGCTGATCAGTTGCGCGATACGCGACTCGTTCTGCTCAAGCAGTTGCTTGAAACGGAACATCACCTGGGCACGCTTGGCCGCCGGCGTCTTGCGCCAGGCAGGGAATGCCGCATTGGCTGCGTCGATAGCCTGTTGGATGGTGGCACTGTCGGCCAATGGCACTTTATGGATCGCCTGGCCGGTGGATGGGTTGAATACATCGGCCGTACGAGCACTGTCACTCAACAACTCGCCATTGATCAAATGCGGGATGAGGCTCATGGAGATCTCCGAAAATTATCCACAGGCGCCCGTGCCCGGGCGCCCATCATTGAATGTATAAAGAAGAGAATGTCAGTCCAGCTTGTTCAGCACTTCACCAACCGCATCGAATAGACGATCCAGGTCCTGAGGCTTGCTGTTGAACGTCGGCCCGAACTGCAGGGTATCGCCGCCGAAACGGACGTAGAACCCGGCCTTCCATAGGGCCATGCCCGCCTCGAACGGACGTACGATTGCATCGCCATCCCGCGGTGCAATCTGGATCGCTCCCGCCAGGCCGAAATTGCGAATATCGATGACGTTCTTCGCCCCCTTGATGCCATGCAGGGCATTTTCGAAATGCGGCGCGACCTCGGCCACGCTCTGCACCAGGTTTTCCTTCTGCAGCAAATCCAGCGCCGCCAGGCCCGCAGCGCACGCCACTGGGTGTGCCGAATAGGTATAACCGTGGGGAAATTCCACCGCGTATTCGGGGGTCGGTTGGTTCATGAAGGTCTGGTAGATCTCGGAACTGGCGATGACCGCGCCCATGGGAACAGCACCGTTGGTGACTTGCTTGGCAATGCACATCAGGTCGGGGGTCACTCCAAAGCTATCTGCACCGAACATCGAACCGGTACGGCCGAAACCGGTGATAACCTCGTCGAATACCAGCAGGATATTGTGCTGGTCGCAGATGTCCCGCAGGCGCTTGAGATAACCTTCAGGCGGCACCAGCACACCGGCGGACCCGGCCATCGGTTCGACGAATACTGCGGCGATATTTGAAGCATCGTGCAGCTCGATCAGCTTGAGCAGCTCATCGGCCAGAGCGATACCGCCCTCCTTCGGCATGCCACGGGAATAGGCGTTGCTTGCCAACAGGGTATGGGGCAGATGGTCGACATCCTGCATGGGCTGGCCGAACAACTTGCGGTTGCCGTTCACGCCACCCAGGCTGGTGCCCGCGATGTTGACGCCGTGATAACCACGGGCTCGGCCAATCATCTTGGTCTTGGTCGCCTGACCCTTGAGGCGCCAGTAGGCACGTACCATTTTCACGGCGGTATCGGCGCACTCGGAACCCGAGTCAGTGAAGAACACGTGGTTGAGGTTGCCTGGCGTCAGGCTGGTGATTTTTTCCGCCAACTGGAACGACAGCGGGTGGCCGTATTGGAAACCTGGCGAGTAATCGAGAGTTCCCAGCTGTTTGGCGACCGCCTCCTGGATCTCCTTGCGAGTGTGCCCGGCGCCACAAGTCCACAGCCCCGACAGCGAGTCGTACACCTTGCGCCCCTTGTCATCGACCAGCCAGCTGCCTTCGGCCGCGACGATCAGACGAGGATCGCGCAGGAAATTGCGGTTGGCGGTGTAAGGCATCCAGTGGGCATCGAGCTTGAGCTGGCTGGCCAGTGAAGCACCAGCGTGTTCGGGCATGTTCATCGACAAAACCTCGCAAGGAATAGACTGCATGAAGACGGAAGTGTGGTTGCGACTACGTTGCCACGGGGATAAAGTCGGTGAAATTCAACTTTTCTAACCTTCAGTCAGCGGTTCACTAAACTATGAGCGTTCGCCGCCCCGATCCGTTGGCCCAGGTCAGCGATTTCGATATCCGCTTGCTGCGCATCTTTCGAAGCGTAGTGGAATCCGGAGGATTTTCTGCGGCGGAAACCGTGCTGGGTATTGGCCGCTCAGCCATCAGCCAGCAGATGAGCGATCTTGAGCAAAGGCTGGGGCTGCGCCTGTGCCAGCGCGGAAGAGCCGGCTTCTCGCTGACGGAAGAAGGTCGCGAGGTGTATCAATCGGCGCTGCAGCTACTGAGCGCGCTGGAAAGCTTTCGTACCGAGGTCAACGGCCTCCACCAGCACCTGCGTGGCGAACTGATCATCGGCCTGACCGACAATCTCGTCACCCTGCCTCACATGCGCATCACCCATGCCCTGGCTCAGTTGAAGGAGCGCGGGCCCGACGTACAGATCCAGATTCGCATGATTGCCCCTAACGAAGTCGAGCAGGGCGTACTCGACGGGCGCCTGCATGTCGGCGTAGTGCCCCAGGCCAGCCCCCTTTCCGGGCTGGAGTACCAGCCGCTCTACAGCGAACGCTCGCTGCTTTACTGCGCCGTCGGGCATCCGCTGTTTTATGTGGATGACCTGCAGCTCGACGAAGCGCGCCTGAACAGCCAGGACGCCATCGCGCCAACGTTCCGCCTGCCTGCTGAAATCCAGGCCCGTTACCAGGCACTCAACTGCACTGCCAGCGCATCGGACCGCGAAGGGATGGCGTTCCTGATTCTCACCGGGCGCTACATCGGCTATCTGCCGGATCACTACGCCAACCTCTGGGTCCAGCAAGGCCGGTTGCGCGCCCTGAAACCCAGGGAACGCTTTTATGACCTGAGCCTGGTGACGGTGACGCGCAAGGGCCGACGTCCTCATCTGGTGCTGGAGAGTTTTCTCGAGAATCTCGCGGCTACCCGCTGACACCTCGCAGATGCGTGGGCAGGGTTTGCCCAGCGATAACGGAAAGGCTTTTGTCACAACGGCACTTGTCGGATCATCGCCGGTGCGCTATCAACGCATTTGCTTGCCCCACAGACCCAGTTCGGAAACGTCCATGACCTTCGAAGTCCCTGCCCACGGTGGCAAGCCCACCGGCCGAATTCGTCAAAAGAACGAAGAGACCATCCTCAAGGCCGCTGAAGATGAATTCGCCCGGCACGGATTCAAAGGCACAAGCATGAACACGATCGCCCTGAATGCCGGACTGCCCAAAGCGAACCTGCACTATTACTTCACCAATAAACTCGGGCTGTATGTCGCAGTCCTGAGCAACATCATCGAATTGTGGGACAGCACCTTCAACACCCTCACGGCTGAGGATGATCCGGCCGAAGCCTTGACCCGTTACATCCGCGCCAAGATGGAGTTTTCCCGCCGCCACCCCCAGGCCTCGCGGATCTTCGCCATGGAAGTGATCAGTGGCGGCGAATGCCTGACCGAATACTTCAACCAGGACTACCGTGCCTGGTTCAAGGGTCGTGCAGCGGTGTTCCAGGCCTGGATCGATGCCGGCAAGATGGATCCGGTCGATCCGGTACATCTTATCTTCCTGCTATGGGGCAGCACCCAGCACTACGCCGACTTCGCCACCCAGATATGCCGCGTGACGGGACGTAGCAAACTGACCAAACAGGACATGATCGAGGCCGGCGACAACCTGATCCGCATCATTCTCAAAGGCTGCGGCCTTACCCCCATCCTCTGAGTTCCAGCATGCCTTTTACCCTTGTCGGCCTTTGCGAGTACCGCGAAGAAATTCGCAAAAGCCGCTTCATTACATTCGCCGCCCCCATCACCAGTCCCGCCGAGGCCCAGGCCTTCATCGAGCAGCACAGCGACCTGGACGCAACGCATAATTGCTGGGCGTGGAAACTGGGCGATCAATATCGCAGCAACGATGATGGGGAACCGGGTGGAACCGCTGGAAGGCCGATCCTGGCCGCCATCGAAGCCCAGGCTTGCGATCAGGTCGTGGTGCTGGTGATCCGTTGGTACGGCGGGATCCAGTTGGGCACGGGCGGGCTGGCGCGGGCTTATGGCGGCGGCGCGAACAAGTGCCTGCAGAGTGCCGACAAGACAGAATTGATCAGCCGCGTGGCGCTGCATTGTACCTGCGCGTTCGCAGAGCTGGCCCTGTTGAAGCTGCGTGTCGCCGAATCTGGCGGACTGATAAACAACGAATCATTCACCGCCAACGGTGTGGAGTTGCAGCTGGCGGTAGCCGAAGCCCAGATCCAGACCTTGCAGGCACAACTGGCCGACTTGAGTCGCGGCCGAATTGTGCTGGTGCGAACCGACGGCGCTGATAATACCTGATCAAAATTGCCCACAACCACTGTGCAGCCGGCTGTGGATAACCTGAGCACATTCCTTTGCAACCCTTCTGTCATGCGGCTTTGCGAGGGTTGCTCATTTTTCGTCCAAGCGCCTGGCCAATCCAAATTCCATCCATAAAACAAACGCTTGCAGGGGGTTATCACTTTTGGAAGAAAGCCGGCCAACGCTTATGCCCGAGTCTCGGGCTTTCACACAATAACTGTGGAGCAAGCTGTGGATAACCCGTTCATGTCTCCCGCGACCCCAGGAAATGCATGGTTCTCAAGCGCTTGCTCACTTTTTAACCATTCCCCCCATGGACAAAACGAGCTTGCTCGCCACGTACAGGCAACAGCTGGACGACGGCCCACATCAACTCGAAAAACAGAAATACCCACACCAGCGCGCTGGCGCCATGCAGCAGCGCGTAAAGCATCCAGGTCGCAAACAGCAACCGCCCCACGGCGTCATACCGCCCGTACAGTGGCCGCGGATCCCGAATCCGCAGTACCGACCATACACAAACGATCGAGCCCAAGAGATTGGCCACCAACAGGTGCATGACCCCAAACGGGGGCAACTCTCCAGGCAGGCCGAGCATCTGGGTCGCGCCCAGCAACCAGCCGTGCAGAGCGGCGAAACTCCATGGCGTGGCGAATGCCGCAGTGACGATCAGGTCGTACCAGGCGCCACCGAGCACCACGCGACGAAATTGCAGTGAAGTCCACATAGGCATTGCTCCAGATAATCAAGGAGCGAAAAGACTAAAGCCTGGAGTAAGCTCCAGGGTCAAGCTTTCCGGAGATTGCCATGCGAATCGGTGAACTAGCCCAGGCCTGTGCCGTGAGTCGTGACACGCTGCGCTTCTACGAGCAGCGCGGACTGATTGCGGCGGGCCGCAGCGCCAATGGGTATCGCGACTACCCCGCCGACATGGTGCAACTGGTGCTCTATATCAAGACAGCTCAACGCCTGGGCTTTACCCTCGGCGAGATCGGCAGCAGCGTCGCCGCCCTGCGGCAGGCACCTGACCCGGACCGCGCCGTGGCTCAACTGCTGCAGAACAAACTGAACCTGATCGAAACCCGCATGAACGAACTCGACGCTTTGCGTCACGAGCTGAAACAACGGCTCGGGCAACGTTGTCCATTAAATCCGTGACCATTTCTTTCTAGGATGCTCCCCATGAATTCGGCAAAAAACGCACTGATCATTGGCGCCTCTCGGGGGCTGGGCCTTGGCCTGGTGAAAACGTTGCTGAGCGATGGCTGGAACGTGACCGCCACCGTACGCAATCCGCAGAACGCGCAGGCATTGAAGGCGCTGGGCCCGGTTCGAATAGAAAAACTCGACATGGATGACCAGCAAGCCGTAATCGCCCTGAGCCAACAGCTCAAGGGCGAAACCTATGATCTTCTGTTCGTCAACGCGGGCGTCAAAGGCCCGGACAACCAGAACCCCGGCGGCGCGACGCTGGCCGAAGTCGGCCAGTTGTTCTTTACCAACGCAGTGGCACCGATCAACCTGGCCCAACGGTTCGTTGGCCAGATCCGCGAAGGCAGCGGCGTCCTGGCATTCATGAGTTCGGTCCTGGGCAGCGTGACCATGCCCGACGCGCCGGAACTGGCGTTGTACAAGGCCAGCAAGGCCGCGCTCAATTCCATGACCAACAGCTTCGTTACCCAACTGGGCGGACGGCCATTGACGGTACTGTCATTGCACCCGGGCTGGGTGAAAACCGACATGGGCGGTGAAGGGGCGGATATCGACGTCGAAACCAGTACTCGTGGATTGATCGACCAGGTCAACGCCTTTGCCGGCAAGGGTGGACATCACTTCGTCAACTACAAGGGCGAAACCATCCCCTGGTAATGACGGACATTGGCAATAGGCTTACTTGCCAAGACAACGGGCCAGCCGGCATCAACGCCGGGTGCCCTTGCACATTCGCGAGTAAGCCCGCCTGCCCAGGAGCACGCGGCCCGGCACTGGAAATGTGTCCGGCAACCTGAGTAAACTCGCGCTTCGCCCCCAACGGCGACCCTGGATCAGCAGACAGGGCATCACTGAGCTGGCTAACCTGAACCCACTTTCAGAGGAGCCGGCCACCATGCCTGCGACCCGTACCTGGTTGAAAAATCCCCTCGCCATCTTCACGGCCAACGACCTCGACGCCCGTGGCGGCCTCGTCCTGCAAGGCGGTGTGATCGTCGAACTGCTGAGCGCGGGCCAATCCCCTTCCCTTCCCTGGGACAACGTCTTCGATGCACGCGACCATGTCGTGCTGCCGGGTTTGATCAATACCCATCACCATTTCTACCAGACGCTGACCCGCGCCTGGGCGCCGGTGGTCAACCAGCCATTATTCCCGTGGTTGAAAACCCTGTATCCGGTGTGGGCGCGGCTGACGCCGGAAAAACTTGCCCTGGCGACCCGAGTGGCACTGGCTGAATTGCTGCTGTCGGGCTGCACCACGGCCGCCGACCATCATTACCTGTTCCCCGAAGGGTTGGAAAACGCAATCGACGTGCAAGTGCACAGTGTCCGCGAACTGGGCATGCGCGCGATGCTGACCCGCGGTTCCATGAGCCTGGGCGAAGCCGACGGTGGCCTGCCGCCGCAGCAGACGGTGCAACAGGGCCAGGTAATTCTCGATGACAGCCAGCGCTTGATCGAGCGTTACCATGAGCGCGGCGACGGCGCGCAGGTCCAGATCGCCCTGGCGCCCTGCTCTCCATTCTCGGTCACCCCCGAAATCATGAAAGCCAGCGCCGACCTGGCGGACAGCCTCGATGTCCGCCTGCATACACACCTGGCAGAGACCCTCGACGAGGAAGACTTCTGCCTGCAGCGTTTCGGCCAGCGTACCGTGGACTACCTGGACAGCGTCGGCTGGCTCGGTCCTCGCACCTGGCTGGCCCACGGCATTCATTTCAACACCGACGAAATCGCTCGCCTTGGCGCCGCCGGCACCGGCATCTGCCATTGCCCCAGCTCAAACATGCGCCTGGCCTCGGGTATCTGCCCCACCGTCGAGCTGACCGCCGCCGGCGCCCCCCTTGGCCTCGGTGTGGACGGTTCGGCTTCCAACGACGCCTCGAACATGATCCTGGAAACCCGCCAGGCGCTGTACATCCAGCGCCTGCGCTACGGCGCACAGGCAATCACGCCAGAAAGGGTGCTGGGCTGGGCAACCCGGGGCTCGGCGCAGTTGCTCGGACGCAGCGACATCGGCGAACTGGCGGTGGGCAAACAGGCTGACCTGGCCCTGTTCAAGCTCGACGAGCTGCGCTTTTCCGGCAGCCACGATCCGATTTCAGCCTTGTTGCTGTGCGGCGCGGACCGGGCCGATCGGGTGATGATCGGCGGACGATGGCGCGTCATCGACGGCCAGGTCGAGGGGCTCGATCTGAAGGGGCTGATTGCCGACCACGGTCAGGCGGCGCGGGAACTGATCGCGGGTATCTGACCTGAAGCCTGCTCGCGATGCACACTGCTGTCGCG
Organism: Pseudomonas sp. 7SR1; assembly: GCF_900156465.1. Lineage (NCBI taxonomy): Bacteria > Pseudomonadati > Pseudomonadota > Gammaproteobacteria > Pseudomonadales > Pseudomonadaceae > Pseudomonas > Pseudomonas sp. 7SR1. Next base: position 788,883 of record NZ_LT707064.1, read on the forward strand.
AGCAGGCCTTAGAGGCCCAGCAGCGACAACATGATGAAGGTCGCGAACAGGACGAAGTGAGTCATGCCTTCGATGGCATTGGTTTCGCCATCGTTGAGGTTGATGGCGCTGACGATCAGGGTGATGAAGATCATCACTGTCTGCACCGGGGTCATCGCCATCTGGAAAGGCTGGCCGGAGTAGAGCGCCATGGCCTCCATCACCGGCACTGTCAGGATCACCGTCGATAACGAAGCCCCCAGGGCAATGTTCACCACCGACTGCATCCGATTGGCGAGAGCGGCGCGCAGGGCGGTGAGGATTTCCGGTGCGGCGGAAATGGCCGCCACCAGTATCGCGGTGACCACCGGCGGTGCGCCTGAGCCCTCCAGGCCCAGGTCGATGGCCTTGGACATGACCTCGGCCAGCGCGCCGATCAGCACGACGCCAAACACCAGCGCACCGATGGAAAACGCCAGGCTGATGGGCTTGGGCTCGTTCTCCAGCGGTTCTTTCCGGCGGCGCTTTTCCGGATAGCTGTAGCTGAAGAAATAGCTGTGAGGTCCGACCTGCATGCGAAGAAAAAGGGTGTACAGCACGATCATCGCGCCGATGGTGAATGCCGAATAGTGCTTCCAGTTTTCCTGGGGAATGAATTCGGGCACCACCATCGAAACGCCCATGGCGGTGAGAATCATCACGCTGTAGGTGCGTGCCGAATCGTCGTTATAGACCTGCTCGCCATGCTTGAGCCCACCCATCAGCGCGGCGAGCCCGAGGATGCCATTGATGTCGAGCATCACTGCGCTATAGATCGTGTCCCGCACCAGAGTGGGAGATGCCTGGTTGCTCATCATGATCGCCAGGACCACGACCTCTACCAGTACCGCCGACAGGGTCAGGATCATGGTGCCGTATGGATCGCCGACCTTTTCCGCCAGCAGTTCGGCGTGATGGGCCACGCGCATGGACGCCGCGATAATGAAGCCGATCAGGACCAACCCACCCGTCAGCGCAACGATCCGGCCACCGCCCAACAGCCAGTGTTCCAGCGGATAGGCGACGAGCGCCGCCAGAAGCGCCAGCAACAACAGTTTTTCTTGCTTGATCAATGAGGACATCCCAGGCCTGCACTGTGCGCGGAGTCATGAGCTACTAGACTGTGGGGGGCTACGAACGTTTCCTCCGATTCATCGACCCGCGAGGCTCGCGGTGCGCAGCCTTGCCCAGACAGTGGATCGGCCGGTCAGGTTTTACCAGACATTACGGCCAGCCTCTGTAGAATGGCTGCCATCGATTCGCTGATGAGAAAAGAACATGTACGACTGGCTGAACGCCCTGCCCAAGGCTGAACTACACCTGCACCTGGAGGGCTCGCTGGAGCCCGAGCTGCTGTTCGCCCTGGCCGAACGCAACAGGATCGCCCTGCCGTGGAGCGACGTCGACACCCTGCGCAAGGCCTATGCCTTCAACAACCTGCAGGAGTTCCTCGACCTGTATTACCAAGGCGCCGACGTCTTGCGCACCTCGCAGGATTTCTACGACCTGACCTGGGCCTACCTGCTCCGTTGCAAGGAGCAGAACGTGGTCCACACAGAGCCGTTCTTCGACCCACAGACCCACACCGACCGTGGCATTCCTTTCGAAGTGGTGCTCAACGGTATCGCCGCCGCCCTCAAGGACGGTGAACAGCAACTGGGCATCACCAGTGGCCTTATCCTCAGCTTCCTGCGTCACCTGAGCGAAGAACAGGCCGAGAAAACCCTCGACCAGGCGCTGCCCTTCCGCGATGCCTTCGTGGCCGTGGGTCTGGACAGCTCCGAGATGGGGCATCCACCGAGCAAGTTCCAGCGGGTATTCGACCGCGCGCGTCACGAAGGTTTCCTGACCGTGGCCCACGCAGGCGAGGAGGGCCCGCCCGAATACATCTGGGAGGCCCTCGACCTGCTGAAGATCCAGCGCATCGACCACGGTGTGCGGGCCATCGAAGACGAGCGGTTGATGCGGCGGATCATCGACGAGCAGATTCCGCTGACGGTCTGCCCGTTGTCCAATACCAAGCTCTGTGTGTTCGACGACATGTCGCAGCACAATATCCTCGACATGCTCGAGCGTGGCGTGAAGGTGACCGTCAACTCGGACGATCCGGCGTACTTCGGCGGCTACGTCACGGAAAACTTCCACGCGCTGCACACTCATCTGGGCATGACCCAGGACCAGGCCAGGCGTCTGGCGCAAAACAGCCTGGATGCACGCCTGGTCAAGCCTTAAGCCTCACAATGAGCGACTCGCCACAGAAAAAGACCTGTGGCGAGTACTCTTGCTCCCCTCGCCACGGTCGTGTTCGTTACCTGGTGGCTTCGCTCAATTCTTCCAGGGTCCTGCCCCGGGTTTCCATCCCGAACAACCACACCACTCCGGCCGCCACGGCGAAGCACAGCGCGCCCAAAGCGAATACACCGCCCTGTCCGGTGATGGGAAATACCAGACCGGTCACCAGTGGCCCGAGCAACGAGCCGATGCGACCGACCGCGGAGGCAAAGCCCGAGCCCGTGGCCCGCGCCGAGGTGGGATACAGTTCCGGCGTGTAGGTGTAGAGCACCGCCCACATGCCGAACAGGAAGAACTGCATCAGCAGACCGGTGCCGATCAACAGGCCAACGTTGCCGCCGAACACCGCGCTCTGCCCATAGAGAAACGCCATTACGCCACCGCCCAACAGGGTCATGACACACACGGGCTTACGTCCCCAGCGTTCCACCAGCCAGGCCGCCATCAGGAACCCCGGGATCCCGCCCAGGGAAATCAGTACGGTGTAATACACCGACTGGGTCACGGCAAACCCCGACTGCTGCAGGAGCGCGCTCAGCCAGGATGTCAGCCCGTAGAATCCCAGCAGGGCGAAGAACCAGACACTCCAGATCATCATCGTGCGCTGGCGATACAACGGTGACCAGATCCGCGTCAGCGCCGAAAAGAACGTGCCCGGCGCATCCACCTGCCTCGGCAGCCGGATCGGCTCCGGCAGTGCCTGGCTCCCCAGGGAGCGCCGGACCTTGTCCTCGATTCGTCCCAGCACGGCGTCCGCCTCGCCATCCCGCCCGGCTTGTTCCAGCCAGCGCGGCGACTCGGGAATGAAGAAGCGAATCACCAGGACGAACACCGCCGGTACCGCCAGCACCAGAAAGATGTCGCGCCAGCCGATCACCGGCAGCAGGAAATACGACAGCGCCCCCGCCGCCACGAAGCCCAGCGGCCAGAAGCCATCCATCAAGGCAATGTAGCGTCCCCGCTGCCTGGCCGGGATCAGCTCAGAAAGCATGGACTGGGCAATCGGAAATTCCATGCCCATGCCGATCCCCAGCAGGATGCGAAACAGCGTCAGTGTCTCGATGTCCTGGGCGGTGGAGCACAGGTAACTGGCGACGCCCCACAACACGATGCTCCACTGGAACACCGGTTTGCGCCCGAACCGATCAGCCAGCATCCCCGATAACGACGCCCCCACCACCATGCCGAAGAAGCTGGAGCTGGCCAGCAGTCCCGCCTGGGCAGTGCTCAAGCCGAACTCGACTTTGATCGAGCCCAGCAGGAAGGTCATCATGGCCAGGTCCATCGAGTCGAAGAAAAACGCCAGGGCGATGATGATGAAGATAACCCGGTGATATCCGCTGATGGGCAGCCGCTCCAAGCGTTCTGCCGCACTGTAACGGTGAGTGTCCATATTGCGTCCCCAAGTCCGATGATCGTCGGCCCGAGTGTGCGCGAACCTCGCGGCTGGCTATTGCTGAATACGACCTTTCGATAGCCCTAGAGCGCCATTTCCAGGGCATCCTGCCTGGCGAAACGATGGATTTCCTGCTGGCCGAGCACCGTCACCTGCAAGGCGCGTGAGTCGTTGGGCAGGCTCAACCAGCCGGACTGCATGAACAATTGCAGCAACGCAGCCCCCAGGGCGCCTCCCAGGTGCGGACGGCGTTCGCTCCAATCGGGGCAGGCGCAGGCGGTGCGGGCATTGCGATGGGCCAGGGCCTGGATGAACAGGCCATGACCGGCCAACTGGCTGGAACCCTTGTGGGTGACGATGACACGCTGGTCGCACTGCTCGATCCAGCCGGCATCCAGCAGGCGCTGGTACAGGTCGGCCGCCAGGGTGCCTCCCAAGTGATCGTCACACAGCCTGGCCCGCAACAACGAGGCCGGGGCCGACGGCGCCTTGGTTGGCATCACCCCTCGCTTGAAGACCTCCGGGATCTGTCGCGGTGTGCTGGCGAGCGTGGCGCTGGCCAGGGCCTCGACAGCCGCGCCGATCTCGGGTGCCGCGAGGCGGAAAAACCGTTTGCGTCCCCGGGCTTCGACTTTCAACAGGCCACCGGCGGACAGGCGCCCCAGATGAGCACTGGCCGAGGACGGCGATAACCCGGCCAGCAAAGCCAGCTCTTCAGCCTGCCGCGCCGTGCCGTCCATCAGCGCCCACATCATTGCGCTGCGCTTTGGGTCGGCCAGCAGCGTGGCGATCTGGCTGATGCAAGGTGCATGTTCCATGTATTCACTCCCTGTTGAATCATTCGTCTACTGCTCTGGGGCCTGGTGACCCGTCATGAGGCGCCGCCCAAGGCGGCCCGACCGCGGGAACCGACGGCATCGATGCATCGACGGGACAATGCTTCCCCCGTGCCGTGTCGATTCAGGCGGCCGTTAGTATAAGCGTGGCGACCAAGCTTTCCTGTCCTCCGGAAACCTTTGGAGGCGATTGTTCATGAGGGAAAATTCTCTATTTGCCCGCGACTATTGGTCATCCTCTGTCGAGCGCGGAAATTGCGCGGTCAAATGTCCACAGCGGGCCTTGAGCATTTCCCGCAACAGGTTGATGGGCTTGCTCAACTGTGCCCGATGAGCACACAGCAGATTCAGCGGCGCACGCTCGCATTGCAGGTGCGGCAGCAGGATCTTCAAGCGTCCGGCCAGCACATCGGTCGAGACATCCAGCCACGACTTGTAGGCGATGCCCGCCCCGGCCACCGCCCAGCGTCGCACCACGTCGGCATCGTCGCTGAAGCGGTCCCCGCTGACGGTGAGACTCACTTCCCGCTTACCGTCATGAAAGCACCAGCGGTCATGGACCCGGGTACCGAGCATGTACAACAGGCAATTGTGCTGGGCCAGTTGTTCCAGCTGACGAGGTTCGCCATGGCGGGCCAGGTAGTCCGGCGCAGCACATAGCACCCTGCGGTTATCCGCCGCGACCGCAAGGGCCACCAGGCTAGAGTCCTCCGGTTCGCCATAACGCAGCGCGATGTCCACGGGTTGCTTGAACAGGTCGGCGATCCGATCCCCCAGCAACAGCCGCACCGTCAGCCCGGGATGCTCGCCCTGGAATTCGTCCAGCCAGGGCAGCAGCAGGTTGCGCCCCAGATCCGAGGGTGCGGACAGCTGCAGCACACCACTGACCCGGTCCTGGCCACTGGTCAACAATCGCCGTCCCTCGTCGAGGCTGCTCAGTGCGGCCCGGGCATATTCGAGGAAGCTCTCCCCTTCGGCGGTCAGGCGCAGGCTGCGGGTCGAACGGGCCAACAGCCGGGCCCCAAGATGCTGCTCGATCCGCTTCAATGCGGCACTGGCCACCGCTGCCGACAGGTCCATGACCCTGGCCGCGGCAGAAAGGCTGCCCAGATCCGCCGCCCGGACAAAGAGCTGCAGGTCATCGAATCGAAGCATGGCGACTCCATTATCAAAAAAATATTGAAAGAGCCTGTTCTTTTAGCCGGTTTTATCGCGTCGATAAATAGCTAACCATTGGCGGCATCCAATCATCTGACGGAGCCGCTTCATGAAAGCCATTGCCTACTACCATTCGCTGCCGATCACCGACGTGGAATCGTTGCAGGACATCGAGTTACCCGAACCTGTCGCAGGTCCCCGGGACCTGCTGGTGGAAGTCAAGGCCATTTCGGTCAACCCGGTCGACACCAAGGTCCGCCAGAATGTCTCGCCTGAAGGTGGCGCCGCCAAGGTGCTGGGCTGGGACGTGGCCGGTGTGGTCAAGGCCGTGGGCAGCGAAGTATCCTTGTTCAAGGCCGGTGACAAAGTGTTCTACGCCGGTTCCATCGCCAGGGCGGGTGGCAACAGTGAATTGCACGTGGTGGACGAGCGCATCGTTGGCCACATGCCCGTGACCCTCGGTTTTGCCGAGGCGGCCGCACTGCCATTGACAGCCATAACCGCCTGGGAGCTGTTGTTCGAACGGCTGCAGATCCGCGAAGGCCAGGACAACAGCGACCAGAGCCTGCTGATCGTCGGTGCCGCGGGAGGCGTGGGTTCGATCCTGACGCAACTGGCTCGCCGGCTCACCGGGCTGAAGGTCATCGGCACCGCTTCCCGGCCACAGACCCAGGAGTGGGTACGGGGCCTGGGGGCCGACCTGGTGATCGATCACAGCCAACCGTTGAGCCAAGCACTGAAAGCAGCGGGCCAGTCCCAAGTGACCCACGTTGCCAGCCTGACCCAGACCGACCAGCATCTGGAGCAATTGGTCGAGGCCCTGGCCCCCCAGGGCAAGCTGGCGCTGATCGACGATCCCAAGGCGTTGGACGTAACCAAACTCAAGCGCAAAAGCCTGTCGCTGCACTGGGAATTCATGTACACCCGCTCGCTGTTCGAAACGCCAGACATGATTGAACAGCACCGCCTGCTCAACCGTGTCGCCGCGCTGGTCGACGCCGGCACCCTGAAGACCACCGTCGGGGAACACTTCGGCATCATCAACGCCGAAAACCTGCGCCGCGCCCATGCGCTGCTGGAAAGCGGCAAGGCCAAGGGCAAGATCGTACTCGAAGGCTTCTAGCGATCGGCATGGCAGCTTGCTTGCGATGAATATGAGGAGGCACGGGACAGCGTGCCGCTCTCATCGCAAGCCTGCCCCTGGACGGAAATAGCCACCGTCAGTCTGACAATTGACCGTTGTCACAATTGCGATCGTATTCCGGTCTACACTCGAGGCCTTTGCAACGCAATCTTTTACGTGAGGAGGTCAGCAATGAAGATCCTGATAAAAGAAGTGGCAAAATCCCAGTGGCAAGTGCGTCTTGACCAGCATGTCGTCACCTTCCGTACCGAGGCCGAAGCCAAGGCCTTCGCCACCACCCTCCAGGCTCGAATTCTCGCGCCGCACCAATTCCCTGAACAGCAACAGCGCGCGGCCGGCTGAATCAGTCCTGACGACCGACGACCCGGGCATCCTGCAAGCGCCGGGTCAGCATGGCCGTGCCAACGACCAACAGTCCGCAAAGGCTGATGACCAACGCCATCGGCACGGCCGTACCGTCATGCAACGCCGCCACCAGCGCGGCAGAACCAGCGGCCACGGAGAACTGCAGGCACCCCAGCATGGCTGAAGCACTGCCAGCCCGGGCACCTTGGCCGTTCATGGCACATGCAGACGCGTTGGGAATGATGCATCCCAGGCTGGAGATGCAAACGAACAGAGGCACCAGCAACGGCCACAAATGCGCAGGCTGCAAGGAGCAAACACCCAGGAGGCTCAGGCCGGCGGCCAGGTAGACCCATACCGCGCGGACCAGCAGGAAGGCCGGGCCACGCTTGGACAGCAACCGAGCGTTGAGCTGCGCCACCAGGATAAAACCGGCTGCGTTGGTCCCGAACAGCCAACCGAAGTGCTCGGCCGGCACGCCGTAGAGCTTGATGAATACGAACGGCGAGCCGGCGATGTAGGCAAACATCCCGGCCATCGCGATCCCACCTGTCAACGCATGCCCCAGGAAGACCCAATCGCCCAACAACCGACCATATTGGCGCAAGGCGCCGGACAATGGTTGTCGGGGCATGTGGGGCGGCAGGCTCTCGGGCAGCCACAGGGCCACGGCCGTTGCGGCCAGTGCGCTGAACAGGGTCAGGCCGATGAAAATCGATTGCCAACCGTACAGGTTCACCAGCAGGCCGCCGAGCATCGGGGCCAGGATCGGCGCCAGTCCCATCACCAGCATCAGCTGGGAAAACACTTTGGCCGAGCCGACCGCATCGCATTTGTCGCTGACCACCGCGCGGGAGATCACCATACCGGCACATCCGCCCAGGGCCTGGACGAAACGGGCCCCGATCAGCCATTCCAGGCTCGGTGCGTAGGCGCAGGCCACGGACGCCAGGGTGAACAACCCGACGCCCGTCAGCAATGGAATGCGCCGACCGAAGCGATCGGCCACGGGCCCGTAGGCCAGTTGCCCGATGGACAGTCCAAGGAAATAGGCGGCGAGCGTCAGCTGGATATGTTTTTCGTCAGTGCCGAAGGCGGCAGCCATGGCCGGAAAGGCAGGCAGGTAGAAATCGATCGCCAAGGGACCGAAGGCGCTCAAGGCGCCAAGAATCAGAATGATACGAAGGTTCATCGGGCGTCCCGTTCAGGCGTCAGTCGGCAGCCCGACATTCTATCCGTGCCGGGCGCCCTTGAACATTCCGATAGGTCGCTAACGATTAAAAATAATTCAGGCGGGAGTGACCTCGTACCCCTCCTCCTGGATGGCCTCGACCAGCGTCTCGACCGGCAAGGAACTCTGGACCCGTACCGTCTTGGCGCCGAGGTCCACCTGCACGTCGGCGGATGGATCCCTGGCCTGTACAGCCTGGGTGATGGCCCTGACGCAATGACCGCAGGACATTCCCTGGACATTGAGTGTTTGCATGAAATGACTCCTAGGCAGTTGAGGTTGTCGGCAGTTTCAAGCTTGCCATCATGGCAAGGTCAAGTTCTGGCGAAAACTGCCGGGCTGGCAATCGGCAACGCGCTCAGCCAAGCTGCACACATCAAGGATTTCACACCGGAGGTTCAGTCATGCGCTGGTCAGCGTTCAGCCTGTTTTGCATGCTCGGTTTGTCAGCAGTGGTTCCCCAGGCTTCGGCCGCCGGCGAAGACTACGGCGTGCTGATCATTTCCCGCGAGCGCCTGGAAGTACCGACTTCCTGCGAGATTGGCATCTATATCGACGACCAACTCACGGCCAGGCTGTTTCAGGAAACGAGTACCTCCTTCAACCTGCCGCCAGGACGATTCTCCTTGCGTCTGAAACTACTGCCAGGCCAGGTGCCGGGATGCAGTCCAGGCATGCTCGCGCCAGGCTCGCAAGACGTCACCCTCAAGGCCGGGGACATTCTGAAGTTCCGTATAGCCGCCAATCAGCAAGGCATGTACCTCAAGCAGGCAACGCTGGGTTATTGATCCCCAGGATCGAATGAAGCGCTGCCTGCAGGCGCGAGCCAGCTCGCGATAGGGTCGCGCCTTCAGCCGCTCGCTTCCAGATGACTGGATAGTTTGAACTGGCTCTTGACCTTGCCAGCATGGCAAGGTTGATCCTGTAGTCATTCACTACAGGGAGCCTGACCAATGTCCGAATCCACCACGTTCAATCTGCCGATCGCCGGCATGACCTGCGCCAGTTGCGCCGGTCGGGTCGAGCGGGCGTTGAGCAAAGTCGCCGGCACCCGCGCCGTCAGCGTGAACCTGGCGACGGAACAGGCCCGGGTCGAGGCCCCGGCACAGAGCCTGCCGGCCTTGATGCAGGCCGTCGAACACGCCGGCTACAGCGTGCCCGTCCAGACCCTTGAACTGAAGATCGAAGGGATGACCTGCGCCTCATGCGTCGGCCGGGTCGAACGCGCCCTGGGCAAAGTCCCCGGCGTGAACCGCGTCAGTGTCAACCTGGCCAACGAGCGCGCCCACCTTCAATTGCTCGGCCAGGTCGATTCGCAAGCCCTGATCGACGCAGTCAAGCGTGCCGGTTACGACGCCAGCGTCTGGCAGGCCGAGCCCCCCCAGGACAGCCAGATCCGTCGGCTGGACCGAGAACGCCTGGTGCTGATACTGGCGATCATGCTGTCGTTGCCGCTGGTGCTGCCGATGCTGTTGCAGCCATTCGGCGTGCACTGGATGCTCCCGGCCTGGGTGCAGTTCGTCCTGGCGACGCCGGTCCAGTTCATTTTCGGGGCGCGTTTTTATGTCGCGGCCTTCAAGGCAGTGCGTGCTGGGGCGGGGAACATGGACCTGCTGGTGGCCCTGGGCACCAGCGCCGGCTACGGCCTGAGTATCTATGAATGGGTGCTCGCCGGTTCGTCGCATCTGTATTTCGAGGCTTCGGCGGTGGTGATTGCCCTGGTATTGCTGGGCAAATATCTGGAGAGCCGTGCCAAGCGCCAGACCGCCAGCGCCATTCGCGCCCTCGAAGCCCTGCGCCCGGAACGGGCAACGCAGGTGATCGACGGCCAGGAACGGGACGTCGCCATCAGTGCCCTGCGCCTCGATGACGTGGTGCTGGTCAAGCCTGGAGAGCGCTTTCCAGTGGACGGTGAAGTCCTGGAGGGACAAAGTCATGCCGACGAGGCGTTGATCAGCGGCGAGAGCCTGCCGGTCCCCAAACAGCCCGGCGACAAGGTCACCGGCGGCGCCATCAATGGCGAAGGCCGCCTGTTGGTACGCACACGGGCCCTGGGTACCGAGACAGTCCTGGCGCGCATCATCCGCCTGGTGGAAGACGCCCAAGCGGCCAAGGCCCCCATCCAGAAACTGGTGGATAAGGTCAGCCAGGTATTCGTGCCCGTGGTGCTGGTGCTGGCCCTGGCCACCCTGGCGGGCTGGTGGCTGTATGGGGCGCCGCTGGAGACGGCATTGATCAATGCCGTCGCCGTACTGGTGATCGCCTGCCCTTGCGCCCTGGGCCTGGCGACACCTACAGCAATCATGGCCGGTACCGGCGTGGCGGCGCGCCACGGGATTCTGATCAAGGATGCCGAGGCTCTGGAGCGCGCCCATGAAGTCAGCTCGGTGGTCTTCGACAAGACCGGTACCCTCACCTCCGGCACACCACGAATCGCCCACCTGGCGGCCCTCGACGGCGACGAGGCTACCTTGTTGCAACTGGCTGGTGCCCTGCAACGCGGCAGCGAACATCCCCTGGCCAAAGCAGTGCTGGACGCTTGTGCCGAGCGTGGCCTGGATGTGCCGAACGTCAGCGACAGCCAGGCCCTGGCCGGACGCGGCATCGCCGGCAGCCTCGATGGTCGGCGCCTGGCCCTGGGCAATCGTCGCCTGCTGGACGAACTGGGCCTGGCCCCCGGATCGCTGGCCGAGTCGGCCCAGGCCTGGGAAACCGAAGGCCGGACTCTGTCCTGGCTGGTCGAACAGAACGCCACGCCCCGCGTGCTGGGCCTGTTCGCGTTCGGTGACACCCTCAAGCCTGGTGCTCTGGCGGCTGTGCAGGCGCTGGACGCACGGCATATCACCAGTCACCTGCTCACCGGCGATAACCGGGGCAGCGCCCGAGCGGTTTCCGAGGCGCTGGGTATCGCCAATGTGCATGCCGAAGTGCTGCCGGGAGACAAGTCCGCCATCGTCGTTGAATTGAAGAAAAACGCCGTGGTGGCCATGGTCGGCGACGGGATCAACGACGCCCCGGCCCTGGCCGCCGCGGACATCGGTATCGCCATGGGCGGCGGTACCGACGTGGCCATGCACGCCGCCGGCATTACCCTCATGCGCGGTGATCCACGGCTCGTGCCGGCGGCTCTGGACATCAGCCGCAAGACCTACGCCAAGATCCGCCAGAACCTGTTCTGGGCCTTTGTCTATAACCTGATCGGCATTCCGCTGGCGGCATTCGGCTTGCTCAACCCCGTATTGGCCGGCGCCGCCATGGCGCTGTCGAGCGTCAGCGTGGTGAGCAATGCGCTGCTGTTGAAATTCTGGACACCCGGGCACCTGGAGGACAAGTGATGAACATCGGCCAAGCGGCCCGCCAAAGCGGCCTGAGCGCGAAGATGATCCGGTATTACGAAGCCATCGGCCTGCTCAAGGCCGCCCATCGAACCGACAGCGGCTACCGGATCTACGGCACCGAAGACCTGCACACCCTGGCGTTCATCAAGCGCTCCAGGGATCTGGGGTTTTCCCTGGAAGAAGTCGGCAAACTGTTGACCCTCTGGCAGGACCGACAACGGGCCAGCGCCGATGTGAAGGCCTTGGCGCGACAGCACATCGACGAACTGAACCAGAAAATTCGTGAGCTGGCCGGGTTGCGCGACACCCTTCAGGACCTGGTGGAGCACTGTCACGGCGATCACCGCCCGGACTGCCCGATTCTCAAGGAGCTGGCATCGGGGTGCTGCGAAAAGACCGCGGATGCCTAGATCCGCCTCCCCTTGAGGATTTGAATGCCCCCAGGACATCAATGCGGGAGCGAACCGGCACCGACGATGCCGATACATCCGGCATCACCGCGAACTGACTCGCTCCCACAGAGCTCGAGCAACCGAATCACTGCATCCAGGGCGGAGGCGGCTCTTCGGCCTTGCCAGGCGGTGCATCCTCGGCCGCACGCAGGGCCTGGCGACGTTCTTCTTCCCGACGGGCGGCCTCGATCTCGCGCATGACCCCACCCACATCCGCCAGTTGCTCCGGCTCAGCGAACTCACCGGTCAATACGCTGCCAGGATGCAAGGTGCCGGCCTCGTAAAGCGCCCACATCTCCTTGGCATATCGGGTGCGCTTGAGCTCCGGGGCGAACCGGCCGAAATAGGACGCCATGTTGCCTACGTCCCGCTCCAGCATGCTGAAGGCATGGTTGTTACCGGCGGCATCCACGGCCTGTGGCAAGTCGATGATCACCGGACCGGTCGGCGCGAGCAGCACGTTGAACTCCGACAGGTCCCCGTGCACCAGTCCGGTACACAGCATCAGCACGATCTGGGAGATCAGAAACGCGTGGTACTCACGGGCCTGTTCTGGCTCCAGTACCACATCGTTCAGCCGTGGGGCTGCGTCGCCGTACTCGTCAGCCACCAACTCCATCAACAGCACGCCCTCGAGGAAGTCGTACGGCTTGGGCACGCGTACCCCGGCATTGGCCAGGCGGAACAGCGCCGCCACTTCGGCGTTCTGCCAGGCGTCTTCAGTTTCCTTGCGTCCGAACTTGGAGCCCTTCGCCATGGCCCGGGCCTGGCGGCTGTTGCGCACCTTGCGGCCCTCCTGGTATTCGGCGGCCTGACGGAAACTTCGCTTGTTCGCCTCCTTGTAGACCTTGGCGCAACGTAGCTCATTGCCACAGCGCACCACATAAACAGCTGCTTCTTTACCACTCATGAGTGGGCGCAGCACCTCGTCGACCAGACCGTCCTCGATCAGGGGTTCAATGCGTTTTGGAGTCTTCATCAGCTTTTATTCTGGGTCCTTTGTGACCAAACACGCGAATGACAGCCGTTATACGGCAATACAACCTCCACGGGGAGGGGTTGCCGACCTGTGTAGAGGCAATGCACACAATGTGCCGATATCGACAGAGTCGAATCATAGCCGAGAGCAGTACCGGTGTTGCCAAGCGATGCCCTGGTTATTGCGACAAGAACTGACAACCCTCGCCAGGCTCAACGCTTGAACAACTCGCCCGGCGTGAACCCGAACATGGTCTTGAATGCCGCAATGAAAGCGGAGGTGGAATCATACCCACACGACAACGCCGCGCCGGTCACGCTGTCCCCCTCTTCCAGCGACCCCAGGGACGACAACAACCGCATGCGCTGTCGCCAGGCTCGGAAGCTCAGACCGGTCTCACGCTGGAACAGACGCATCAAGGTCTTTTCCGACATGCCCAGGCGTTCGGACCAGGCCTGCAGGGTGGCGTTCCGTTCGGGCTGCCCGATCAGTTCGTTGCACAATCCCAGCAAACGCACGTGACGGGGCAGCGGCAGGGAGAATTCCACTTCCGGCAACGTTGCCAACTGGTCCAGCAGCACCTGCACCAGCCGCTCCTGCGGCGTGTCTCCCTGGGGATAATCGGCCGGCCACTGGCAGAACACCTTGATCAGTTCCCGGGCCAGCGGCGTGACTTCCAGCACCCGACAATGGCCATCGGCCCAGGGGCAGGCGTCGCGATGGACATACAGGCTGCGCATTTCCGCCCGGGTGGAGGTCACGACCTGATGTTCCAGGTCCGCCGGGATCCAGATGCCCCATTGCGGCGGGGCGAAGAAACTGCCAGCGGCGGTATGCACCCCCAGGACACCGCTGATGGCATAGGAAAACTGCACCCAGTCATGCCGATGGGCCTGCGTCCATGAACCGGCGTTCAAGCTTTCGACACGGGCGTACAGCGGCCTGGGCAACTGAATCAGGTCGGGAATGCGGCGTTCCAGCTGCTGGTGTCCGTTAGTCGGCATTGAATGGCCTTATGTCGCAAGACGGTGGCAGGGGCCGACGTTAGGCTAAGTCATCGTTTCCTACAACTGTGGTGCACTATGGCAATCTTCAGACACCTCAAGCGCATGGTGACCGACTGGTTCCTGTGCGGCATGCTGCTCGCCACATTGCTGGCGTACTTTTTTCCCACTTTCGGCGCCACCGGTGGCGCAATGCATGCCGAATGGGTCGTCAATATCGGCATCTTCGTAGTGTTCTTCCTGCACGGGGTGAACCTGTCCGGCGAGCAGGTCCGTCATGGCCTGAAAAATATCCGGCTGCACCTGATGGTGCAGGTCTTCACCTTCGCGGTATTCCCACTGATCTGGCTGGCCTGCAATGCATTGCTGGGCAGCCATGTTCCGCCACTGCTGATGCTGGGGTTCCTATACCTGTGCGCCCTGCCCTCGACCATTTCCTCTTCCGTGGCCCTGACCGGTAGCGCAGGCGGCAACGTCCCGGCGGCGATTCTCAACGCGAGCCTGTCCAGTGTGCTGGGGATTTTTCTTACGCCACTGCTGGTCAGCTTCGTCGTCGGGCGGGGCGCCGGGGGTATCGACCTGGGCTCCACGCTGCTGGATCTCTGCCTGATGCTGCTCCTGCCGCTGGTGCTCGGGCAGTTCCTGCGGCGCTGGCTGGCCGGGTTCTTCGGCCGCTACAAGCGCTACACCGCCATCATCGACAAGCTGGTGATCCTGCTGCTGGTCTATGCAGCGTTCTGCAATTCCATGGTGTCCGGGATCTGGCAGCAGCAAGGCCATGGCGTGCTGCTCAGCGCCGTACTGGGCAGCACCGTGCTGCTGGCAGTCATTCTGTGGACCACCACTCGCACCGCCCGTGCCCTGCGGTTCAGCAATGCCGATGAAATCGCCGCGGTGTTCTGTGCCAGCAAGAAGTCCCTGGCCGCCGGCGTCCCGATGGCGGCGCTGATCTTCGGCGACCATCCCGGCCTGGGACTGATCCTGTTGCCGATCATGATCTACCACCCGCTGCAGCTGATCGTTTGCTCGATCCTGGCCGAGCGCTATGCAAGCCGCCGGCGGGTCTCGGCCACCCAGCCAGCCAAGGCAGTGCTCAACGCTCGATGATGGCCGTCACGCCCTGGCCGGCCGCTGCGCAGATGGAAATCAGCCCTCGTCCCCTGCCCGCGGCATCCAGCAGCTTGGCGAGGTTGGCGACGATTCGCCCGCCCGTGGCGGCAAACGGATGCCCGGCGGCCAGGGAACTGCCCTTCACATTCAGTCGGCTGCGGTCCAGGGCACCGAGCGGGGCGTCGAGGCCCAGGCGGGTCTGGCAATAGTCCGCATCCTCCCAGGCCTTGAGGGTGCATAACACCTGGGCGGCGAATGCTTCGTGGATTTCGTAGTAATCGAAATCCTGCAGAGTCAGGCCGTTGCGCGCCAGCAGCCGCGGTACCGCATAGGCTGGAGCCATGAGCAACCCTTCGGCACCGTTGACGAAATCCACCGCCGCGGTTTCGCCGTCACGCAGATACGCCAAAATCGGCAGTCCCCGGGCCCTGGCCCATTCTTCACTGCCCAGCAACACCAGCGAAGCGCCGTCGGTCAGCGGCGTGGAATTGCCAGCGGTCAGCGTCCCCCTGGCGCTTTTTTCGAAAGCCGGTTTGAGAGAGGCAAGCTTTTCCAGGGTCAGGTCCGGGCGCAGATTGTTGTCCCGGGTCAAACCGAGAAACGGCGTCATCAGATCGTTCTGCCAGCCCTGGGCGTAGGACGCGGCCATTTTCTGATGACTTTCCAAGGCCAACTGATCCTGGTCCTCTCGGGAAACCTGCCAGGTCTGGGCCATGAGTTCGCAATGCTGGCCCATGCTCAGGCCCGTGCGCGGCTCATTGATGCGAGGCAGGTCGGGGATCAGATGACGGGGACGCAGTTGCAGGAAGGTCTTGAGCTTGTCGGCGGTGCTCTTGGCTCGATTGGCTTGCAGCAGGATCTTGCGCAGCCCTTCGTTGACGGCAATCGGAGCATCCGAGGTGGTGTCCACGCCACCGGCGATAGCGCTGTCGATCTGGCCAAGGGCAATCTTGTTGGCCACCAGCAACACGGTCTCCAGCCCTGTGCCGCAGGCCTGTTGCACATCGTAGGCCGGGGTGCTGGGAGACAGTCTCGAGCCCAGCACGCATTCGCGGGTCAGGTTCATGTCCCGGGAGTGCTTGAGCACCGCCCCGGCAGCCACTTCGCCGAGGCGCAAGCCATGCAGGTTATAGCGCTCGATCAGCCCCTCGAGGGCGGCTGTCAGCATCGCCTGGTTGCTGGCGGTGGCGTAAGGCCCGTTGGAACGGGCGAAGGGAATGCGGTTTCCACCGATGATGGCGACGCGGCGTGGCTGTGTCATGAAGAACCCCCGTGTATGTTCGGATGTGCCCGGATAAAACCACAGGCGCTGTATCGCGAGCAGGCTCGCTCCCACATCAGCCCAGCTTAGGCTTTATACGAAAAGTCGCCGAGCTGCGATCAGACAGGCCTTTTGCTGCACTGCATGCTCGTTGCCCTGGCACTTTCGACACTCAAGCCTAGGCTTTATTTGGTCGATCGAACGACCGATTGCCAATCATGGTCCACACTTGGAAGCTCATCAGCCGGAGAGTGTTCCATGTCTGACCGTTATATCGACTTCGCCAACTCGGCCCTTGGCCTGCGCCTGGTGGGGGCGCTCGGCTTGCCCTCGCCGGTACGCCTGGAGCGCTGGCAGGCCGGTCGGCTGCGGCCGATCGAGGGCGCGCTGCTGCTGGGTGGTGGCCCACTGACCGAACAGGTCGGTGCGTTCGCCAAACGCCTGACCGACGCGATTTTCGTCTACGGGGGCGAGCCGACGCTGGCCACCGAGTGGATCCCCGGCCATGGTCCGAAAATCAAGGCCGTGGTGTACGACGCCAGTCATCTGGTCCAGGTGGATCAACTCAAGCAACTGCGGGAGTTCTTCCAGCCGCTGATGAAGAACTTCGACCACAGCGCCCATGTCGTCATCCTCGGGCGCGCCCCGGAAAGCCTCGGCGAGCCGTTCGCCGCCAGTGCGCAACGGGCGCTGGAGGGGTTCAGCCGGTCACTGGCCAAGGAGCTGCGTCACGGCGGCACCTTGCAACTGCTGTATGTCGGCGACGGTGCCGAAGCCCAGTTGGAGGGCGCGCTGCGGTTCTTCCTGTCACCCAAGAGCGCTTACATTTCCGGGCAAGTGATCCGCCTCCAGGCCTGCGAGACCCAGGTCCAGGACTGGACCCGGCCACTCACGGGGCTCAAGGCGCTGGTCACCGGCGCCGCCCGTGGAATCGGCGCGTCCATCGCCGAGACCCTGGCCCGTGACGGCGCCGATGTGATCCTGCTGGACGTCCCGCCCGCCAAGACCGATCTCGACGCCTTGGCGGCACGCCTGGGCGGGCGTAGCGTCACGCTGGATATCTGCGCCGAAGAGGCCGCCGCCCAATTGATCGAACACTTACCCGATGGCGTCGATATCGTGGTGCACAACGCCGGCATCACCCGGGACAAGACCCTGGCCAACATGACCCCGGAATTCTGGGACGCCGTGCTGGCGGTCAACCTCAACGCACCGCAAGTGCTGACCAAGGCCCTGCTCGACAGCGGCACCCTGCGGGACAATGGCCGGGTAATCCTGCTGGCGTCCATCAGCGGCATCGCCGGCAATCGCGGCCAGACCAACTATGCGGCCAGCAAGGCCGGGCTGATCGGCCTGGCCCAGGCCTGGGCCCCGGTCTTGAAGACACGAGGGATCAGCATCAACGCCGTGGCCCCGGGTTTCATCGAAACCCGCATGACCGCCGAAATCCCCTTCGCCCTGCGCGAAGCCGGGCGACGCATGAGTTCCCTGGGCCAGGGCGGGCTGCCCCAGGATGTCGCCGAAGCCGTGGCCTGGCTCGCACAACCGGGCACCGGGGCCGTCACCGGCCAGGCATTGCGGGTATGTGGGCAGAGCCTGCTGGGAGCATGACCATGACGACTCAATGGCATGAAGTCAGCAGCGCACCGAACATGTCCGGGCTCTACACAAAAGCCGCGACACGACGCAAGGTCACTGGAACGACCTTGCCGGGCGACGGACTGCGCCAGGTGCTTCAGGTCGATCAACAACGCCTGGCGGCCTACCGCAAGGTCTGCGGCTTCGTCGAAAACGGACTGTTGCCGCCGACCTATCCTCATGTGCTGGCGTTCCCCTTGCAGATGCAACTGCTCACCGCCAGCCACTTCCCCTTCCCGCTGCTGGGGCTGATCCACCTGAGCAACCGCATCCGGGTGCTGCGTCCCATGGGCGGCGTCAGCCAGGCGAGGGCCAGTGTCCATGTGGAAAACCTGCGCCCTCACCCCAAGGGCGCGGTATTCAGCCTGGTGACCTGTCTCGACGATCAACTGGGCCCCTTGTGGGAGGCCGAGAGCGAGATGCTCTGCAAGGGTGTGCAACTGGATGGCGCACTGGTAGAGCCACCTTTACCGGATACCCCGGCATTGACCGAGGTGGCGCACTGGGCCGCTCCCGCCGACATTGGCCGGCAGTACGCCAAGGTCTCCGGCGATTACAACCCGATCCACCTGAGCGGCATCAGCGCCCGGCTGTTCGGTTTCCCCACGGCCATCGCCCATGGGCTGTGGAACAAAGCCCGGACCCTGGCGGCCCTGGACGATCGCTTGCCCAAAGCCAATGTGGAAATCGAGGTGACCTTCAAGAAACCGGTGCGCCTGCCCAGCGAAGTGACGTTGCTGGCGAGCGCCGCAGGGTCCAGCGGCGATTTGCAATTGGTGGGATCGGGTGAGTTGGAACATATGGTGGGGAGTTGGCGGCCAGTTGTCTGAACGGTCCCAGACCAATAGACCTACCCCGGCACACCCGCCACACGGACGTTTTCGGGGCGGCGTCCAATCCTGGTCGCTCGGAAAAGCGGGCTTGCGCGAAGACGTTGCACCAGCCTGACCCTATGCCAGGCGAGACTGTGTTTGCGCGTCCGACATCCGGTCCACCACCAGCCAATCATCGCGGCGGGTAATTGGACAGGATCCGCGCCACGGTTTCACGTACCGCCGCGCTACGGTCGGCCGGGTTGGGCGAGGTGCTGAGCAGTTGCTCGTCACTGCCCCGCCATACCAGCTTGCCGTCCTTGCCATCGAGCAGGTCGACCTGCACCGTGGCGACCTTATAGCTGATGTTGCGGGTTTCGTTGTACATCGGGCCTCCTCCATAGCCATACCATGGACTCCCCCAACCGCCACCGTAGCTCGTGGTGACCTGCTGTTGACGGTCTTCCACGATCAGGTAGGCCTGGACCTGCACATCGCCTCGCCCACCGGCAGGAGCCGGACGCAGGCCGCGCTGGTCGAGCTGATCGGCCACGGCCTGGCGGATCCGCTGTTCGGTCAGGTCACTTTTTATCCGCGGATCGTCAGGGCGGTATTGCAGCGCCGGTTCTTTCCAGCTCCAGCTTCGGTAGGCCGCGAAATCGCGGCTGGTGTCGAAGTCATGATTGACCTGGGTGCCCGCACAAGCGCCAAGCAGTGCAGCAAAAGCCAGTAGAACGAGACGGCGAAACATGGTTTTTCTCCGTTACATGATCAACTTGGCGGATAAGCCGACAGGGCTTTTTCCACCGCTTCGCGAATGGCATCGGTGCGTTCGCCCTGTGTGCCGCGCTGGCTGGTTTCGGCACTGGAACTCCACACGGGCTGGCCCGTGCGGGCATCGAACAAGTCCAACCGGACCACCACGACCTGCTCCTGATACGTGCGCACTATCGGTACCGTGTGATACATGCCATAGCCTGGACCGTAGCCGTGATAGCGGTTGTAGCCACCGTAATACCCCGTGTCGTAGTCGTCCCGGACCTGACGCACGCGGGTCTCCAGATGGAGACTGGCACTGACGAACAGGTCGGCTGCACGGTTGTCCTGCAACGGCCGCAGCCCTCTTTGGTCCAGGGCGTTGCTCACCGCCTCGGCCACCTGGGCCGAATCCGCCCAGGCGGTACCCGGTGGCAACTGCCCGTTGCGCCAGGTCCAACTGCGATAACGCCCATAGTCACGAGGGGGTGCCGGATAGGCGCTACGATCGAATACCGTGGCGGCTTCGGGAGGCGCCGGGGGCAGCGGCCTGGACGTCGCGACATACGGATTGCTGGACTGGCAGGCCACCAGCCCCAGGCACAACACCAATAATCCTGAACGGCCTTTCATCTCGCCCTCCGATCACACCGGTCGGCAGATCCAGTGCAGATAACGTCCCAGCCCGGCGAACGCCGGATGACGGCGGTGAGCCAGCTCCATTTCCAGCAACTGTGCAAGCTCTGCGCGCGCCTGGAATTCCACCGGCATGTAGTCATGGAAAACCCGCACCCCACTCTCGGTTTCGACCTGCCACAGACCTTCAAGTTGCGCCGCCAATTCCCGCGGATCAAGGGGTTGTTGCGGGGTCAGGCTCTGTTTTTCGCCCGCCATGTCGTTTTTGCGCAACTTGCGGAAGTGGCCCTTGAGCAGGTTGCGGTAGACCAGTGCATCGCGGTTGTAGAACGCCAGGGACAGCCATCCGCCCGGTGCCGTCAGTTGGTGCAGCACCGGCAGGATCGCATGGGGCTGCGCCAGCCACTCCAGCACCGCATGACACAGCACCAGGTCATACGGTCCGGTGAGCTGACCGGGCAGGTCCTGCCACGGTGCCTGGATGAAGGTTGCACTCCGACCGGCCTCGGCGAACCGCTGGCGGGCCCCCTCTATCATGGGTTCGGCCGGCTCGGCCAGGGTCACCTGGTGGCCTCGCTCGGCCAGCCACAACGACATGTGGCCCAGGCCGGCGCCGATGTCCAGCACGCGCAGCGGACGCTCTGGCAAGGCCTCGAGCAGATCCGCCTGGAGCACCGCCAGGCGGATCGCGCCTTTGGCCCCTCCATAGATCTTTTCGGCGAAACGCGTGGCGAGCTGATCGAAATGACGGTCGCTCATTGGCCGAACCGCCGCTCGCTGTCGGCCAGCTTGGCACGCACGACGCAATCCATGTCCAAGCCCAATTCGCTGCACAACAGCAGCAGGTACAACACGATATCGCCGATCTCCTGCCCGGCGTGGGCCAGTTTGTCCGCGGGCAGTTCACGCGACTGGTCCTCGGTCAGCCACTGGAAGATCTCTACCAGCTCGGCCATTTCCACGCTGGCGGCCATGGCGAGGTTTTTCGGGCTGTGGAATGGGCGCCAATCGTTACGGTCTCGAATGGCGTGCAGGCGTTCGGTCAGTTCAACAAGGTTCATCGGGCTCTCCTGAATGCCCATAGCTTCGGGGGGATGACGGGGGAAGGCAAGCGTCTCGGTACGAAGCGGCGATTTGCCTCATAATCGAACGATCCAGGCCTCGGGCAACTCCTACAATCAGGGCCAGCGGCTCGATTCCAACTTCTTTCCATCAGGATGCACACATGCAGGTAGAAAGCTTTTTCGAATGGCTCGGCCAGGCACTCGGTTCGATGATCCGTTTTATCGTCGATCTGCTCAGCGGCCTGTTCAACACCCTCGCCAATGCCGGCGGCAACTTCGTCGAAGGCCTGTCGCGAGCACTGGGCATGGACACCTCGATCATCAGCATCATCGCGCTCATTCTTGGCCTGTTGATGCTGTATTCGGCGATCCGCGCCTTCATGCGGGCGTCGATCATCCTCGGCATCATCTGGCTGGTGCTGGGGCTGTGGTTGCTGAGCTGGATCATCCACTGAAGCACTTGCCCTACCCCGTTAGCATCGTGGCAAGGAAGCTTGCTCCTGCGCCACGATGAGTCCCGTGACCCGAAGAACGCCGGCGCAAGAACCCGCTACAATCGCGCTCCATCAAGGAGCCCGCATGTCCAACCTGATCACCGACTGGCGCGACCGCCTGACCCATCGCCGGGTCTGGGCACTGGCTGCGCCGATGATTCTCTCGAATATTTCCGTCCCCCTCGTGGCGCTGGTGGACAGTACCGTCATCGGTCACCTGCCTCATGCGCATCAGTTGGGCGCGGTGGCGGTCGGGGCCAGTCTGTATACGGTGCTGGCCTGGGCCATGGGCTTCCTGCGCATGGGTACTACCGGGTTCGCGGCCCAGGCTGCCGGACGCGGGGACGGGGCGGCGTTGCGGCAGGTGCTGCTGCAAGGCCTGCTGCTGGCAATGGGATTGGCGGTGATGCTCGGCGCGGTAGGCGTGCCGTTGAGCGACGTGGCGCTGCACTTCATGCAGCCGTCGGCGGAACTCGATCAACTCACCCGGGATTTCTTTCATACCCGGCTTTTCGGCCTGCCGGCGGCGCTGGCCGCCTATGCGCTGGTGGGCTGGTTCCTGGGGGCGCAGAATGCCCGGGCACCGCTGGCGATCCTGTTGACCACCAACCTGGTGAACATCGTCCTGAACCTGTGGTTCGTGCTCGGCCTGGACTGGGGCGTGATCGGCTCGGCCCGGGCCTCGGTGCTGGCGGAGTGGACCGGTGCGCTGGTGGGCCTGGTGCTGGCCCGCCAGACCCTGCACGCCTGGCCGGGACGGATCGCCTGGGCAGTCCTGGGAATTTGGCAGAGCTGGCGTCCGCTGCTGGCAGTGAACCGGGACATCTTCATCCGCAGCCTGGCCTTGCAATCGGTCTTTTTCCTGATCACGGTCCAGGGCGCGCGGCTGGGAGACGCGACGGTGGCGGCCAATGCGCTGCTGCTCAATGGGCTGCTGTTGACCGCCCATGCCCTGGACGGCCTGGCTCATGCCGTCGAAGCGCTGTGCGGCCACGCCATCGGTGCTGGCGATCGCCTGGCCCTGCGCCGCTCGCTGGTGGTGGCCTGTGGCTGGTCGCTGATTGCCAGTGTCGGATTCGCGCTGCTGTTCCTGATTGCCGGGCATCTGTTCATCGATATGCAGACCGACATCCCCGACGTACGCACCACCGCCTACCGCTACTTGCCCTATCTGGCGCTCCTGCCGCTCATCGCGGTGTGGAGCTACGTGCTCGACGGCCTGTTCATCGGCGCCACCCGCGCCCGGGAAATGCGCAACGGCATGCTGCTGACCCTGCTGCTGGTGTTGCCCTTCGCCTGGGCGCTGCAAGGCCTGGGCAACCATGGGTTGTGGGTGACCTTCCTGCTGTTCATGTCGCTGCGCAGCCTGACCCTCGGCGGTTTCGCCTGGCATCTGCATCGACACGACCGCTGGCTCGGTGCCCGCGCCGACTGACGCTTCAGCCTTCGCCGTTCTGCCACGACCGACGCAGATATTCCAGACGCTCGTGCTGCGACTCGCCCCTGAGTTCCGGCACGGGCCGGGCATCGGGGTACTGCAGGCGCAGCCACAACCAGCCATCGAGCACTTCGCGTTCGGTAAACCCCAGTTTCAATCCTTGCTCCAGGTATTCCCAGAGCACCCGGTAATCGCGTCGGGTGGCGCACGACCATTGCCAGGCATGACGTTCCAGCAGGCACTGTTGCAGCTTGTTCTGCTGCCGGATGCTGAGGCTATGCTCGTTTTCCAACGCGCCAACCGGTAGACCGGGATTGGAAAGTTGCTGCCAGCCCTGGCTGCCGATGGCCCGGTCGGCCCATGTTCCGCCGAACCAGCGCATCAGGCTGATGGGGCCCAGCCAGCAACTGAGTTCGGCCGGGTCGCAACCGTCGAAGAAATAGCTGGCGGTGTGGGGGTTGTAATAGCTCAGCAACGCTTTGTGATGCAGGCCCAGCGTCACCGCCAGCATTCGTCGCAGATGGGCCAGCAACTGCGCGACTGGCGAAGCACTCACCAGCAGCAACCCCGGCCAGGCGTCCGGATCCAGATGGCACAGCCCGGCCAGGGCCGGCGATTGCTGCAAGTCCACCAGTAGCGGGCCATGCTCCCGAAGCCCATGCCATTCGGTCTGCTCGAACAAGGCAAAACGCCGAACCTCTGCGAACTGCTCGTGCAGAAGGCGCGCCGCACCCGGTGCGCCCGGCAGGTCGAGCAGCAACCATTGAGGCGTGGACCCGGACATGGCGACAGCACTCATGGGGCGGAGCTCGCGCCGCCTTGAGTGATCAGCCGGCAGGTGCACACCGGCTGGCCACAGGGACTGAAGCTGCCGCCCCCAGGCAACAGACACAACAGGATCAACGGCTCGGCCGCCTGGATCGCAGCCAACAACACAGGATCGACTCCGAACGAGCTGGCCGGCTCGTGGAAGGCTCCCCCAGCCGCCTCATTCTCCATTGGCATGGATAACCGACCGCCGAGAAAGGCACTGACCATGGGACGATCCGGGTCGCCTTCGATAAAGCTCACCAGCACCTCGGTCCCTTCATCGATTGCGCCCGGCCCGCAAGCGGCGAGCTCCGGCGCCAGGGGCAACCAACAATGACTGGGGCTGGCTCCCTCGCCTTGGTAGACCCAGTCGAACTGCACCGCCACCCGCCCCGCCATCTGCAACGCTGACTCGTCCACCGCCGCCACCCACCCGCGTTGCTGGCCCAGCATGCGCGGCTTCGAAGGCCTGTCAGCCGCAAGCGGCTGCCCATCGGCAACGGCGTGAAAGTGATTGCCGTACCCACCGGCATCGCCGCGATGCTCGACCCGGGTCAATAGCCAGCGTCGATTCCAGGCCTCGAACGGATGAGCGGACAGCACCAGAGCCTGCCCGCAATGCAGATTCATCAGGTCGCTATGGCCCTCGGCGAGCTGCGCCTCGCAAGCGGCGGTTTGCACGTTGAACAGGTGGACGCCAGGGGCCTGGCATCCGGCGCCATAACTCGCCTCCCGGACTGGCGAAAAACTGCGCGAACCGTCCGCAATGACCAGGCAATGTCCTGCGCGCCCGTGTTCGAAATGGAAATGCAGGCCAGCCTGGGCACACAGGCGCTGGAGAAATCGCAGATCCGATTCCCGGTACTGGGTACAGTAATCCAGCGGGGGATAATCCTTTTCCAGATCCAGGCACAGGTCGTGCCCGCCGATGCCGTGGGCCTTGAGCACCTCGCGGATGATCTGAGGCACGGTGCGAGCGCTGAATACCCGCTGGTTGAAGCGTTGCGCGAGGCACCCCAGCTTCGGCCCGATACGCACCCGGTAAGCGCCGTCATGCCGGTGTTGCACAAGTTCATGAAGCTGACCATGGATACCCCGGCCCGAGTCCCCGAAGCTCAACCAGACGCTGCGGTACAACATTGCCGCCAGGTCCAGGTGGGCATCACCGGGCAACAGCTCCACGTCATAGCTGAACGGCTCGTTGATGGCTTCGCTACCCATGAAGGCCGACACGACAAAGGGTTCGGGCAGACCGGCTATCTCCAGACGAAAGAGTGGCTCGTTGGCTGGATCGGACATCGGCGTATCTCTACAGGAGGGGCGGCCGGGGATTCTCGCTGAGAGCCATGGCCGAGTAGAGGGCCCAAGTACAAGTTAGGAAAGGGACTACATGAAATAAGGACAGCACGGGTTAAATGGACCGGTGTGTGGAAATAACAACGGCACAAATAAAAACGCCCTCCGGGACTATCCGAAAATCCCCGCAGCACACGGCGTATTTTCTGACAGCTCGAAAGGGCGATGCCAATCGGTCGTGGGGCCGCCGAAAAGCTTTCGGCGGCGAGGGAATATTCCCCCACCACCGGGCGCTTCAGGCTCCGCTCAGGAAGACAGGTAGGACGAACGGGTCAACCCCAGGCGCAAGGCGTCGAGGAACTGGGTCCGCTCGGCGGCGCTGATGCGGGCGCTGGCGCACTTGTCGCGGTAGTGGGTCATCAACTCCTCCGGCGACAGGTGCACGTAGCGCAGCATGTCCTCGATGGTGTCGTGGGTTTCGATACCGGCGTGGTACACGCTGCCGTCGGCATTCTGGTAGATGTTCACCGAGTCGGTGTCACCGAACAGGTTGTGCATGTCGCCGAGAATTTCCTGGTAGGCCCCCACCAGGAAGATACCCAGCAGGTAGTCTTCACCCGGGTTGAGGGAGTGCACCGGCAGGCTGGTCTCGATGCTCTGCTCGTCGACGTACTGCTTGATCTTGCCGTCGGAGTCGCAGGTCAGGTCTTGCAGCACGGCACGACGCAGCGGCTCTTCGTCTAGGCGGTGCAGCGGCAGGATCGGCAGCACCTGGCCGATGGCCCAGGTGTCCGGCAGGCTCTGGAAGACCGAGAAGTTGCAGATGTACTTGTCCGCAAGCTTGTCATTGAGCTCGTCCAGCACCTGGCGGTGGGAACGCTGGCGGGCCTTGAGGGAGTTGTGCAGGCGACGGCACACGGCGAAGTAGCACTGTTCGGCGAGGGCTTTCTCCGCCAGGGTCAGTTTGCCGTCGGCGTACTGGGCGGCCACGTCGCTCATGTAGTGGGTGGCGCGCCAGTAGGTTTCGGTGACCATCTCGATATCGGTCGGCCCCAGCAGATCGACCAGCCATTGCACGGTTTCGGGCAAGGCTTCCTTGTTTTCGATCACCGGCACGTCGTCGTGATGCTTCTCGACATCAGTCACCTGCACCACCAGCATCGCGTGGTGGGCGGTCAGGGAGCGACCGCTTTCGGAGAAGATGTGCGGATGCGGCAAGCCCTGGGCGTCGCAGAATTCCTTGAGCATGCCGACCACGACACCAGCGTAGTCGTCCATGTCGTAGTTGATCGAGCTGGCGTTGCGCGAATGGGTTCCGTCGTAGTCCACGCCCAGGCCACCGCCGACGTCGATGTGATCCACCGGCAGGCCGAGGTTGCGCAGCTCGCCGTAGTAACGGATCGCTTCCTTGAAGCCATGCTGGTAGTCCGCCAGGTTGGCGATCTGCGAACCCATGTGGAAGTGCAGCAGGCGGATCCCCTGGTCCAGGCCGGCGCCGCGGAAACGCTCCACCACCGACAGCAACTGGGCGGCAGAGAGACCGAACTTGGATTTCTCGCCACCGGTATCGGCCCACTTGCTCGAGGCCAGGGACGACAGGCGAACCCGCAGGCCAACCTGTGGCTTGACCTTGAGGGACGCGGCCTCTTCGATCACCAGGCCGACTTCGGATTCTTTCTCGATCACGATGAACACGTTGTGACCCAGCTTCTGGCCCATCAGCGCCAGGCGGATGAACTCGCGATCCTTGTAGCCGTTGCAGACAATGGTCCCGCCCTTGGGCGCCAGGGCCAGCACCGCCAGCAGCTCCGGCTTGGAACCGGCTTCCAGGCCGATGGAAACGTTCTGGGTCGCGATGATGTTCTCGATCACCGCTTCCT
This sequence comes from Pseudomonas sp. 7SR1, assembly GCF_900156465.1. Classification (NCBI taxonomy): domain Bacteria; kingdom Pseudomonadati; phylum Pseudomonadota; class Gammaproteobacteria; order Pseudomonadales; family Pseudomonadaceae; genus Pseudomonas; species Pseudomonas sp. 7SR1. The sequence continues at coordinate 816,271 of NZ_LT707064.1, forward strand.
GCTGGTTGACCTTGATGGGATAAAGCGCGGTGTATTGGCTCTGGTATTCCAGACGCGCGATGTTGCTGTCGAATGCACCGGTAAGCTGGCGCACACGGTCTTGCAGGATGTCTGGAAAGCGCACCAGCAGAGGTAGGGAAAGGCCACTCTGGCGCAGCTGGTCGACCTGTTCGAACAGGTCGATGGGTGAACTGTCGGGACCGTTCGGACGGACTTCTACGCGACCGGCGTCATTGATCGCGAAATACCCGGCCCCCCAATGGCGAATCCCGTAAACACTGCGGCTGTCCGCAACTGTCCATTGGCTGCCATCGTCTTTGCGTGTGCGTCGTACGGACATCGAAGTCCCCTATGAATGAAGTCGAAAATGCGCCATCCGGTCAGAGGCCGGCGCAGTCTGGAGAGTGAAGATGACGAATTGCCTGTCAGCAGGGTAGACCTTGCTCACCGGGCTGAGTTTAGAAAGCCGTTCAGCCGCCGGATTTTTTCGCCTTGAAACCGTGCCGGGCCAGTTCGGCCAGCAGCAGCTCGACGTGATCGCCCTGGATCTCGATGACACCGTCTTTCAACGCGCCACCGGTGCCACAGCGTTTCTTCAACGTAGTAGCCAGTTCCTTGAGCGCGTCCTCGGCCAACGGCACGCCGGTGATGGTGGTCACCGTCTTGCCGCCGCGACCTTTGCTTTCGCGGCGCACGCGGGCGATACCATCCCCGGCGGGGATGACGGTCTGTTTGCAGATGCAGGCATCCACCGGCTGGCGGCAATCAGGGCAATGACGACCGGCGTCGGTAGAAAATACCAGGCCACCCAGGGCGGCGAAGGATGCGGCTTTTTTGGCCACCGGCAATCCTCTCGGGAGGACAAAGACTGGCCGAGACAAGCAGTGCCCCGACCGCGAAGCCCCACTCAGGCAGGGGCAGCGCTACTGGACCGGCAGACGCCGGTCCAGCTTGAAAAGTCGCGCAGTGTAACGGCAAAAAGCCGACTTGCTAAGAGCCAATCGGCGCCAATTTACTGCTTCTTTGCGACGCCCTCGCCATGGACCCGCAAATAGCGCTCCAGGGCCGCCAGGGAGTCCGGGCAATAAGGCTTGCACCGGATTTCTTCCAGCACCTGCCCGATGGACAGGAAACGCGCCTCGAGCACCTCTTCCGGCTGCAGGACCAGAGGGCCGTCCCACACCGCCGAGAACGCCGAGCACCATAGCCGGCTGCCGGGGTCTTCGAAGTAGAAATGGTCGTGGGCCATGAGTGGAACGCCGCTCACCCCCAGTTCTTCCGCCAGCTCGCGGGCCGCCGACTCGGCGTAGGTCTCGTTCGCCTGCACCATTCCGCCCGCAGCCACATCCCAGAAACCGGGATAGATCGCCTTGCTCATGGTCCGGCGGTGAACGCACAGCTCACCGGCCGAATTGAACAGCATGATGTAGGTGCCGCGTCCGATCAGGCCACGTTCCCGCAGTTCCGAGCGCACCAGGCTGCCCAGCAGGTTATCGTTTTCGTCGACCCAAGCGATCAGCTCGGCATCCGAGGCCACCCGATGGGCGGCCTCCCGGGCGCTTTCGTTCATGGATCAGCCCTGGTTCAGCAACTGCCGCAAGTCGATCACCGCCGCGTTGGCACGGGAAATGTAGTTGGCCATGACCAGCGAATGGTTCGCCAGGACGCCGAAGCCACTGCCATTGAGGATCATCGGGCTCCAGATCGGCTCCTGGGACGCTTCCAGCTCGCGGATGATCTGGCGCACGCTGACCGTGGCGTTCTTCTTCGCCAGCACATCGGCGAAGTCCACCTCGATGGCCCGCAGCAGGTGGGACAGCGCCCAGGCCTGGCCGCGAGCTTCATAGAACACGTTATCGATCTGCAGCCACGGGGTTTCGACACGTTCTTCGTCGACTTCCGGCACCTGGCCCGGCGCAGGGGCCTCGGTTTTCAATGCGGTATTGAGCTTGACCCGACCGACACTGGCCGACAGCCGCTGGGACAGCGAGCCCAGGCGGGTGCCGACGTCACCCAGCCAGTTGTTCAGGTTGTCGGCACGGGCGTAGAACAGGGCGCTTTTCTGGCTGGGGTCGGACAGGCGTGCCTGGTATCGGCTCAAGGAGTTGATGCCCTCCTGGTATTCCGACTCGCTGGAGGGCAGCACCCAGCTGCGATTGTCGAAGTTGAAGCGCGGCTCGGCCTTGGCCAGGTCGGCGTCCTCGGCGGACTGGGACTGGGAACGGGCGAAGTCCTTGCGCAAGGCACGGCTCAGGTCGCGGACCTGGACCAGCACGCCGTATTCCCAGCTCGACATGTTGTCCATCCACAGGCCTGGAGGGAACCGGTCGTTGGAAATATAGCCGCCCGGCTTGGTCAGCAGGGTTCCAGCGACGCTCTTGAGGGTCTCGACAGTGGTATAGCCCACCACCATCTGCCGGCCGTCCTTCTCGGCGGCCGCCTGGGCATTCTGCTGTACCGGGAACAGGGACGGCTCCTGGCTCCAGTACCAACCGATGGCGATGGTCACCAGCAGGTACAGGCCCACCAGCGTGGCCAGCGCGCGGCTGAAGAACAGCCCGCCCAGGTAGCTGCGGGTGGCCGATTTCGGCTCGGCGGCACGTTCAGGCGCGCTGCCCGCGCGGTTTTTCCAGTCCAGCATGGCGATGTCCCTTCAATCACTTGAGTTCACGGTTCGACCACAACCCTACGCCATCGTGCCTGACTTGAAACGCGGAATCACGCCAGCCAGGGCGAGGCAATCGGACCGCCACTATAAAGGAAGCGCCGTCATCGGCCTATGATGACCATTGGGTCAGAAACTGAATTTCATCCCGAGGCAGATTATTGACGTATGACACTCATGCGAGGGAAAAGAGGTGCTAGCATAGAGCCACCAGTCGACCTCAGCATGCACCCTAACTAGTAGTCAGGATATGACCGAGCCAGAAGACCCCAGCCGTGAGCGCCTCAAGCACCACTTTGCCCAGCGGGTAATTCATCAGGCTCGCCAGATCCTGGAGATATGGCAGCGCCTGCAACGCAGCGAATGGTCCAGCACCGATCTGTCGGAGCTCAGCGAAGCCACCCTGCGCCTGCAGCGTTTCGCCGAGCGCTTCGAGCAACCGGAGCATACCCAGTTGGCCCAGGGCATCAGCCAGTCGCTGCAAGCGGTGGATGCCAATCGCGGACGACTGAGCAGCCACCTGATCACTGAAATCAATCGCTTGATGCAGCGCCTGTCCCGCACCGGCCTGCGTCATGGCGATCAGCTCGAACAAACCTTCCTGCCGCCGCTGCGCAAGCCTATCTATGTGCTACTGCAAGACCATGACCGTGCCGAACGACTGGCCAAGCAGCTGGAATTCTTCGGCCTCAGCGCCCAGGCCCTGGAAAGTGTCGCGGCGTTTCGCGCCTCGATGGTGGAGCGCCTCCCCGCAGCGATCGTCATGGATGTGGATTTCAGCGGCCCCGGTATCGGCCTGAAACTGGCCGCCGAAGCCCAGCAAGGCCTGGAGCAGCCGTTGCCGCTGCTGTTCTTCAGCTTGCTGGAAACCGACACCCCGACCCGCCTGGCGGCGGTGCGGGCCGGTGGACAGGAGTTCCTGACCGGAACCCTGGAAGCCTCGAGCCTGCTGGAAAAGATCGAAGTGCTGACCTGCGTGGCCCAGTACGAGCCCTATAAAGTGCTGATCATCGACGACTCCCGCGCCCAGGCCCTGCACACCGAGCGCCTGCTCAACAGCGCCGGCATCGTGACCCGCACGTTGATCGAGCCGATCCAGGCCATGGCCGAACTGGCCGATTTCCAGCCAGACCTGATCATCCTCGACATGTACATGCCTGCCTGCACCGGTACGGAACTGGCGAAGGTGATCCGTCACAATGACCGCTATGTCAGCGTGCCCATCATCTATCTGTCCGCCGAAGATGACCTGGACAAGCAACTCGATGCCATGAGCGAGGGCGGCGACGACTTCCTGACCAAGCCGATCAAGCCGCGGCACCTGATCACCACCGTGCGCAACCGCGCGGCCCGGGCGCGCAATCTCAAGGCGCGGATGGTTCGCGACAGCCTTACGGGGCTGTACAACCACACCCATATCCTGCAGTTGCTCGAAGACTGTTGCTTCCGCGCTCGTCGCGAAGGCAAGCCCCTGAGCTTCGCCATGCTGGACATCGACCACTTCAAGCGAGTCAACGACAGCCACGGCCACCCCATGGGCGATCGGGTCATCAAGAGCCTGGCGCTGTTCCTCAAGCAGCGGCTGCGCAAGACCGATTTCATCGGCCGTTATGGCGGCGAGGAGTTCGCCATTGTCATGCCCGACACTGATATCGACGCCGCATGCACGGTACTGGATGAAATTCGCCAGCGCTTTGCCGAAATCCACTATCCGGCCCAGCCCCATGACCTCTGGTGCACATTCAGTGCCGGGGTGGTGGAAATGAGCGAAACGTCCGACAGCCTGATGATGGCCAGCCAGGCGGATGCAGCGCTGTACCGCGCCAAGCATGCCGGCCGTAATCGGGTGCAGAGCGCGCACCAATCAAAGCAAAGTGCCACTTTTTCATCGGAATCCACCGATTCAGTCATAAACCTGTAACCAAGGCGCAATAAATTCAGGCACTTACGATTCTGCCCCCGGTAGACCCCGATGCGCCTGAAGCTGCTGACGAACCTCAATACCCTCCTTTTGGTGGCCGTGTGTCTTGGCCTCGGCGCCACGCTCTGGTGGTCTCAGATCGCCCTGGAGCGCCCCTATTTGCTGATGGAGCGTTACCTGGGGCTGTCACGGCAATTCCAGGGCGAGGTGGCTCGCAACATCGAGGACTATCTGGCCAGCGGCGACGCCCTGCGCCTGAGCGCCGCCACCCAGGCCCTCGAAACCTTGCAACAGGATCTGGACCAGTTCCCGCCGGAACTGGCACAGGGCCTGCGCCCGAGCCTGTCGAGCCTCGATGGCTTCAGCAAGAACGATCTGCTGGCCGCCGGCAAACTGGCCGCAGATCCCCAGGCCCTGCTGCTGCAGGCCGAACGTGAGCTGAGCGCCAACCTGGACCGCCTCGCCCAATACGCCAACGGTGCACCCGCCTACCTGGCCCCACTGTTCGCCGCATCGCAGCATGTGGGCCGGCTGTCGCTGACCCGGGAAAAAATGGTCAGCGGCGGCCGCAGCGAACTGGCCGCCGACGTCGAACGGGAATTGGCCAATATCCGCACCCAGGCCGAACAGATCGATAGCCTTCCGTTGCTCGGCGTAACGGCCAGCAGCGAATCCGGCAGCGATGACTTCGCCGCACTGATGGGTCTGGAAACCCAGGAAAAGACCGCCGCCGAAGACGCCGGCATTGCCCTCAAGCGTGAACTCAACAGCCTGCTTGGCCGTTATCCGGCAGAGCTGGGACGCACCCAGGCACTGATCCAGAAGCGCACCGAGTTGAGCAACGCCACGCACCTGAAAACCGCCGATGTGCAGCAGGCCATTGATGCCATGGAGCCCGCTGTGCGTGCCCAGCACGGACAGATCCAAGGAGAGGTCCGCTTGATCCAAGGCGTGATGATCGGCCTGATCCTGCTGATCGCCCTGCTTATCGATACCCTGCAACGACGCCTGGCCCGGACCCTGACACACCTGGCGCCCGCGCTATCGACCTGGGCCGAAGGCGACTTCAGTCGCGATATCCATGTCGGCGCCAGCAACCGTGAGTTGCGGGACATCGAGGCATCGCTCAATCGACTGCGCGCTTATCTGACAGACCTGGTAGGGGCCATCCATTTGAATGCCGAGCAGGTCGCCGGCAGCAGCCGGGCCCTGGCCGAGCTGAGTGCGCAAATGCACAGCGGCGCGGAGCACCAGGCCGGCGACACGGCACTGATCCGCGATTCCCTCAGTGAACTGGAGGCGACCATCCAGCAAGTGGCCGGTGACGCCAGCCAGGCCGCGCAGGCCAGCCGCAGCGCCGGACACGCTGTGGAACAGGGGCAGAAAGTCATTGGCCTGAGCCTCACCGGGCTGCATGCACTGGTGGGCGAGGTGCAAGGCAACGCGCAGATGATCGAACAACTGGCCGAGGAATCGGCCACCATTGGCGGCGTGCTGACGGTGATCCGCTCGATCGCCGACCAGACCAACCTGCTGGCCCTCAACGCCGCCATCGAAGCCGCTCGAGCCGGGGAAATGGGCCGGGGGTTCGCGGTGGTGGCCGAGGAAGTGCGCTCCCTGGCGCAGCGTACCGCAGGGGCCACGGCCGAGATCCAGGCCCTGATCGCGCGCCTGCAACTGGCCGCACGCCAGTCCGTGGACGGCATGCGCGCCCAAGTCGAACACGCCGAGGCCACCGCCAACCAGGCCCAAGCGGCCGACGGTGCACTGGACAAGATCGTCGATGCCATCCAGACCATCGCCGACACCGCGGTGCGCATCGCCGACGTCACCGCCCAACAGAGCGGCGCGGTCAGCGAGATTCGCGATCACAGCGAACGCATCCACCAACTGGGCGGGGAAAACCTGCTGCGCATCGGCCAGGGCCGGGAACAGGGTGACAACCTGTTGGTCCTGGGTGGGCGCCTGCACACCGCCGTGCAAGCCTTTCGCGTCTGACTCGCGGCACAGCCTGCCAATCCAGGCTTTTGCGCCAACGGATGACCGGTTTTTAGAGCACGGTCACAAATTTCGCGCAAACATCGGTCATCGTGCTGGCTATTGCCGAGAACTGGACAGTCATAAAGGCTTTGCGGCATAGTCGCCGGGTTCTGACACCTGCTCACGGATAACAAGGAACAGCAGATGGCGACCCTATTGGTCCTGCATGGACCCAACCTGAACCTGCTTGGCACCCGCGAACCGGGCGTCTACGGGGCCGTCACGCTCGCTCAGATCAACCAGGATCTGGAGCAGCGGGCCCGCACCGCCGGCCATCATTTGCTCTATCTGCAAAGCAACGCCGAGTACGAACTGATCGACCGCATTCATGCCGCCCGCGACGAAGGCGTGGACTTCATTCTGATCAATCCCGCAGCTTTTACGCATACAAGTGTCGCATTACGTGACGCGCTGCTGGCGGTGAGCATCCCATTCATCGAAGTGCATTTGTCCAACGTGCACAAACGCGAACCTTTCCGCCATCACTCCTATTTCTCCGATGTAGCGGTAGGAGTGATCTGCGGCCTTGGCGCCAGTGGTTACCGACTGGCCCTGGAGGCCGCCCTAGAGCAGCTTGAAAGACAGGCAACAGCTTGAACAACAAGCGTTAAACGCCCCTGACCGACCCTTGGGAGTTGATGATTCATGGATATCCGTAAAGTTAAGAAACTGATCGAATTGCTGGAAGAGTCCGGCATCGACGAGCTCGAGATCAAGGAAGGCGAAGAGTCCGTACGTATCAGCCGTCACAGCAAGACTCCGGCCCAGCAGTACTACGCCCCGGCCCCTGTGCAGGCTCCGGCCGCCGCACCGGCTCCGGCCGCACCTGCTGCAGTTGCTGCTGCTCCAGCCGCTGCCGCCGCGCCTGCGCTCAACGGCACCGTCGCTCGCTCGCCAATGGTAGGCACTTTCTATCGCAAGTCGTCCCCAACCTCGCCGTCCTTCGTTGAAGTGGGCCAGACCGTGAAGAAAGGCGACACCCTGTGCATCGTCGAAGCCATGAAGATGATGAACCACATCGAAGCTGAAACCAGCGGTGTGATCGAGTCCATCCTCGTTGAAGACGGCCAGCCGGTTGAGTACGACCAACCGCTGTTCACCATCGTTTGAACCGCGGAGAGCCTTTGATGACTGCGAAGCTGGAAAAAGTCCTGATCGCGAACCGCGGTGAAATCGCCCTGCGAATCCTGCGCGCCTGCAAAGAGATGGGCATCAAGACCGTCGCCGTTTATTCCAAGGCCGACAAGGAACTGATGCACCTGGGCCTGGCAGACGAGTCCGTCTGCATCGGTCCGGCATCGGCCGCGCATTCCTACCTGCACATCCCGGCGATCATCGCCGCGGCCGAAGTGACCGGCGCCACCGCCATTCACCCAGGCTATGGCTTCCTGGCGGAAAACGCCGATTTCGCCGAACAGGTCGAGAACTCCGGTTTTGCCTTCATCGGCCCGAAAGCCGAAACCATCCGCCTGATGGGCGACAAGGTTTCGGCCAAGCACGCGATGATCGCGGCCGGCGTACCCACCGTTCCAGGTTCCGACGGCCCGCTGCCTGAGGACGAGGAAACCGCCCTGCGCATCGGTCGCGAAGTCGGTTATCCGGTGATCATCAAGGCCGCTGGCGGCGGCGGTGGTCGCGGCATGCGCGTGGTCCACAAGGAAGAAGACCTGATTTCCTCGGCGAAGCTGACCCGCTCCGAAGCGGGCGCGGCGTTCGGCAACCCGATGGTCTATCTGGAAAAATTCCTGACCAACCCACGCCACGTCGAAGTCCAGGTACTGTCCGATGGCCAGGGCCACGCCATCCATCTGGGCGACCGCGACTGCTCGCTGCAACGTCGTCACCAGAAGGTCCTCGAAGAAGCGCCTGCACCGGGCATCGACGAGAAGGCACGCCAGGAAGTGCTGGCCCGTTGCGTCAAGGCCTGCATCGACATCGGCTATCGCGGCGCCGGTACCTTCGAGTTCCTGTACGAGAACGGTCGTTTCTACTTCATCGAAATGAACACCCGTGTTCAGGTGGAGCACCCGGTTTCGGAAATGGTCACCGGTATCGACATCGTCAAGGAGATGCTCAGCATCGCCGCCGGCAACAAGCTGTCGTTCACCCAGGATGACGTGGTCATTCGCGGTCACGCACTGGAGTGCCGGATCAACGCCGAAGACCCGAAAACCTTCATGCCAAGCCCAGGCACGGTCAAGCATTTCCATGCCCCGGGCGGCAACGGCGTTCGTGTCGACTCGCACCTGTACAGCGGTTATGCCGTTCCGCCGAACTACGACTCGTTGATCGGCAAGCTGATCACCTACGGGGCGACCCGCGACGAAGCCATGGCGCGCATGCGCAATGCGCTGGACGAAATCGTGGTGGACGGGATCAAGACCAATATCCCGCTGCACCGCGACCTGACCCGCGACGAAGGCTTCTGCGAAGGTGGCGTCAACATCCATTACCTGGAGCACAAGCTGGCCAACCAGCATTGATGCCCGTGTGATGTAAAAAAGACCCCGGTCCGTTGGCCGGGGTCTTTTTTTTCCTTTCCCAGTGACGATGAACGGGTCAGCTCAGCGCCACCGTGGGGAACGCGTGTGCCTCGATCTGGGCCGAGGTCGCAGGTCGGCCCTGGAAGGTGAGCACCGCACCGTTGGCACTGGCCGCCAGCGGTTCGCTGCGTACGCGCGCCATGAATTCGCGCGCCCGCGCCGACACCGGGTCGGAACTCTTCTTCGCCCTGGCCAGCACCGGGATGTAATAGCGCTCGACCTGGCTGCGAGAGGTCTTGAAGACCGAGGTCATACCGCTGCGCAGGTCCAGCGAGACTCCATAGGTATTGCCGAAGCAGGATGAATACGACCAGTGATCCCAGGTGGGTCGCAACCCCTTGCGCCTCATCGCCGACCTCACTCGACCGCCAATGTCAGCCCCCGTCAGCCAATCTCCCCCCGCCAGCGTGGCGCGGATATCCTTGGCCGCACCGCCCAGGCGCCGGATCACATCCCCCAGGCTGCGCTCGATGAGGGCGCGGATATTGTGATCGAAATGGATGACGGCCCCCACCCTGGTGCTCGGGTTATACAACGAAGCGATTACGCATGTCTGGGCGTTCAGCGAGAACAGATAGTTGTCCGCCACCGATTCGCTGAACCTTGCCACCACCGCCTCGCCCTGCAAGGCGCCCCTCGATACATCCGGGTAGACATGGCCAGGAAACGCTTCGCGCAGGTCCTTCACGCGCCCGAGGACCAGCACATCGTCGGCGCCGCCCCTCAAGCCGACTTTGTCGTGCACCCACTTGCCATCCCCCATCCTGCGGATGGGCAGTTTGTACAAGGCATCGGGACGACTGGCGTCCACCAGGCACAGGCCACCGAAGTAAGGGTCCTCTTTCACCTGGTAGTACTTGCCCTTGCTGCGTATGTAGTACTTGTTTTGCGGCTGCGACGCGCTGGAGGGGCTGCGATAGGTACCCTGGAAGAGGCCTTCATCGGTCACCCGCTCCAGATTCCCAGGGGTTTTGCCGACCGCCTGCCTTGGCTTGAAACGGATGGGCCGGACGACCGGCCCGGTGTCCTTGGCGATGACCGGCGCCACGCGCCGCAAACGCTGCGCGGACAATGACATCGGCGTCATGACCTGTTTCAGGCTCCTGGCTCCATTGCCCACCAGGGAGGCAAGGGTTCCGGCTCCCAGCGCGGCGAAGAATACGCCCCAGGAGGCCATCAGCCAGTAAGCCAGGGCGCGATCCGTGTCGCCTTGCCCATGCGCCTCGGCGGCCTGCCTGACGCTGGCGGCGATGAAGACCGCATCCAGCAGCAGGGCAAAGGGCGGGTACACCAGGCACACGGGGGCAGACGCAAACAGCAGCCCCTTGATCACCTGCTCCCTGATTACCACGGCGCGGCTTTTGGTGACATCTTCCACATCGCTGATGGCGCGCTCTACCCAGGCATCGAACTCAGTCCGGATATCGATCACCCGATTGAACTCGCGCAAGGTATCGAGGCCACCTTTCGATGCCTGCAGGACCAACAGCGAGCGCCTGACGGCCGTGCGCGCAGCGAGTGCGACTCGCGCCAGCACGTAGTCATGCAGACGCGCGACGACCTTGCCGGTGAAATCGCGGTACGGGCGGAACGTGACGCCGTCCGGAGCGTCAGGCGTGTACAACCAGGAAAAACCCTTCGGATCGAAGTAGGTAAAGACGTAGACACCCATGACGATATGGCCACCCACGGAGAACCTGATCACGCCTTCGCGCTGCACCAGCGAGCCCGAGTAGAGCGGGCCGACCGTGGGCACCGACTCGCTCAGCAGGGTGACCTGGCGTGTAAGCCACCAGAATTCGTCGGCGCTGAGCTGGGACTTGCCTGTTGCGACACGCAGGTCGCGGTCCATCCGGGTCAGCAGCAGATTGCGGTAGGCACTGCGCCGCCTGGCGTACTGCGGAGTGCTGGCGTCGAGAAACCGGGCACGGACCTGCGCCGCATATTGCTCGCCCAGATACGCCCGCCGCAGATACGACGCCAGCTCCGCACTGCGAACCTGGCTCAGGTCCTGCCCCACCGATGAGCGCACACCTTTTGCGGGATGGTCGATCCCTGAGTTGTCGTCATAGCCGTAGATGGCGAGATCCAGCAGGCTGGCGACCTGCGTCTTGCCACCCGCCAGCCCGGGGCTGTAGTCGATGAGCACCGTCGCGGGGTCCACCGGCTCCTGGACACCCTTGCTGCGCATGTAGGGTGCGATCGCCTGGGTGACGACGCGCCTGGCGAAATCGGCGAACACTTCATAGCCCGCAAGCGCTTTGTCGAACACCTGCTGATGCCTCAGGAGCTCCTGGCTCAAGCTGCTGATGTTACGCCGTGACTCCAGGGGTAGCGCGCTGTACCAAAGAGGCGATTCGTCCTGCTCCACTTGCGCGAGGTTGTGGGCAAGGCCGGTTGCGACGATGTCACCCACGCAGGCCTGGAAGCCGGTCACCGTGGCCCTGGGATCCTTGCTGGCGTTCCAGAACGATGGCTTGTCCGCCACCTTGGCAAAGTATTCCCGGGCCACGCTCCGATCGGCTGGAGAAATCCGCTGCAACAAATATTCGCGACCCGCTTCACTTCGGGTCCAACCGCCGATCTCCACGCTGACCGCCCACAGCGATGGCAGCTCGATCCACTCCTGGCCATCCGGCTTGTCCGGGGCATACAGCAGCAGATCACCTTGCAGGTCATGGCGATAGAACAGCAGGACGTCAGTGCATTTCAATGCGTTTGGCAGCACTACCCCGGCCACCTGGAAAAGGCTGCCCGCCTGTACCATGGGGCCGCCTGTACACAGGGCTTTCACCGCGTCATGGTGGGCAGGTTTCAAATGGCCCGCGCAACGGGCGACGAACGCGCTATGCAGAAGCCGCGCCACGAACCAGTCGAACAAGGCGTCCTTCAGGTCGTCGCGGCCATAGCGGCTGACCAGCGCCTGCCGGTAGCCGGCCGGAGCGTCCACCTGGGTCAGCAACTGAGTAATGAAGGCGGATGAAAGAGGCTGGTTGCGCAACATGCCGCCGTTTTCCACCAGGAACACCGAGACGCTGTCCTGCCTCAACGGCCCCACCGTCAACAGCTCGCTCAGGCTGTGGGCCCGCACCGGCTGGTCGATGACGGTTCGCCACAGCAACTGCACGCGAATACTGTCCGGCTCGACTTCCATGTCCAGCTCATGCCTGACGTACTCCCTGGCCAGTTGCCGCGCAAAGGCCCGTAGCGAACCCAGGCCATCGAGCAATTCATCCACCAGCGCCGCCGCTTGGGTGGACTGCTCCTGCAACGTCTCCAGTTGCGTACGCTCGGCCTCGCCCAGGGTTCGCAGCCAGTCAGGCAACTGCCCGCGAGTCATTGCCTCAAGACTCCGTCGCTCCAAAGGCGTAGCCAAGGCGGTCAATCGATTGCCGCGACGCCATGAATCCTGGAACAGCTCGATCGTCTCTCGGAGCTCATCGACGCCCAGGCCCGCCAGTCGGGCAGGTTGGAAAGCCAGGTCGATGAGAGCCATGTGCTCGTTGAGTCGCTGCCCGACCCTCTCTCCAAGCTCTGGGTCGAGACCAGTCATCCGCCAATGGCGCCGCAGATAATCCTTGTAGTGATCGACAAGACCCGATGCGACCCCTTCGACTGTCTGGGCGATGACCTCCTGGCGCTCGGCCGCGAATCCCCGGTCAGCCGCCCCCTCCCAACGGTAGGGCGCATCCTGCTCTTCATCGATGACCACCAGTTCCCGGTCGATCAATCGCTGCAGCACCGTGTCCATCAGGGTGCCTATGAAATGCGGATCGATGTTGCCTTCGTAAAAGTGTGTGCGCAGCTCGACTAGCAGACGCTCCTCCAGCACCTCCAGAAAAGTCATCTGGCTGTTCCATCGAGCATCGAGCGCAGCCTGCCATCGAGTCAGTTTCTGCAAAATGCCCTGTGCAGTTTCCCCCTGGGGGGAAGGCACCGGCCCCGTGCCGTTCGCCTTCCCTTGCCGTTCGGCAGTGTTGTCCATCACATTCCTCCCTGTCGTGTGGACCCGCACCTTATCCGCCCCGCGTCGTGCCGGGGCCATACATATGTATATCGGCCAGGAGACGAGCCACGCTTATCCACTTTGACCTCGACCTGGCGTACACTGCGCAGCTTTCGCAGCCCTGGGGCTGCTCCTGTAGATTTATTTCCAAAGGTGCCCGCCATGCCTTGGCTGCAAGTACGCCTGGCCATCCGCCCGGAACAAGCCGAAACCTACGAAGACGCATTTCTCGAAGCAGGCGCCGTGTCGGTAACGTTCATGGATGCCGAAGACCAGCCGATCTTCGAACCGGAACTCAATACCACCCCGCTGTGGGCCCACACCCACTTGCTGGCGCTATTTGAAGGCGGCACCGAGGCGGCTGGCGTACTGGCCCATCTCGAAGAGCTGACCGGCAGCCCGCTGCCGGAACATCACAGCGAAGTGATCGAAGACCAGGACTGGGAACGCAGTTGGATGGACAACTTCCAGCCGATGCGCTTCGGCCAGCGCCTGTGGATCGTGCCAAGCTGGCACGCGGCGCCCGAACCCGACGCGGTAAACCTGCTGCTGGATCCGGGGCTGGCATTCGGCACCGGTACCCACCCGACCACCGCGCTGTGCCTGGAATGGCTCGATGGCCAGGACCTGAAAGGGTGCAACGTGCTCGATTTCGGCTGTGGCTCGGGCATCCTGGCCATTGCCGCGCTCCTGCTGGGCGCCAGGGAAGCGGTGGGCACCGACATCGACATCCAGGCCCTGGAAGCCTCTCGCGACAACGCCGGGCGCAACAACATCGACCCTGAGCATTTCCCGCTTTATCTGCCGCAGGACTTGCCACAGGTCCAGGCCGATGTGCTGGTGGCCAACATCCTGGCCGGCCCGCTGGTCTCCCTGGCCCCGCAACTGTCGAGCCTGGTCAGGCCGGGTGGGCGCCTTGCGTTGTCGGGCATCCTCGCCGAACAGGGCGCGGAAGTCGCCGCCGCTTATGCCGCGGACTTTGACCTGGACCCGATCGCCGATCGTGATGGCTGGGTGCGCATCACCGGACGTCGGCGCTAGAATGACCGCCTGTATCCACCGGATTGCCGCATGACCGACAGCTTCGTCACCCAGTGCCCGCATTGCCACACCAGTTTCCGCGTCAGCCATACTCAATTGAGCGTGGCGCGCGGGGTGGTTCGCTGCGGCTCGTGCCTGCAGGTGTTCAATGCCGCACGGCAATTGCTGGAACAACGCGCCGCCAAGGAAACCGCTGTCCCCATTGCCCCACCGGTCAAGCCTGTCGCCACCGAAGCGCCGCCCCGTGCCATCAGCCAGAAACAGTGGACCGCCGCCGAGCTGGACCTCGATGACCTGGACAAGGAGCTGGCTCGCCTGGAACGGCGCGACAAACGGGCGCCGGGCACTGCCGGTCGACGCCGCGAAGACAATCTGAGCGCACAACGCGATCCCCTGTCCGACGAGCAAGAGGCTTGGTCCGACAGCCTGTACAGCGAATCCCCCGCCGAGCGCTTCGAGGCCGTCACCCAGGCGCCGATCGAGCCGTTCTCGCCTCATGAGCCCGCCCGACCGCCGCGCACCGAGCCTTCCCTGTCCCTGACCCTAGAGCCCCTGGAGCCGGACGACGAACCTGTCGCCCCGCTACGCCTGGAGCCCGTGGACGAGCCCGGTGAACATCTCGAACGCCTGTCTGCCACCGACGACCTCGACGAAGAGCCGGAGCCGGCGACGCCGCCGCGCAAGAAACGCGAGCGCCAGGAACCCGGGATTCGCGCCGAAGTCCTGCAGGACCTGGACGACGACCCGTTGCGGCTGGACTGGCGCAAGCGTCGCTCGCCATGGGGCCGACGCTTGCTGTGGAGCCTGTTGATCCTGCTGGCCACCGCGGCCCTGGCCGGACAATACATCGCCTATCACTTCGAAGAACTGGCCCGCCAGGATCAATATCGCCCCTGGTTCCTGCAAGTCTGCCCGGTCATCGGTTGCGACGTTCCATCCAAGGTCGATATCGCGAAGATCAAAAGCAGCAACCTGGTGGTACGCAGCCACCCGGAGTTCAGTGGCGCCCTGGTGGTGGACGCGATCATCTACAATCGTGCGCCCTTCTCCCAGCCGTTCCCTCTGCTGGAACTGCGGTTCGCCGACCTTAACGGTCACCTGATCGCCAGCCGTCGTTTCAAACCCGGGGAGTACCTGGGCGGCGATGTCGAAGGCCTTGGGGAAATGCCCCCGCAGACACCGATCCACATCGCACTGGATATCCTGGACCCGGGTCCCAAGGCGGTGAACTACAGTCTGAGCTTCCACTCGCCCGAGTGAGGCGACCCGCGTCAGGCGAATGACGACGGCTTTCTGGGCGACCCCACCCAGACCAAACCGCTGGCGATAACGAATCAGCTGTTCAGATTTTATCCAATTCGATCTTTATCCAGTCATCGAGAGCGGGTATCATGCCAACCCTTTTTCGAAGTCTCATGATCCGGCCCCACTTCAGGGAAGTCCTATGTCGGCGGTACGCATCGGCCCATATACATTGCAGAACGGTCTGGTTCTCGCCCCCATGGCGGGCGTCACCGATCAGCCCTTTCGTCAGCTGTGCAAGCGACTGGGTGCAGGTTTAGTGGTTTCGGAAATGGTCACCAGTGACATGACGCTGTGGAACACCCGCAAATCGCGTCTGCGCATGGTCCACGAAGGCGATCCCGAGCCCCGCTCGGTACAGATCGCCGGTGGCGATGCGCAGATGCTGGCGGAAGCGGCCCGGGCCAACGTGGCGTTGGGGGCACAGATCATCGACATCAACATGGGCTGCCCGGCGAAAAAAGTCTGCAACAAGGCTGCCGGTTCCGCGCTGTTGAAGGATGAGGCCCTGGTTACCGAGATCCTGCAGGCGGTCGTCGCCGCGGTCGATGTGCCGGTGACCCTGAAGATCCGCACCGGGTGGGACCGGGAAAACAGGAATGGCCTGACGGTGGCGAAGATCGCCGAACAGGCGGGGATCACGGCACTGGCAGTCCATGGCCGCACCCGTGCCGACCTGTACACCGGCGAGGCCGAGTACGACACCATCGCCGCGATCAAGCAGGCGGTGTCGATTCCGGTCTTCGCCAATGGCGATATCGATTCGCCCGAGAAGGCCCGGTACGTGCTGGACGCGACCGGTGCCGACGGCCTGTTGATCGGCCGGGCCGCCCAGGGGCGGCCGTGGATTTTCCGTGAGATCGAACATTTCCTGCGCACCGGCGAAAAGCTCGCTGCGCCGCAATTGTCCGAGGTGGAACGAATTCTGCTGGAGCATCTGGCCGCGCTGCATGCCTTCTACGGAGAAGTCATGGGCGTACGCATCGCTCGCAAGCATGTGGGCTGGTATCTCGCAACCCTGCCGGGCGCCAGGGAGTTTCGCGCCCGCTTCAATCGTTTGGATGGTACGCAAGCACAATGCGCCGACGTTCAGGCCTTCTTCGCTGAACGTTACAAGAGCCTGACAGGGGACGAAGGGGTGGCCGCATGACGATGATGACCGAGACTTTAGTGAGTGGAATAACACCCGTGAGCGACAACGTGAATTTGAAACAGCACCTCAATACGCCCAGCGAAGAGGGTCAGACCCTTCGCGGGAGCGTCGAGAAGGCGCTGCACAATTATTTCGCCCACCTTGAGGGCGCTGCCGTCACGGATGTGTACAACCTGGTGCTTTCGGAAGTCGAGGCACCCCTGCTCGAAAGCGTGATGAACTACGTCAAGGGCAACCAGACCAAGGCCAGTGAGCTGCTGGGCCTGAACCGCGGCACCCTGCGCAAGAAACTCAAGCAGTACGATCTGCTGTAAGCATTCAATCAAACCAGAAAGGCGCCCGCGTAAAAAACGGTCGCCTTTTTTGCTGACTTCCCTTGCTTTTGATGGAAATTGAAATGACCGACCAGACCACCCGCCTGCCGATCCGCCGCGCCTTGATCAGCGTCTCCGACAAGACCGGGATCCTCGAATTCGCCCGTGAGCTGCAACAGCTGGGCGTCGAGATTCTCTCCACCGGCGGGACCTTCAAGCTGCTGCAGGACAACGGCGTCGCCGCAGTGGAAGTCGCGGACTACACCGGTTTCGCGGAAATGATGGACGGTCGGGTCAAGACCCTGCACCCGAAGATCCATGGCGGGATCCTGGGCCGTCGCGGCATTGACGATGCCATCATGAACGAACATGGCATCAAGCCGATCGACCTGGTGGCGGTCAACCTCTATCCGTTCGAAGCCACCATCAACAAGCCAGGCTGCGACCTGCCGACCGCCATCGAGAACATCGACATCGGCGGCCCGACCATGGTTCGCTCCGCAGCCAAGAACCACAAGGACGTGGCCATCGTGGTCAACGCCAGCGACTACGCCAGCGTGCTGGAGAACCTCAAGGCCGGCGGCCTGACCTATGCCCAGCGTTTCGACCTGATGCTCAAGGCCTTCGAACATACCGCCGCCTATGACGGCATGATCGCCAACTACATGGGCACCGTGAACCAGGCCGCCGACACCCTGAGCACCGAAGGCCGCAGCGAGTTCCCCCGCACCTTCAACAGCCAGTTCATCAAGGCCCAGGAAATGCGCTACGGCGAGAACCCGCACCAGAGCGCGGCATTCTACGTCGAAGCCAAGCCTGCCGAAGTCGGCATCGCCACCGCCACCCAGCTGCAAGGCAAGGAGCTGTCGTTCAACAACGTGGCCGACACCGATGCCGCGCTGGAATGCGTGAAGAGCTTCGTCAAGCCGGCCTGCGTGATCGTCAAGCATGCCAACCCGTGTGGCGTAGCGGTCAGCCCGGACGCCGAGGGCGGTATCCGCCAGGCCTATGAACTGGCCTACGCCACCGACACCGAATCGGCCTTCGGCGGCATCATCGCCTTCAACCGTGAACTGGACGCCGAGACCGCCAAGGCCATCGTCGAGCGTCAGTTCGTCGAAGTGATCATCGCCCCTTCGGTCAGCGAAGAAGCCCGCGCCATCGTCGCCGCCAAGGCCAACGTGCGCCTGCTGGCCTGCGGCCAATGGTCGGCCGACCG
This sequence comes from Pseudomonas sp. 7SR1, assembly GCF_900156465.1. Taxonomy (NCBI): domain Bacteria; kingdom Pseudomonadati; phylum Pseudomonadota; class Gammaproteobacteria; order Pseudomonadales; family Pseudomonadaceae; genus Pseudomonas; species Pseudomonas sp. 7SR1. Next base: position 834,475 of record NZ_LT707064.1, read on the forward strand.
CGCACCGGCCTGGGATTACAAGCGTGTCAACGGCGGCCTGCTGGTTCAGAGCCGTGACATCGGCATGATCGGCAGCGACGATCTGAAAGTCGTGACCCAGCGCGCCCCCAGCGAGCAGGAAATCAACGACCTGATCTTCGCCTGGAAAGTGGCCAAGTACGTCAAGTCCAACGCTATCGTCTACGCCAAGAACCGCCAGACCATCGGTGTCGGCGCCGGTCAGATGAGCCGTGTGAACTCGGCCCGCATCGCCGCGATCAAGGCTGAACACGCCGGCTTGCAGGTCAAGGGCGCTGTCATGGCCTCCGACGCGTTCTTCCCGTTCCGCGACGGCATCGACAATGCCGCCAAGGTGGGTATTACCGCAGTGATCCAGCCGGGCGGCTCGATGCGTGATAACGAAGTGATCGCAGCCGCTGATGAAGCCGGCATCGCCATGGTATTCACCGGCATGCGCCACTTCCGTCATTGATACACCGATCAACTGTGGGAGCGAGCCTGCTCGCGATAGCGTCGGATCAGTCAACATTGAAGTCCAATACACGCCGCCATCGCGAGCAAGCTCGCTCCCACAGAAAAGCATCTGCGCGATGCTCAACAGAATCAGCGTCATCCGAGGTTTTTGAAATGAATGTTTTGATCATTGGCAGTGGCGGCCGTGAACACGCCCTGGCCTGGAAAGTGGCCCAGGATTCGCGTGTGCAGAAGGTCTTCGTGGCACCGGGCAATGCCGGCACCGCCATCGAAGCCAAGTGCGAAAACGTCGCCATCGACGTGCTGGCCCTGGAACAGCTGGCCGATTTTGCCGAGAAGAACGTCTCCCTGACCATCGTCGGCCCGGAAGTGCCGTTGGTGGCCGGTGTCGTCGACCTGTTCCGCGCCCGTGGCCTGGATTGCTTCGGTCCGACCGCCGGTGCCGCCCAGCTGGAGGGCTCCAAGGCGTTCACCAAGGATTTCCTGGCACGTCACAAGATCCCGACCGCCGACTACCAGAACTTCACCGAAATCGAACCGGCCCTGGCCTACCTGCAGGAAAAGGGTGCTCCGATCGTGATCAAGGCCGATGGCCTGGCGGCCGGTAAAGGCGTGATCGTGGCCATGACCCTGGCCGAGGCCGAAGCCGCCGTGCGCGACATGCTGGCCGGCAATGCCTTCGGCGATGCCGGCTCCCGCGTGGTGATCGAAGAGTTCCTCGACGGCGAAGAAGCCAGTTTCATCGTCATGGTGGACGGCAAGAACGTCCTGCCGATGGCCACCAGCCAGGATCACAAGCGCGTCGGCGACGGCGACAGCGGTCCGAACACCGGTGGCATGGGCGCATACTCCCCAGCCCCGGTGGTCACCGCCCAGGTGCACCAGCGCGTGATGGACCAGGTGATCTGGCCGACCGTGCGCGGCATGGCCGAGGAAGGCAACGTCTATACTGGTTTCCTTTATGCCGGCTTGATGATCGACAAGGCCGGTAACCCAAAAGTCATCGAATTCAACTGCCGCTTCGGCGATCCTGAGACCCAACCGGTGATGTTGCGCCTGCAGTCGAGCCTCGTGCTGCTGGTCGAAGCCGCCCTGGCCCAGGCGCTGGACAAGGTCGAAGCCCAGTGGGACCCGCGCCCGAGCGTCGGCGTCGTACTGGCTGCCGGAGGTTATCCGGGCGACTACGCCAAGGGCAGCGTGATCCATGGCCTGGACGCAGCGGCCCAGCAGGAAGGCAAGGTCTTCCACGCCGGTACTGCGCTCAAGGATGGCCAGATCGTCACCGCCGGCGGTCGCGTACTGTGCGCCACTGCCATGGGCGCCAGCGTCGACGCCGCCCAGCAGCAAGCCTACAGGCTGGCCGCCGCCATCGACTGGGAAGGCTGTTTCTACCGCAAGGATATCGGCTATCGTGCCATTGCCCGCGAGCGTGGTGAAAATCTGCAATAACCCGGCCTTTCAGCCAGGCAGGGGCGTGTGGCCCTTGCCTGTCTGCCGGGACGCCGCGCATAGTTATAATCTGGCATCAACCTTTGAAGGGAACTCGCCGTGCGCTGGCTCAGGATTGCCATAGGCTTTACCGTTACCCTGCTGACGCTGCTCTGCATGCTCCCGGCCCAGGCCGCGCCAGGCAGTGGTTGGGCGGTATTGCTCGACGAACAGGGCGACCTGAAGCTGAGCGACATCCGCTCCGCCCGCTACACCAATCAATTCAGCCCCATCGACCTGGACCGCCTCAAGGCGGCCGAACCGGGGGGCGCGCTGTGGTTGCGCTTTCGCCTGGCGCCCGACAAACATGAACAGATCCTGCGTATCTTCGCGCCCGACCTGTCGCGCCTGAACCTCTACGTACTGGACGGCGACGCACTGATCGACCAGCAGATCGGCGGTAATGCCCAGCCTCGCACCGAGCCTTCGGTGCCCAGCAGCGACGTCATGCTGGCCCTGCCCCGCAGCGACAAGCCCCTGGATGTCTACCTCAGGCTGGCATCGCGGCACGAACTGCGTCCCTATATCACACTGCAACCGGCAATCATGGCCGCCGCCGACCAGAACCAGACCCTGATCTATGGGCTGCTGTTCGGCTGCATCGCCATGCTGATCCTGCACAACCTCACCCGCTACGCCTACACCCGCTCACGCAGTTGCCTGTGGCTGGCGGCCTGTGAAGGGCTGCTGATGCTAAGCCTGGTGCTGTTGCTGAACCTTGCGGGAGGCTGGCTACCGGACTGGCCAGCGGTGCAGACGCCTGGCGCCTACCTGGCCCTGCTGCTGACCGCGCCCTGCGGGCTGATGTTCGCCTACCGCTTTTTCGCGCCCCTGGGGCCGCACCCGCTGAATCGGCTGCTGCTGGGGGACATCGTCTTCATCATGCTGTGCTGCCTGTTGCTGCTGTTCGTCAACACGCTGCCGCTCAACATCATGACCTATGCGCTGGTGGCCCTGGCCGGCCTGAGCATGCTGTTCGTCAGCGCCTGGCACTGGCAGAAGGGCTACCGCCCGGCCCGGCTGTTCGTCGCGGCCATGGTGGTCTTCAACCTCGGCACGCTGATCATCCTGCCCGCGCTGCAAGGCCTCACCGAAGTGGCACCCCAGGGCCTGATCGTCACGTTGCTGGTGTTCATCTGCATCAGCGGTCTGCTGATGAGCGTCGCCCTGGGCGAGCGCCAGCGCTCGATCAACGAAAGTCGTTTCAGCATCAGCCGCGACCTGGCTGCCAGCAACGCCGAGATCAATGCCAAGGCGGAATTCCTGGCCAAGATCAGCCACGAGATCCGCACCCCGATGAACGGCGTGCTGGGCATGACCGAACTGTTGCTGGGCACGCCACTGTCGGTCAAGCAACGCGACTACGTGCAGACCATCCACAGCGCCGGTAACGAGCTGCTCACCCTGATCAACGAGATTCTCGACATCTCCCGGCTTGAATCCGGCCAGATCGAGCTGGACGACGTACAGTTCGATCTCAACGCGCTGATCGAGGATTGCCTGAGCATCTTCCGCGCCAAGGCCGAACAGCAGAATGTCGAACTGATCAGTTTCATCCAGCCCCAGGTACCCCGGGTAATCAGCGGCGACCCGACGAGGCTGCGCCAGGCGTTGCTGAGCCTGCTGGAAAATGCCCTGAAGAAGACCGACGAAGGCGAAGTACTGATCGTCGTGGCCCTCGACGAGCGCAGCAAGCAGCCGCGCCTGCGCATCGCGGTGCAGGACAGCGGATCGCCCATGGATGCCGAGGAGCGCGACACGCTGATGCACGCCGAATTGCACAGCAAGAACTTCCTCTCGGCCACGCGCCTGGGTGGAAACCTGGGCCTGGTCATCGCCCGCCAGCTGATCATGCTGATGCACGGCGAGTTCGGCATCAAGAGCGGCAACCAGGGCAGCACCCTGTGGCTGACCCTGCCATTGGACCCGGACCGCCTCGAACACCCGACCTCCGACCTCGACAGCCCACTGCAAGGCGCACGGGTGCTGGTGGTCGACGACAACGAAACCTGCCGCAAGGTACTGGTGCAGCAATGCAGCGCCTGGGGCCTGAACGTCAGCGCGGTGCCATCGGGCAAGGAGGCCCTGGCGCTGCTGCGCACCAAGGCGCACCTGCGCGATTATTTCGACGTGGTCCTGCTGGACCAGAACATGCCAGGCATGACCGGCATGCAACTGGCGGCCAAGATCAAGGAAGATCCGAGCCTGAACCACGATATCCTGCTGATCATGCTCACCGGCATCAGCAACGCGCCGAGCAAGATCGTGGCACGCAACAGCGGGGTCAAGCGCATCCTCGCCAAACCGGTGGCCGGTTATACCCTCAAGACCACCCTGGCCGACGAGCTGAACCAGCGCAACAGGGGCCACGCCCCCAGTTCCCCGGCAAGCGCGGGGCCTACCGCCCCGGTGAAGGTACCCAGCGACTTCCGCATCCTGGTGGCCGAGGACAACAGCATTTCCACCAAGGTCATCCGCGGCATGCTCGGCAAGCTCAACCTGCAACCCGACACCGCCAGCAACGGCGAAGAAGCCCTCAAGGCGATGAAGGAGCAACGCTACGACCTGGTCCTGATGGATTGCGAGATGCCGATCCTCGACGGTTTCTCCGCCACCCAGCAATTGCGTGCATGGGAGATGGGCAACCAGCGGACCCGCACGCCGGTGGTCGCCCTGACGGCGCACATCCTGGCCGAACACAAGGAACGGGCCCGCCAGGCAGGGATGGACGGTCATATGGCCAAGCCGGTGGAACTGTCGCAACTGCGTGAGCTGATCGAACACTGGGTGGCCCAGCGCGAACAGCAGAACCGCACGGCGCAAACGTCCTGAGCCGACAGACGTCCCATCGCCTGATAGACTCCCGTCGTCCTTCTCTGCCTTGAGCCTCGACCATGCTCCATGTGCTGTTCAGCGTTTACCTGAAGATGCTGGTGCTCTACAGCCCCTTCTTCGTGTTGTCCTGTTTCATCAGCCTGACGCGTGGCTATTCGCGCAAGGAACAACGGCGCCTGGCCTGGAAGGTCGCGATCGCAACGCTGGTCTCCAGCGTCTTGCTGTATTTGTTCGGGCGGGTGATTTTCACTGTGTTCGGCATTACCGTGGATGCGTTCCGTATCGGCGCTGGCAGCGTGCTGTTCATCTCGGCGCTGGGGATGGCCCAGGGCAAGTCGGCCGTACAGACCGACAACGTTCAGCAGGACGTGACCATCGTCCCGCTGACCATTCCCCTGACTGTCGGCCCTGGCACCATCGGCGCCTTGCTGGTGATGGGCGTGAGCCAGCCGCACTGGGACGACAAACTCACCGCCATCGTCAGCATCGCCCTGGCCAGCTTCACTGTCGGCGTCGTGCTCTACCTGTCCAGCCGCATCGAGCGGATCCTGGGTGACCAGGGCTTGCAGATCGTCAGTCGCTTGATGGGGCTGTTTGTCTGCGCGCTGGCGGCGCAGATCATCTTCACAGGGGTGAAAGGCTATCTGGGGCCATAGCCCGACGCCCCTTCACCCCAGCCTGCGACGGTTGAATCGCTGGCGCAGGACTTCCCTGCGGTGCTCGCCCAGGTACTCTTCGATGTCCTGCCGGAACTCTTCGTAGCGCGCCGGATTGAAGGTCACCAACGATTTGCCGCGAAAGATTTCCCGCGCCGAGGACTGCCAGTTCACGAACAGTACGCCGCCGTTACTCGAAGTACCGACCTGCCTGATCGAGGCAGACGAAGCGATCAGGGTACCGTTGGCCAACTGCTCGCAAGGGATGACCGACAGGCGCGCCCCTTCGGGCGTCTTGACCTGGCTGTTGAACAGGTTGAGGGTGTTGTTGTCCTGCTTCAGGCCGTCGATCGTGGTGTTCACCACGGCACCGAGCACCGAAGCCGCCGGCACGCTGGCCTTCACCCCGTCGATGATCCCCTTGACGATATCGCTGATGACATTGTCCATGTCCACCCGCTGGGAGCTTTCGGAGTAGCGGGTGTAGCCATCATCGGCCACGAAACACCCCAGGTCCCGCAGACAGTGAATAAAGGCGTCGTACCAGGCCAGGGTGTTCTTGCCGCGAGGCACTTCGTAGTTGGCCTCCATGATCGCCATGGTCATCAGGTTTTCCATGATCGCCATGTTGGTGAGCGACATGTTCGTGCCGTAGCCCAGCAACGCATCCCCCAGCATCAGTGCATCCAGGGCCTTGGTAGGGCTGTCATGCATTTCTGCGGAACGACGCACGCGTCGATGGGCAGAAGCCAGCGCCTTGCGCCTGTCGATACGGGCGCCGATCAGTTCAATACTTTGTTCAACGCTGATTTTACTTTCAAACTGTTCCATATAACTTTCCTTGGTTATTCAATGACCGCTCCTGCGGACCAGCGTCAATCTAATTTATTATTCAAACGCACTACAACTCCGCCCCATTACAGCGTATGTAGTTACAACCGCTCATTACAATAAAATATTCAGCCTCAAAATAAGCGGCGTTAGCCATACACACTTTTCTCCTTGCACTGTATTTATAAAAAAACATTCCCAAGGAGAATCTTCCATGAACGACGAATCATTGACCGGACTGGTCACAGGCCCCAATCTGCTGTCTTATATCGAAACGCTGTCCCTGCAGGACCACAACGATATTGCCGATTGCAACAACATCGCCACCCAATCGGCGGACCTCGGCCATGACCGCTACACCGACGCCAAGGGCTGGTTCGAAGAATATGCCCGCACCCTGAACTTCCTCGGCTGGGCGCTACATGGCGACTCCATCTTCACCCGCACGCAACATCTCGTATCGGGCTCCGTGGCCGACTTCCTGGTCCAAAGCGCCTGGTCCATGAGGGATTCGCGGCAGGCGAACGCCATGATCGACACCCTCGACGCGTTGAAGATCGAGCGCCTGGCCATGCTTTCATTCGACAATGAAACCCGGGAGGGGGAATCGTTCCAGATCATTCCGGCTCGCTACGACACCCAAAACAATCTGAACATCGCCGTGTATAAACTCCAATTGAACGTGAACATCAAGAAGCGTGGTTTTCTGTTCTGGAACTGGGAACAGCGCTCGGCCACAATCACCCAGCAACGCATCTTTTTAAGATTGGACAGGAGCGAACTGGAGCGCAAGCGCGGACTGATCAGGAACAAACTGAACGAGCAATCCATGCGGCGATTCAATTTAAGGAGAATCGCCTCATGAATGGCAGAATGATCTAATTCAGCACTTTAGGCCGTCTCAACCCACCAGGTTGCTCTCTAATACTTGCGGGACGCTCAGCAACTCTTTCAGCGTTATGCTGTCCTGAGACTTCTGCCGAGCGTCCATTCGCTTGACCAGCGTCGAAACAGCATAACGCCGATGTTCTTCAAAGCTGAGCAGCACTTCTCCACGCAGATTGATATCCGCGGCATAGGCTTCTCGGAATATCACACTGTGCCCATTGTCCGGGTCGATGATTACCAGGTGTTCATCGACAAGACTCAGCAGCAGCTTTTCCGGTTCGTCCAATTCCCAGATCAGCTTGCCCGGCTCTGTCGCTGCGTTGTCCAGGGTATGCCGGCAGTTGAGAATGACCGACTCGAGCCTCAACCAGGCCGCTTTCGACAATCGGTAGCTCTGCGTGCCTTGCCCCATGCGCAGGACCAGGGTCGTGATGCCGTCGGGCATGAGCGGCAGGAAATCGTCGATCTTGGTCTGCCCTTCCATGACCATGACCTCGCCAACGCGCTGCACATAACTGAGGGGCCCCGCATGCCCGATGTCCGGATAGGTCAGCAGTTTTCCATGGCGGCCTTCGTGAATCAGCAGGTTGGTTTGCTTCTTCGTCCCAAGCACTTCGAAGGACTCGGGAATCGCGGTCCGTGGAACCCGTATCAGGCGTTTGCTCTGGGTGACGAACCATTTCAGGTTATCGGGATCCTCCACCGACAACAGCGGGCCATGGAAAGGATACTCCAGCAATCGCTTGAGTCCTTCATGCTCGCGCCCCCCCTGAGCGATGCTCCACTCCAGCGTGACACCGGTGATGAACGCCGGCTCCGGCTCTCGCAACGAGACCACCACGCCTTCGAATGTCACGCCACGCAAGCCAGCCCCTTCGACCGTCAGTTCGGCGAACTGCCAGGGCGCCCATACGCGTTGCGGGACGGGCAGGGCGTCAGCCTGCAACAATTGCGAGCCTTCGCCAAAGGCCGGCTCCAGGCGTTGCGGATCGATGAACGCCTGGCGATAGACTTCACCATTTGAAACATTGAACAGCCAGGCCGCCTCGCCGTCCGGAGTCGTCCTGAGCAGTCGCAACTCCTTGCCATGCCCCGGGTCGATCAACAGCAATCTGTTGTCGATGTACCAGGCCCCCAGCTTCGCATCCCCCTTGAAGTTGGCCAGGCCGATCAAGGCGAGGGGCCTGCCCGGATAGCGCCGGGCCAACGGGTCCAGTGCCGACCACCAGTACGCGCGGTCCTTGAACCAATGTTCGGTCACACCGCCCAGTTCCTGGCGTCCCTGGTCCGTCAGGTTGTAGAACAGGCCATCGGACATCAGTGCCAGATAGCCGTCCTCGACGGCGATGATATTGTCCAGTTTCTCGGAGCGTAGCCATCGGTTGGACCACTGCCCTTTTCCCTCCACCAGGGTGCGCTGCCTGCGGCACAGCTCCTGCCTGGTCCTGTCGTAGATGACGAACACATCGCTCCCCTGCGCCGGTGTGAGCAGCGTCAGATCGGTGAGGTTCTTGATCGAGTCCGGCCACCCACGGTAATGATTGCGTCTCGGCGAGGGGCGGATGATCAACTGATCGCTGCGGCGAACCCAGGCCATGTCTCGCAACGTCTCGTCGATCTTCCAGCAGACCGAAACAAAGGGGGCCGGCTGCCAGTTGACGGTGGCATAGGTACGGTCAGCGACGTACGGTGTAAAGGGGTAGCCAGCACCCAGTACCTGCGACCAGTCGGCCAGCGTTTCGCTGGCGCTGAACACCGATTCAAGCGTCGGATCGAGATCCCGGGTCACGGAACTCAGCAGCAGTTGCCCATCGTGGATGACATAGACCAGCACCTCGGTGGTCTGGTCCTCGCGGGTGATTTCCTGCGCCACATGCACCACCCCCTGGGCATCCGCCTCGACACTTTTGATGATCGTCTGCCTGTCTTTCGCAGGCCATAGCCAATAACGGTGGCTCAGCAGCCCGGTGACCGCATCGACTTGCCAGACGATCAGGTTCGCCGGCTCGAAAAAGTAGGCGTAGCCGCCCACCACGGTCCCCAGGATCGCATCCTCGGCACCCGGTACATCGTCGCGGATATACAGGAAACGATCTTCCCGGGCGTCATACCAGGCCGTGAGATAACGGGGCTCGTCCGGCTTTTCGAACGGAACCAGATAGTGGTGCACAGGCGTGTAGGGCATCACCAGGCGATGCTCGCGGGCCAGAGCCTTGAGGTGCGCCTGCAACACCTGCCGATCCATGCCTGGCGGCACGTCCTGCTCGATGAGGGCCAGCTTGAGCTGCGTCATCTCGACCTGGAACACCTGATTCCCGCTGATGCGCAGCAATATGGCGTGGCGGCGCGTCCCCGTGAAGTTCACCTGGACATCGCCAACGAACATCCTGGTGTAGCGCTCGAGGCGGATATCGTCCTCGCTGGCCCAAGGAGCGTCCAGCACCCAACTGGCCTCCTGCAGGCTCAACGACTCCAGGGTGAGGCTCACGCCAGGATTGAGCGTTACCGCACAGCGTTTGCCGGCGCTGCGGATCTGATAGGCGATCTTCCCGCGCCAGTCCGTGGGGATGGCAGGCACCACCAGTGAACGCTCGTGGTCGTCGAGCAGCACATCGATGACCGTTGGCCGGTAATCCGGGACCAGGCGGTACAGGATGTAGTCGCTGGGAAACGAATAGAACGAAAACAGGAACAGCCAGCCGCCATCGGCTTTCCTCTTCTCCAGGCGCCGTGCCGTGTCGAACCCGGCATCATGGCGCAGGCTGGCGAATGGCAGCGCCTTGTACTCATAGCGATAGCAGGCTTGCGGCGTGCCGGGCAGCATGATGGCCTGCCCGGCGGGCGGTGTGAACATGACCCGACCGGGCAGGCGCAATTCGCTGCGGATGTCGATCGAACGGTCATAGTCGAGATCGAACGTCGGCACACCGAAATGATCCCGCAACGGGTACAACCTGGGACTGTCCAGCTGAAGTTGGCCGCGCGCCAGGTCCAGTGTCCGGACAATCAACGAGGCGTTCGGGAGCCACGCGTTGCCATGGGCGTCAAACCGATAGGGCTGCAGATGCGCCTTTGTCATCTCGTCGAAGAACAGCCCGACCTGCTTGGCTTCTTCGGCAATGGTCGCGAACCCCTGGGCCAACGCCGCCACCCCCACCGCCAACCCGCCCAGGATCACCCCCGCCCCGCCTAGAAAAGCCCCTGCGGTGGCGGAGCCCGCAGCGAGTGCTCCGGCCGACAACACCAGGCCGGCCGAGTCGAACGCCAATTGAGTACCGAACTGGGCACGTGCGACTTCGTTGGTCGCGGTGGCCAACTGATAGATGTCGAACCCGACATTCGCCAGTTGCAGCAGGCCGCCGGTCGCTTCGCTCAAGCCAGACCCCACGGCCGCCTTGACCACGGGAGCGACGGTGCGGGCGATCAGTTTCTCTTCTGCCAGCGCCTGGCGGACCAGCCCGACCAGGCCCGCCACATCGGACACGACGCCATGCACCAATTGCGCGTAATTGACATAGGCGTGCAGCCGGACTGCCAGGGACAGCGGTCGATCAGGCCCTTCATGCGCGGTCAGCGCCATCATCAGCGCCTGGATGGCGAAGCCGGCATTGAGGGTGTGGACACTGCCCACCTCGGCAGGATCGCTGGGCAGGGAAGGCTTGTTGGCCAAGGCCAGGAAGCGTTCCGACAGGTAGCTCTTGATCCGCAGGAGCCGGTGGTCATCCGACGTGACCCGCACCAGGTGCTCGGGCTCTTCAGGATCGATCAGGCTCACCCGGTACGTGCCATCCGACATGATCTCCAGGGTCTCGAACAAAGGCACGAGCCGGGGGGCCAACTGATCCTGCTGACGCAGGCCGGTAGTCACTTGCGCGATCTGTTGTCCCCACCAATGACCATCCAGCGCCAGCAGGCAACTGCCGAGTCGGGGATTGCTCATCAGCGACTGCCCACGGGCAGAGGCCAGCCGCTGTTGGACAGGATGTTGCGCCTGTCCTGGCAAGGCACCGGGATGCAGCAGGTCCGAGACCTTGATCGCACCCGGTAACGCAATTTTCGACACGCGCGTACCGTCCAGTTCAAGCAGATCGAAGGTGGGACGCGTCGCGTCGCCGTAGGCGGCGTAATAGCCGGCCATTCCCTGATCGAGGAAAAACCGCTCCAGCGCTTGCCTGAACCGCGTGGCGTGCTCGAACTCGAAGACACCGAAATTCGGATCGTAGAAATGATAGGTACTGCGCTCGCCTTCGACAGTCCTGGCCACCAGCATGGCGTGGTTGTCGGAGCTGAGCATCAACGTGCTGGTGGTGGTCCTGGCCTGCAACGCCTCCACGACCTGCTTCAGGTCCGAGCGCGCCAGCGCGCTGCCGACGTCACCGACCTGCACCTCACGCAATGCTTCCACCCCTTGCAGGAAGGTCACGCAATCGCTTGCCTCGGGCTCGATGGCTCCCAAGTAGAAGCGCTCGCGCAAGGTGTTGACCGCCGCTTTTCCCGTCGACAAGGCCGCCGCCATGGCCAGGGTCAATGGATAGCAACGTCCGCCCACCCTGTCCCCTTCGCCCTGCAGCAGCAGATCCTGGGGCACAGGCTTGGTCACGTCGGCCTCGAAACCATCCAGTACGACTCCGACACGCTCGGTGACCCGGATACGGAACTCGAGCTGCGCCAGTCGCTGGATCCGGGCCACTTGGCGCCCCCACTGGCGCAATGTCAGCGGCCGCTCCAAGGCGTCTTTCTTCAGGCCCAGGGCAGTGTCCGAATGCAGGAGCGAATATTCGACCGGGTCAGCCAGTCCGGCCAGGAATGCCGGCGCCTGCTGTCGGTACAACGCCTGCTCGATCATGGCGTAGCTGCCCACGGTCCCCCGCTCGCCAAGGTTGTTGGCCAGGTTGTCCAGGTGCGGGCGAAGTGCATCGAAGTTGCGGTTGTCCAGGGACTTCGCGCCGATCAAGGTACCCAACAGCAGGCGTTGCAAGGGGCTCAACTGGACCACGTCGAGATCGCCATCGGCGAGCTGGCCCAGCACTTCGGCAACAGAAAGCCGCTGCGTCTGCGGATCGCCCAACGAGGCAGGCGCCAACAGGCTGGAACCTTGGGCGCGAATTGCCTGGCGCGCATCGAAACTCAGCGGTATGGGCTGGTCGAAGGCCACCACGCCGGTATGGCTGCGCCCCATCATCGCCATGAAAGGCTCGCCCAACTGATCGGCCAGATGCTGCAGCAAGTCGGTGGACAGCACGTGACGCCCTTCAACCACCGGCCAGCCTTCATCGAACTGAAGCGTGCGGTATTTGAGCAGTTCCGCCAGCTCACCGGCGTAACGCGCCTGGAAGAGGCCCTGTTGCCAGCGTTTTTTCTCATTGCCCAGCCATTGCACGACGTCGCTTTCGTTTTCTTTCCAGGAATGGTCCAGTTCTTCCTCGGTGGCCCGGTTCACCGTTGCGACAGCAGGTATGGCGAGCTCGCTACTCCATCCTTCGGCACTTCGAGGGGTGAAATTGGCCTTCTGATAATCCAGCATGGCGGCGCGCATGGCTCCGGGCCCGGTCAGGTAGATGGTCACTTCGCTCTGGGGGCGGATGCCGTCGCTGTAGTAAGTGGCGGCGGCCTGAGCCAGGAAAGAAATCGCCATCTCCTCTTCCGGAGGTAGCTCGTGCAAGTTGCCGAAGATCGCTGTCGCGGCCTGGGAAGCAAGCTGTTCCATGGTGCGGATATCGGTGAAGGCAACGTTTTGCTCATCGGCCAGGTGCGCGGTGGCATCGACGAGTTCATAGTTGAGCCTGAAGCGGTCGATGACGGTCTTGAGCATCGCCGCCCCTGGATGAGCCATCAGGAACGCGTTGCTCATCGAATGCTGCTCGGCTACAGCGCGCAGTTCGTAAGGCCGGGCGAGACGCTGCGCCGGTATGCGAAATACCTGCTTGAGCCCGGGCTTGCTGTCGGCGAAACGCTCGAGGGCCTCACGACTTTGCAATGGGACCTGGTCCTGATAGTCCTTGTATCGGCTGCGTAATGCCTGGCGACCCGGCATCCACTCAGGGTTGCGATCGAGCAACAGTTGCAGCACACCCAGGCGGGCGTCCGTCTGGAAGGCGCTGATATCCACAGCGCCCAGTTTATCCAGCAAAGGCGGTAGGTTATCGACGTCAGCGTAGAACCCGCCTTCGCCGAAAAGCGCTTCGACACGCACGACATCCGAGCCGGAAGCCAGGTTGCAACGCAGGTTGATCTCCCGCTCGTAGATATCCTGCAACTGCAAGGGGGCCTCGCCCCGGGCAAGATCGCGCAATGTCAGGCTCCCTTCGGCCACTGCCGAAAGGCTGAGCAGGTTGGCCGCCTTCAAGGCCGTCAGCCGAGCCTTGTCCTGGCCATAGGCTCGGACCAGCAGATCGATCCTCGCGTCATCGGCGCTACCGCCGCTTTCCACCACATCCTTGATATGCGCAAACATCTGCTGCTTCAGGACAATCACCCGCTCTTCGTAGCGGTCGCCCAATTCAAATGCATCGGTAATGTCCAATGCACCATTGAGCATGGCATCGGCCTTGGCGGCTTCGACAATGATCCGATTGGTTTCATAAGCCAACAACGCATCGCTGTCATACCAGAGATTAAGTTGATAACCATCGTCGACCATCACCTTTTGCCAGATATTTATATAGTCGCGCTGAATAGCGCCAATGCCGCCTCCCAGCCAGACGAAATGCAACTTTTTCGGAACTTCGAGCGCCGCTGCCCTCAACTTTTCGACGCTGTTTTGCAGACGCGCCTCAAAACTTTCGACGGCAGTGCAGATGTGCGCCAGGTCCATCGACTCGGCAGCGCCGGACGGCGCCGGTTCCGCCGTGCGCCGATGACGTCCGACGCCCTGGAATGCCTTCAACGCCTGCTTGAGCAACCCGAGCGGCTCCAACATCGATGGCGAATCCAGCGAGGCGATACAGCCAAAGTAATAACGCAGCACCGCCTCGTATCGATCAGTGCCTTTATGCGGCATCAATGCCTGTTCAAGATCCTTGAGTTTCAATAAACCCATGAAATCGACGTAACCCTGCGTCGATTTTATTCCGCTCTCACTCATCACCAATAATTCCATTTATTGCATACGAACATGCCGAAGCCGGTTTTCGGCAACAGCAAACTGCACGTGCATCCAGGCACGTGGACATAAACTTTCAGAACGCAGTACGCCCGATAAGGTGGCGCAAAACTAACTCACCACTCTTCGTCGTTCAAACCGAATGAATTACCAAATAAAAACCGAACAGCATGTAACCAGCCAAACTTATCGACAACTTGCTGTTTTACCGACCGCATGCAACCAAGCAGACCTCGGGGTGATGGCAGCCCGAGCGGGCTGCCGAGTTGCATCAAAGAGGCTTTTCGCCGTACCAGCGTGGGGTATATACCCAGTCGCCACCTTCGGCGCGAGGAAAGACACAGGTGGTGGAAGAGCCCACCAGCACCATGGTGCGCATATCCACCTGGTCCGGCGTCAATTGGCCCAGTGTGGTGACCCGCAGCGTCTGGCCCGGGCGCGCGATGTCGCGCCCCAGGACCACCGGCGTCTCAGGGCTGCGATGGTGCGCGACGATTTCCAACGCTCGTCCCAGTTGCCAGGGCCGCGACCGGGAAATCGGGTTATAGAACGCCAGGGCCAGGTCTGCCTGTGCGGCCAGGTCCAGGCGCTTCTCGATGACCGACCAGGGTTTGAGGTTGTCCGACAGCGACATCACGCAGAAATCGTGCCCCAGGGGCGCACCGGCCTGGGCGGCCGTAGCCAGGGAGGCCGAGACGCCCGGCAGGATCTGCAGATCGACGTTGTGCCAGTGGACATCCGGCGACTCATGGAGCGCTTCCAGCACCGCTGCCGCCATGGCGAACACGCCTGGATCGCCGGACGATACCACCACCACGCGTCGGCCCTGGGCGGCCAGCTCGAAGGCATGCCGGGCACGCTGCATTTCTTCACGGTTGTCGGTGCAATGCTGCACCTGATCGGCCCGGAACGGCCCCGCCATCCGCACATAGGTTTCATAGCCCAGCACATCGGTGGCCAGGTCGAGTTCGGCGCGTACCGCCGGCACCATCAACTGCGCCGCTCCAGGCCCCAGGCCGATCACCGCCAGACGCCCCCGGGGACGGCCGATCCGTTGCGGGTCGACGGGGTGCTTGGCCACAGCGATGGCCAGGTCAGCGGTGACCCGTAGCGATGCCGGTTGGCCGAGGGACTCGCTCATCCACCGGGCAATATCGTTACCGGCCGGGGCGAAGCGCAGCGGCACCTCCAGTGCCGAGGCCGCCTGATGCAACCCGGGACGCGCCATGTCGGTGTCAGGGGCCAGCAGGCACGCCAGCGATTGCACCGCCAGGCCCTCCTGGCGCAAGGCATCTGCGACGACAGTGGCAACCTCCGACCTGCCTGTCCTTATCGCCACCACCACCTGGCGCGGGTAGATGCGCAACTCGTCAGGCGACGGCGGGGCCGCACTGCAATCGATACGGATCGCCAGGCGCGCCTGAGCGTCCTGGGGCAACTGCGCCTGGTCCAGCCAGGATGCGGCGCCTTCGATGCGCACCGTCTCGCCGGCCAGCAGGTCGGAGACAAAGCGCTTGCCCTGTTCAAGGTCGCCAAGGCGATAGCCGCCCGGCGGATTCAACAGGCAAGTGCCGAAACGCAATTCGCCGCTGGTGGTGATCGCCGCAGCGACCTGCAGGGTATCGGCAATCTCCCGGGCCAGGACATTGACGCCGCCCAGGCCGCCCAGCAGCGGCACCACGGCACTGCCGTCTTCCGCCACTGCCAGCACCGGCGGCTCCGCGCCTTTTTCCAGCAACAGCGGCGCCAGGGTACGGATGACGATGCCGGCCGCGCACAGGGCGATGATCGGCGTGTCTTGTTGATAAAGCTCGCGCAGCGTCGCGCCAAACTCGGTGTAGGAGCGATCCACACCCTCGACCCGCCCGGCCAGACCGTGAATCAACGCGTCGGGATAGCGCTGCTGGATCCGCCGGGCCGTTGCGAGGCTGCCCGGGCCGAGGATGACGATTGCCGCAGTCCTGGACGTCATCCTTGCCACCGCTCGCCCGGCACGATGATCAGCGAGAAGTACGGCGAGGACATCGGCTCGACTTCATCCAGCGGCACGATCTTCTGATTGGCCATGGTAGCCCGCTCGACGTAGAGCGCCCGCCCGTCCAGGCCCAGCTCACCGAGCACCTGGCGGACCTTGGGGAAGTTGCGCCCCAGCTTCATGATCACCGCCGCATCGGCATCGGCCAGGCGGCGCTTGAGTTCCTCATGGGGCAGCACACCGGACAGCACCGACAGGCTCTGGTTGCGATACACCAGCGGCGCTCCCAGTACCGAGGCCCCGCCCAGCATCGAACAGACGCCGGGAATGACTTCGGCCACATAGCGCTCGGCCAGGCGATCGTGCAGGTACATGTAGGAGCCATAGAAGAACGGATCGCCTTCGCAGATCACCGCCACGTCGCGACCGGCATCCAGATGCACCGCCAATTGCTGGGCGGCGGTATCGTAGAAATCGGCGATCACCTGTTCATAGGACAACGGCGCCGGCAGCGCCTCGGTAGTGACCGGGTAGACCAGTGGCAGCAACGTCTGCTCGGCTTGCAGATGGCTTTCGATGATGCCGAAGGCATTGCCTTTCTTGCCCTTGGCAACGAAGTACGCCACCACCGGCGACTCCCGCAGCAGGCGCAGCGCCTTGAGCGTGATCAGTTCAGGATCACCGGGGCCCACGCCGAGGCCGATCAGACGTCCAGGCTGCTGCATCATTCAATCTCCGTGGCGAGGGCGTTGACAGCGGCGGCGGCCATGGCGCTGCCGCCAAGCCGGCCTTGCATGATCACGAACGGCACGCCACGACTGTCGGCCGCCAGCATCGCCTTGGACTCGGCGGCACCGACGAAGCCCACCGGGAATCCCAGGATCAACGCTGGTTTCGGCGCGCCGGCATCGAGCATCTCCAACAGGTAGAACAGCGCGGTCGGCGCGTTGCCGATCACCACGACACTGCCTTCCAGGTGCGGGCGCCACAGCTCCAGGGCCGCTGCCGAACGGGTATTGCCCAGCTCATGGGCCAGTTGCGGCACGCGCTCGTCACGCAATGTGCAGATCACCGGATTGTTGGCAGGCAGCCGGGCCCGGGTCACCCCCTCGGACACCATGCGCGCATCGCAAAGGATCGGCGCACCGGCGGCCAGCGCCTGGCGCCCGGCGGTACCCGCGCCCTCGGAAAACTGCAGGCCATCCACGGCCTCGACCATGCCGCAGGCGTGTATGACCCGCACGGCGAGTTTTTCCAGGTCGGCCGGGATACGCGCCAGGTTCGCCTCGGCGCGAATGATCGCGAAGGAGTTGCGATAGATCTCCTGACCGTCGCGGATGTAATCAAGCATCAAGGGGACTCCGGGGGTGAGCGTCGAGCCAGTGGCCGACCGACTCGATTGTCAGGTTGTGCGCCTGCAACGCGCCGAAACCCGGCAGCGCGGCATCGCGAAGATAGAGGTCGTAACGACCGGGGGCGACCGCCAGCAGGGTGACGGGCGCGATATGGGCCGCCGCGCAGGAACGCGGGCAGCCGGACAAATGGACTTTCAAGGCGCGGCCCTGGCCATGCAGCCGTTCAGCCAATTGCCAGGCATCGGCCTTGGTGTCGGCCAGGGCCTTGCCGCAACCACTGGAGCCGGTGCAGGCGATAAGGTGCGCCAGGGGGCGGGCGAGCGAGCCCACCAGGCCCAGCTCTTCGAGCCGCGCCAGCACTTCGTCCGCGTCCTGGCGGTCGATGTTGGGCAACAACAGGCTTTGCCAGGGGGTCAGGCGCAGGCTGCCATCGCCCTTGTCCCGAGCCAGTTGCGCCGCGCCGCGCAGCATGGCGGCGTCGAGCCGCCCCAAGGGGGGCGCGGCGCCGACGTAGAATCGCTCGTCGTGCTGAGAATGGATGCCGATGTGCAATCCATCCTCGGACGGGAGACGTCGCCAGTCACCGCATGGTTGCAGGGGGACGCGTTGAGCCAATCGAGCGATGAACGCATCCACCGTGATTTGCGCCAGCAGGTGGCGCATGCGCGTCTGGTCCGGGCGGGCCAGGTCGAGAAACAGTTCCAGCACCGCCACCACCAGGGCGTGCCCCTGTCCCAGCGGCACCCTCCCGGCCGGCTTATCCAGTGGCGAGCCGGCCAACCCGAAAGCCAGCCAAGGCTCACCGTCCTGGACCAGGGCTGACAGCCACAGGTCGTGAGGGTGTTCGAGCATCGCCATGGCCTCTGCGCCGTCCAGTTGCACGGCGAACTTGGCCGACAGCTCATGAAAACGTTCATGGGTCTGCAGGGTGAGCAGGATCCGCGCGGCCAGCGGCCGGGTGTCGATCAGCATCTGCCGGTCGATCCCGGCCGACGGGCTGAGCATCAGGTTACGGACATCGTCACCGGCCGGTTTATGAGGGCCGAGGCCGACGGCCAGCAGTTGGGCGATCAGGGCCTCCTGCTCGAGGCCGATCCCGCGGATCTGCAGGTTGGCACGATTGGTCGCCTCGATGACGCCACCGGCAAACCGCTCGGCCGCCGACGCCACGGCTTCAGCCTGGACTGCCAGGATGGACCCGCCGTCGAGCTTGATCCGACAGATCCCGCCGTCCAGCGCCTGGACGACACGCAGCAACCCCGGACAACCCGAGGGGCGGATGACGCAGGAGGATGGACGTTCGTTCAAGGGAAACCGGTCAATGAGGCACGCCACGGCGGCGAAGGACGGCCATTATGCCTGCTTTGCCGGGGGTCATGAAAAGCTTGCCGGTCGGATTGCGCAACCCCCTTGCCAATCGCGTCCCTCACGGCCTGGCCGACGACCTCGCCAGCGAGTTTCTGCCGAAGGCAGACAAGCCCCCGGAGCGTGGGATCCCGTCGCCTGCCTCGTAGTACTTTTTACCTTTAAAAACAGTGACATGAATTGAAACCAGGACTGGTTTGAACAAGTCGGAAAACACCGCTTTATTCAAAGGGCAGGCGATTACTTCAACCAATCCTCGATAAGGAAATCAGGGATGTCACACGCTCCGAACCACACCTACACCTACACATCGGCGCAGGTCACCGCCGCGTACGAGGAAATCATTGCCACGCTGCTGAGTGGCATCACGGCCGAGGCGGTTCCCAGGATGCTGGTCACTGCCGGAGCGCAAGGCTCGGGCAAAACCTATCTGCTGGAAAAGAACCTCCTGCCCTCCCGGCGCTACGACAACTACGTACGCCTGTACCTGCCCGAGTACCGGGAAAAACATCCGCAGTACCCACAGATGATCAAGCACGGCGCATCGCACGCCTATGAGCATACGGAGGCGTTTGTCCGGGAAGTCAGCACGAAAATCTTCGAGAAGGCCTTCCAGTGCAGGTACAACATCATCATGGAATGCGCCTTCGACAGCATCGACTTCGTTACCTTCCCCCCCATGGCGACAGCCGCCGGGTACCAGTTCGAAACCCACATCGTTGCCTGCAAGAAAGAATTCGCGCACCTGTCGAGCATTCACCGGGCACTCAGGAGCCTGGAAAAAAACGAGATGGAAAGGTTCGTCCCGCTGTCGGCGCTCAATGCCAGCCTGGCTAACGCCCAGGCGACGATCCTCGCTCTCGAGACCGCTGCCAAAGCAGTCGACGGCTCTCGGATGTTCCTCTACGAGCGCGGGCTCGGCCAGCTCCGGGAGCGCTTGCTGCGCGTCCAGAATACCTATACCCGGGGCTCGAACGGGGCCCTGGTCATAGACGGGCCCAAGGTGGCCTACGCAAGTGTCTTTGAAGCCATTGTCAACAATCGACTCCAGCTCATTGGCGATCGCGAGGAAATGGTCAGGCAATGCCACCTGGCGCTCCACGAGGCACGAGTACACGCCGAACACGTGCCCGACGCCGTTTTCAACGACCTATACGCCTATATCCTCAGGTACGTCTGTCGATAAGGCTGGCATCGACTTGTCGCGCGGATCCTGCTTCCACGGGTTTCGGCGCGTTATGATGGCGGCCCGGTTCGCGAACGCAACGGTTCGCCAATCAAACAACCCCATTCGAGGAACAAAGATGACCCCCTGGCTGACCATCGTGGGCATCGGCGAAGACGGCTTCAAAGGCCTGGGCCGCACGGCTCGCCACGCCCTGCTGCAGGCCCCGCGTATCGTCGGCAGTGCCCGTCAGTTGGCGTTGCTGCCGGCTTGCATCCGCAGCGAGCGGGAGCCATGGCCCAGTCCGTTTTCCCTCGAACCGCTGCTGGCACGCCGCGGCGAGCCGGTGTGCGTACTGGCCAGCGGCGATCCGATGTTCTACGGCGTGGGGGCCAGCCTGGCCAAGCAGGTGGCTGCGGAGCAGATGCGGGTCATCCCGGCACCCTCGTCCTGTTCGCTGGCGGCGGCACGCATGGGCTGGCCGTTGCAGGAAGTGCTCACCCTGTCGCTGGTGGCACGCCCCCTGGCGGCGCTCAACGCCTGTCTGTCCACGGGCGTCAGGCTGGTGCTGCTGAGCAATGACCGTCATAGCCCGGCGGCAGTGGCGGCGCTGCTGCGCGAGCGCGGCTTCGGCCCCAGCCCCATGACCGTGCTGGAGCATCTCGGCGGCCCGGCGGAACGGCGAATCCAGGGCAGCGCGGCCCAGTGGGCCGATCCGGCCGTCGCCGACCTGAACCTGATCGCCATCGAGTGCCGGGCCGACCCCACGGCGTTGCGCCTGTCACGCCTGGCCGGCTTGCCCGATCACGCATTCGAACATGACGGCCAGTTGACCAAGCGCGATGTCCGAGCCATCACCCTGGCCCGCCTCGCCCCGACGCCCGGCGAACTGCTCTGGGACGTTGGCGCCGGCAGCGGATCCATCGGTATCGAATGGATGCGCTCCCATCGAAGCTGCCGCGCCCTGGCCATCGAAGCGGACGAGCAACGCCAGGACCTGATCGAGCGCAATCGCGACGCCCTCGGTGTGCCCGGCCTGCAATTGATCCGTGGGCGAGCCCCAGAGGCGCTGGAGGGGCTGGACGCTCCGGATGCCGTATTCATCGGTGGCGGAGTCACCCGTGAAGGCGTGTTCGAGACCTGCTGGAGCCGGCTCAAGCCCGGCGGACGCCTGGTGGCCAACGCCGTGACCCTGCAAAGCGAGGTGGCGCTCATGGCCTGGCGCGAACGTCATGGCGGCGAGCTGACCCGCATTCATGTCGCCCAGGCCCAGCCACTGGGCGGATTCGACACCTGGCGCCAGGCGCTGCCGATCACGTTGCTGGAATTGGTAAAACCCCTCGATGCGTGACGAAACCGCCGAGCAACCCGCCCCCCTGCGCAGCGGCCTGACCACCGGCAGCTGCGCCACCGCCACCAGCCTCGCGGCGGCGCGCCTGTTGCTGTGCGGCATCAGTGCCGACGCCGTGGAGATCGTCCTGCCCAAGGGCAAGCACGTGCAGATGCGCCTGGAGTTCTGTCGACTGACCGAACTGGGGGCCGAGGCCGGGACACTCAAGGACGCCGGCGACGATCCGGATGTCACCCACGGGGCGCTGCTGTTTTCCCAGGTCCGACTGATGCCCGAGCCCGGGGTCCGCTTCCTGGCCGGGCGCGGCGTGGGCACCGTGACGCGGCCGGGACTGGTCCTGGAGGTCGGCGAGCCGGCGATCAATCCGGTACCACGAAAGATGATCGGCGATCACCTCGGCCGCCTGGCCGGGGAGACCGGCTACACCGGGGGCTTCGAGGTCACCGTCAACGTCGAGGGCGGCGAGGCCCTGGCGCTGAAGACCATGAACCCACGGCTCGGCATTCTCGGCGGCCTGTCGATCCTGGGCACCAGCGGCATCGTCCGGCCCTTTTCCTGCGCGGCCTATATCGCGTCGATCCACCAGGGCATCGACGTGGCGAAGACCAACGGCTACCTGCACATCGCCGCCTGCACCGGCAACGCCAGTGAGGACACCATGCGCCGGGTCTACGACCTGCCGGAAATCGCCCTGATCGAAATGGGCGACTTCGTTGGCGCCGTACTCAAGCATGTCCGCAAGGTTGCGGTGGAAAAGCTCAGCCTCTGCGGCGGCTTCGGCAAAATCAGCAAGCTCGCCGCCGGGCACATGGACCTGCACAGCCGTCATTCGAGCATCGACCTGCCACAACTGGCGGCATGGGCGGCCGCTGTCGGTGCCGATGAAGCTCTGCAAGATGACATCCGCCATGCCAACACCAGCCAGCAAGCCCTGGCAATGGCCAGCGCCGCCGGCATCGCCCTGGGCGACGCGGTGTGCGGGCACGCCCTGGCCTTCGCCCGGAGCATCGTACCGGCCCAGGTTCAGGTCGAAGTCTTCGCCATCGACCGCCAGGGCGGGATCGTCGGTCATGCCGGAGCCCTGCAATGAATCGAATCCTGTTGTTGGGCGGCGTCACCGAAGCCCTGGCCATCGCCCGTACGCTGGGGCCTGACCATATCTACAGCCTGGCGGGCATCGGCCGTGTTCCCACGGACCTGGCGTGCCAGGTTCGCGTGGGCGGTTACGGCGGCGCGCAAGGGCTGGCGCAATTCATCCGCGAGCACCACGTCGACCTGTTGCTGGATGCCACTCATCCCTACGCCGCCCGGATCAGCCATAACGCCGCCCAGGCGGCCCGCGCCTGTGGCCTCCCCTGCTGGGCCCTGCGCCGTCCGGCATGGCACCCCCTGGCCGGTGACGACTGGCGCGAGGTGGCCGACTGGGACGCGCTGATCCAGGCCCTGCAGCCGTTCCGCCGCCCCTTGTTCACCTTGGGCCGCGAACCGTTGCAGCACCTGCACGAAATTCCCCCCGAACAGTTCTGGACCCTGCGTGCCCTGGACGTTTACCCCGGCAATGAACGCTGCGAAGTCATCGGCGCCCGCGGGCCGTTCAATATCGAAGACGAACGCGAACTGTTCGAGCGACGGCGGATCGATGTGCTTATCAGCAAGAACAGCGGTAGTACGGCCACCGAGCCGAAGCTGGAAGTGGCTCGCGAACGCGGGATACCGGTGCTGGTATTGAAGCGCCCCCCATTGCCGGAAGTGGACCGGGAATTCGGGACGCTCGACGAGCTATTGGCAGCGCTGTCCACGTCGCGCGGATCCTGAGATCAAGCGCCATGGATTTTGTCGCCACCACGACAGAACGCTCCCTTGCGAATCTGTTGCTACTGTTAATACGAGCCCTGCGACCCTACACCGCACATGGCTTTTTTACTTCTGCCCCTCGATCAGGCTAAATACCGCCACCTGATCGCCCAACCGAGCGGATTGCCCCATGTCCCGACAACGGCTTGCATTTGCCTGGATCGCCTGCTTCGCAGTGCTGTTCAACATGCTCGCCATGCCGCTTTCCGGGAACGCTTCAGCGACTGCAAACGCGCCGGCCGAGCAACTGCTCTGGGGCAGTTTCTGTTCGTCCAGCGGCACGAAGATGGTGGCGATTTCCCTGGGCAAGTTCGAACAGAATACGCCGCAGAACGACGATCACTCGACGATGCAGCATTGCTGGTGCTGTTCCGGTTCCGCGCCGCTGGTGGCGCTGGCCGGGCAACCTGCGCAATTGTACGTGGATGCGCGACTGGCCCACGCCGGCGCCGTCCCTCCGACGCTCGACAGCCTCACTGCGCGCCAGCAATGGCCAAGTCTCAACCCCCGCGCCTCGCCTCTGGTCTGATTCCTTTCGCACATACCTGCGCCCTGAATCACTTCGGAGAACTGCCATGTTGAACAGACTCATCCTGCTGGCCGCCCTGTTGCTTCCCGTCGGCTTCGCCCACGCACATCAGTACAAAGCGGGGGAACTGGAGATCGGCCACCCGTGGTCCCAGGAACTGCCACCCAACGCGCCCACCGTGGCTGCGTACTTCGTGCTTCACAACACCGGCAAGAGTGCCGACAGACTGCTCAGCGTCGAATCGCCGATTGCCGCCAAGGCCGAGCTCCACGAGCACGTGAAGCAAGACGACCTGATGAAGATGCAGCCGGTGCCCGTGGTGGATATCGCCCCCGGCGCTACCGTCACCTTCGCGCCGATGGCTTATCACGTGATGTTGCTGGAGCTCAAGGACCGCAGCCTTTTGAGCGACGGCAAGCGTTTCCCCATGACACTGCATTTCGAAAAAGCCGGGGATATCACCGTCGACGTCGCGGTGCAGAAAAAAGCCCCCGACGGCAGCAAGCCGTCGATGCACGCACACTGATCGAGCTTGTCCATGGGTAACCCCCGCAGCAGCCCGGCCCGTCCCCGTCGCCAGCCCATGAGCCTGGCACGTGGCAGCTGGATCAGCCTGTTCGCGATGCTGATGATCTTCATCGGTCCACTGATTTCTCAGTCGATGCCGATGGATCGGCCTATGCCTGCGTCCATGAATATGGACATGAGCATGGGCATGATGGGCATGGACACGATGGACATGTCGACGAGTGCCCAAGCCGAGCACGACGCGACAGCCGCCGAGCACTGTGCCCCCCAGAGCCAGCACCATGCGCTGTGGGAAAAGTGCGGCTACTGCAGCCTGTTGTTCAATTGCCCTGCCCTGCCGGGCGGACAATCCTTCGCCGTTTTCGACACGCCAACGGCCAACACCCACACCAGCCCGTCCCCACGCCTGGGCCATGTCCGGCCCTCCTTCTTCCCGGGTGCCCGCACCCGCGCACCGCCCTTCGCCGCGTAAGCCCGACACTTACTTCACCCGGTCGCACAAGACAGCCCCAGGCTGCCCGACCGTGTCGTTTACGTCTGTTCGATG
The DNA here is from genome assembly GCF_900156465.1 of Pseudomonas sp. 7SR1. NCBI lineage: Bacteria > Pseudomonadati > Pseudomonadota > Gammaproteobacteria > Pseudomonadales > Pseudomonadaceae > Pseudomonas > Pseudomonas sp. 7SR1. The sequence goes on from NZ_LT707064.1 coordinate 859,418, forward strand.
GAATCCTCATGTCCAGGTTTTCTGCCGGCATCGCTTTGGTTCGATGCCTCCCGAACGAGCCACGGGTTCGTTTACGCCCTATGGTCGCTGCGCTGTGCGGCCTGTTGCTGGCCCAACACACGCTGGCCGATGAGCACGATCATCACGAAGGCCAGCTCGAAGAGCTGAGCCCGACGGTCATCACCGCCATCGCCCCCAGTTCACCCCTGACCGTCGTCACCGATCCCAAGGATCCGCGCCAGCCGGTGCCGGCCAGTGACGGCGGCGATTACCTCAAGACCATTCCCGGCTTTGCCCTGGTACGCAACGGCGGCACCAATGGCGATCCGGTGCTGCGGGGCATGTTCGGCTCGCGACTGAATATCCTCACCAACGGCAGCATGCTGCTGGGCGCCTGCCCGGGCCGCATGGATGCGCCGACCTCCTACATTTCGCCGGAAACCTACGACAAGCTCACCGTCATCAAGGGCCCGCAAACGGTGCTCTGGGGCCCTGGCGCATCGGCCGGGACCGTCCTGTTCGAACGCGAGCCGGAGCAGTTCGGCGAACTGGGCACCCGGGTCAACGCCAGTGTGCTGGCCGGCTCCAACGGTCGCTTCGACAAGGTGCTGGATGCCGCCGCCGGCGGCCCACTGGGTTATGTACGGGTGATCGGCAATACGGCCCACTCGGACGATTACCGTGACGGCAACAACGACACCGTGCCATCGCGCTACGACAAGTGGAACGGCGACGTCACCCTTGGCTGGACGCCGGACGCCGACACCCTGCTGGAACTGACCGCGGGCAAGGGCGATGGTGAAGCGCGCTACGCAGGGCGAGGCATGGACGGTTCGCAATTCAAGCGCGAAAGCCTCGGGCTGCGTTTCGAGCGATCGAACATCGGTGACGTGCTGGACAAGGTCGAGGCCCAGGTTTACTACAACTATGCCGACCACGTCATGGACAACTACACCCTGCGCACGCCATCCGGCACCGGGATGATGGCCGGGCCCATGGCTTCCAATGTCGACCGCCGCACCCTGGGCGCACGTATCAAGGCCACCTGGCGCTGGGCCGACGTGCAGTTGATCAGCGGACTGGACGCCCAGACCAACGAGCATCGCCAGCGCAGCGGCATGGGCATCGATACCTACAAGGATCTGCCGTACACCAAGGACGCCGACTTCCACAACTATGGCGTTTTCGGCGAAATGACCTGGTACGTCGCCGACCGCGACCGGCTGGTGAGCGGCGCCCGGCTCGACCGCGCCTCGGCCAAGGACTATCGCCAGAGCATCGGTTCCGGCATGTCGGCCCGCCCCAACCCCACCGCCGACGAGACCCGGGCCGACACCCTGCCCAGCGGTTTTGTCCGCTATGAACATGACTTGGCCGACAGCCCGACCACTCTTTATGCGGGCCTGGGCCACGCCCAACGCTTCCCGGATTACTGGGAGCTATTCTCGCCGAACGCGGGCCCCAGCGGTTCGCTGAATGCCTTCGACTCGATCAAGCCGGAAAAGACCACCCAGCTCGACTTCGGCCTGCAATACAAGAGCGAAACCCTCGAAGCCTGGGCCTCGGGTTATGTCGGGCAGATTCGCGACTACATCCTGTTCGACTACACGCCCGGCATGATGGGGACCACCTCCCGTGCCGAGAACATCGATGCGCGAATCATGGGTGGCGAACTGGGCGCGGCCTACCCGTTGACCGACCACTGGAAGACCGATGCGACCCTGGCCTACGCCTGGGGCAAGAACAGCAGCGATGGCAGCGCCCTGGCGCAGATGCCACCGCTCGATGCCCGCCTCGGGCTGACCTACAGCGAAGACCGCTGGAGCGCCGGCGCCTTGTGGCGTGTGGTGGCGGCGCAGCATCGGGTCGACGAGAACAGGGGCAACGTGGTGGGCAAGGACTATGGCAAGAGCTCGGGCTTCGGCGTGTTCTCGCTCAACGGTGCCTACCGCATCAACAAACACTGGAAGGTCAGCAGCGGCGTCGACAACCTGTTCGGCAAAGCCTATGCCGAACACCTGAACCTGGCCGGCAATGCCGGGTTCGGCTACCCGGCAAGCGACCCGCAGGCCATCAACGAACCGGGGCGCACGCTCTGGACCAAGGTGGACATGAGTTTCTAACCGGCACCGGAGATCCGTCAGCAAGGACACAAACTGTGGGAGCGAGCTTGCTCGCGATGGCGAAGGCGCATTCAACATCGATGCAGGCTGAACCATTGCTATCGCGAGCAAGCTCGCTCCCACAGGGTTCGATCCCACCTTGACTGACGGCACAACATAACGACCTATTTGCCCTGCGGAGCGCTTTGCAATGAGCCAACCGAAACCGAATTTCTACAACCTGGCCTGGCGCTGGCATTTTTATGCCGGGCTGTTCGTGGCGCCGTTCATGGTGATGCTGGCCCTGACCGGTATCATCTACCTGTTCAAGCCACAGCTCGACCCATTGATGTACGGCAGCCTGCTGAACGTACCCGCCGGGCATCACACCCTGGCGGCGGACGACCTGCTCAAGCAGGTTCGCCAGGCCTACCCCGAAGGCCAGGTCACCCAGTACCTGCCGCCGCCCGACGCCGGGCGCAGCGCGCAATTCGTGGTGATCGAAAAGGGCCGGGAATTGAATGTGTACATCGATCCGTACCATGGCGACGTGCTCGGCGAACAGGATGCGAAGAACAACCTCCAGGCCATGGCCCGGGCCATCCACGGCGAGTTGCTGATCGGCACCATCGGTGACCGGCTGGTGGAAATGGCCGCCGGCTGGGGCGTGGTGCTGGTGGTGTCGGGGCTGTACCTGTGGTGGCCGCGCGGGCAATCGACGGCCGGTGTACTCTGGCCCCGATGGCACGTTCGCGGCCGGCTGTTCTGGCGCGACTTGCATGTCGTCATGGGTTTCTGGGGCGCGGCTTTGCTGCTGGTGATGCTGCTCAGTGGCATGACCTGGACCGGCTTCTGGGGCAAGCAGTACGCCGACCTCTGGAACCGCTTTCCGGCGGCGATGTGGAACGACGTACCCAAGTCCGACGTGGAGGCCCGCAGCCTCAACAACGCTCATCGCCAGACCGTGCCCTGGGCCGTGGAAAACACTCCGATGCCGATGTCCGGCGACCATGCCGAACACATGGGCCATGGCCGCCAGCATGAAGGCCCCGCCGCCCCGACGGTCAGCCTGCAGGCTGTGCAGGACATCGCCAGCGAACGCAACGTGACGCCCGGCTACAGCATCACCCTGCCGAAGACCGCCAGCGGCGTATTCACCATTGCCGTCTTCGCCGACGACCCGCGCAACGACGCCACCCTGCATATCGATCAATACACCGGCAAGGTCCTGGCGGACGTGCGCTGGGAGCAGTACAGCATCGTCGCCCGCGCCACCGAAACCGGCGTAATGCTGCATGAAGGCAAGATGTTCGGCCCGCTGAACCAGATCATCGTGCTGCTGATCTGCCTGATGATTCTGCTCAGTGCCGTCAGCGGTCTGGTGATCTGGTGGAAACGCCGGCCCCAGGGCAAGTTCGGCGTGCCGCCGTTGCGTCACGACTTGCCGACCTGGAAGACCGGGGTGTTCATCATGCTGGCCCTGGCGGTGGTGTTTCCGTTGGTGGGCGCGTCGCTGGTGGTGATCTGGATCGTCGACCGCGTGTTGGTTTCGCGCTGGGCGCCAGGCACCAACAGCGATGCCGTACGCTGAAAAAACGATCAGGGTCGAAACAGGTCCCCACAGGACTCCCGTTGAAGGATGCCGTTGCAGATGTGAAGACTTTTCACCTCGATGACGCTGACCCCTTCGACCTCGTTGGGCGTGCCTCCACCGTAGGCGTTTCTGCACGTCACGGTGATCCGGCATTGCCCGTTGCCCTGAGGCTCGATCATCGCGGGAGGTGGGCGCCCCTCCACGGCGCTCACCGTCGCCTTGCAGCTGGAGCTGATGGGGTTGGCTCCCCATGCCTGCTCGCAGGAAAGCTCGGAAGTAGCAGCAGGGCGGATGAACAGACACCAGAAGGTCAGCACGCCGACAAACACCCGAAACCTGGACATTGTCATGGCTTTCAACCTCGCTTGAGGAGAAGCAGGCCGACCCGCATCCAACAGGCCTTGCGGTCATTCTCGATACCAATGCCGCTTCAGACCACTTCGGTCGCAAGCGACAGCACTCGGGGCAAAACGGCAAGCGCGGAGTCGACGCTGATTCCGCGCTGCCCGACCTCGACGCCTTTCAAAGTCATGGAGCGACCTTGAGCACTCCGTTGATATTTTGCAGCTTGGACAGCGTATCGGGCGTGCCACGGAAGGAGTTTGGCATGCCATTGTGGGTTGGGCCTACCGTGCACCAGGTATGAAGCAAGCACTGCCCGTTGCCTTCATCCTTGATATCGGCCCAGCCGCCCCCTATTCCTTGGCCTTGCGCCCCGCAACTCTGGGCGGCCGAGCTTTTGCGCCACCCCTCGGTGCAGTCATCCGCCAGCGCGATTTGATGAATACCTGCCAGCAATGCTGCCAGGGTAAGTCCATTTATCAATCGGTTCATCGATTCATCCTCATGATGAGTAGTGGAGACTCCAGAGTAAAAGCCAACCGCAACCAGATAAACTGTAATAAATGACAGTGCATTTAACTGATTAGGAATTACCTCGCTCTTTTTTAGACGGCAAAGCTACAACGCAATCACTGCCCCGGTTGCGGGATGAGCTGTCAACCGGAGCCAATCTAATCCTGCGGTTGAAGACGGCGCGTTAACGGAAAGCGGCGTGAACCATTACAATCGCGCCCGCTATTGGAAAAACGCGAACACAACCCTGTGGGATGCGCGCGCCACCATGACTTGAGTAGATGCATGACCTCCCTGTCCCTCACCCATCTCGCCTGGACGCCCCTGGGCCACGGTCACTGCCACCATCAGTTCCAGCTGCGGGACGTCACGCTGCAGGTGGCGGCCGGTGAATTCGTCGGGTTGATCGGGCCCAACGGCAGTGGCAAGACCAGCCTGTTGCGCTGCGCCTATCGTTTCAGCCGACCGGAACATGGCGAGGTGAAGCTGGCCCATTACAACGTCTGGCAACAATCCTCGCGCTGGTGCGCTCAACGCATCGCCGTGGTGCTGCAGGAGTTTCCCGACGCCTTCGGCCTGACGGTGGAAGAAGTAGTCGCCATGGGCCGCACTCCTCATAAAGGCCTGTTCGATGGCGACGATCACGAGGATCGGCGGCTTGTGCGCCAGGCACTGGCATCGGCCGGTCTGGAAGGCTTTGGCGACCATGCATTCGCGACCCTCTCGGGCGGTGAAAAACAACGGGTTATCCTTGCCCGCGCACTGGCCCAGCAGCCACAACTGCTGATCCTCGACGAGCCGACCAACCACCTCGATCCCCGCTATCAGCTGCAACTGCTGCAACTGATCAAGGGCCTCGGCATCGGTACCCTCGCCAGCCTCCATGACCTGAACCTCGCCGCTGCCTTCTGCGACCGGCTGTACGTGATCGACCACGGCCAGATCGTCGCCAGCGGCACGCCGGCAGAAGTCCTGACCGCCGCGCTGCTGCGCGAAGTGTTCGGTATCGAAGCCCTGGTGGACGAACATCCCCTGGCCGGCTACCCACGAATCACCTGGATAACCCAACAATGACCCTGCGCTCCCTGCTGCTTCTGCCCATGCTGCTGTGCAGTGCCCACGCCCTGGCCGAAGCCACCCGCTACCCGCTGACGATCGAAAGCTGCAACCGCCAGGTCGTGTTCGACCAGGCCCCCCGGCACGCCGTCAGCCATGACATCAACATGACCCAGATGATGCTCGCCCTCGGGCTCAAGCCACGCATGGTGGGCTACAGCGGCATCAGTGGCTGGAAGTCGGTGACTCCCGAGATGGCGAAGATCCTCGAAGGCCTGCCGGAGCTGGCGGCCAAGTACCCCTCCGTGGAAACCCTGCTCGATGCCAACGTGGACTTCTTCTTCGCCGGCTGGGACTACGGCATGCGCGTGGGCGGCGACCTGACACCGCAGACCCTGCAACCCCTGGGGGTCAATGTGTATGAGCTGACCGAGTCCTGCGCGTTCGTGATGAAACGTCCGGCGGCGTCCCTGGAAGATACCTATAACGACCTGCGCAACCTCGGCAAGATCTTCGACGTCCAGGATCGCGCCAATGAACTCATCGCCACGATGCAGGCGCAAGTGGCCGAAGTCCGCGAACAGTTGCCCGCCGATCGACCGCGGGTGTTCCTGTATGACAGCGGCGAAGACCGGGCCATGACCTCCGGGCGCCTGGGCATGCCCCAGGCGCTGATCGAGGCGGCGGGCGGACGCAACATTCTCGACGACGTGGAGACCAGCTGGACCCGGGTGAACTGGGAGAACGTGGTGGAGCGCAACCCCCAGGTCATCGTGATCGTCGACTACGGTGAAGTCAGCGCCGAGCAGAAAAAGCAGTTCCTGTTGAGCAATCCGGCCCTGCAGTCGGTGGAGGCGATCAGGCAGCGGCGCTTCATCGTGATCCCTTATGTCCAGGCCACGCCGGGCATCGATAACGTACTGGCGGTGCAAACCCTGGCGAAGGGATTCCACGCCCGATGACCACACGTCGCTATGGCGCGCTGCTGGTGCTGCTCGGCGCGTTGCTGCTGGTGTCATGCGTGGTGTCCCTGGGCTTCGGGCCGGCGCGGGTGCCGGTGGGGGTGGTCTGGGACATCCTGCTGAACAAGGCTTTCGGGGCAGGCCAAGTCCACTGGACACCCGGCCAGGAACACATCGTGTGGCTGATCCGCGTCCCGCGCCTGCTCCTCGGCGCCCTGGTTGGAGCGGGACTGGCGCTGATCGGTGCGGTGCTGCAAGCGGTGACTCGTAACCCACTGGCGGATCCACATCTGTTGGGCGTCACTTCCGGCGCGACCCTGGGCGCGGTGATCGTGGTGCTGCATGTCGGCGAAATCGTCGGCCTGCTGACCCTGCCCCTGGCGGCGTTCATCGGCGCCTTGCTGAGCATGCTGCTGGTGTTGGCGATTGCCAGCCGCCAGGGCCGCCTGGAAAGCGATCGTCTGCTGCTGTGCGGCGTGGCGGTATCCTTCGTGATGATGGCGGTGGCCAATCTGCTGCTGTTTGTCGGTGACCATCGCGCCAGCTCCGCGGTGATGTTCTGGATGCTGGGCGGTCTGGGCCTGGCGCGCTGGGAATTGCTGGCGGTGCCGGCTGCCAGTGTGCTGCTGGGGCTGGTGTTGCTGCTGGGTATGGCTCGCCCGTTGAATGCATTGATGGCCGGCGAGCAGACCGCCGTGACCCTGGGCCTGAATGCGCCGAAAGTGCGAGTATGGATCTTCCTGATCGCCTCGCTGATGACCGGCGTGCTGGTGTCCATCAGTGGCTCGATCGGGTTCGTCGGGCTGATGGTGCCGCACATCGCCCGGCGCCTGGTGGGTGCCGAACATCGACGACTGCTGCCGGCCTGCGTACTGCTGGGCAGCCTGTTCCTGGTGTGGGTGGACGTGGCCGCCCGGACCTTGATCGCACCGGAGGACTTGCCGATCGGTGTGGCCACCGCTGCCATTGGCGGGTTGTTTTTCATCGGCCTGATGCGCCGCCGCTGACTTGTCACCGACTCGCCCTGTGGCGAGGGGATTGAGCGAAACGTCGCACCGCCCCGTCGGGCTGCGCAGAAGTCCCAGGAACCTGCCGTCGCCATCTATCTGGTTGGGCTGCTTTGCAGCCCAGCGGGGATGAATCCCCTCGCCATAGCTGGCTTGTTCCCGGAGGGCACTTGCCCCACTGCGCGCCAATGTGGCGCATCCCTTCGCACCAATACCCATGACGCGTTCGCTGATGGTGCAGAAGTTCTGCTCCCGTCATTGCCAACTCCCTGTTTACGGGTGTTTTTCCGACCGGGCACACCCCTTGCAAAAGCGCCTTCAGCGTCTGCATCTGCCTTCGAAAAAAATTCATAAGTCCACGGAGATCGCACCATGAAGCGTCGTAGCTTGATCAAGGCTTTTACACTCTCGGCCAGCATTGCCGCGATGGGCATGGCCTGGACCGTCCAGGCCGCCGAGACCATCAAGGTCGGCATCCTGCATTCGCTGTCCGGCACCATGGCGATCTCCGAGACGTCCCTCAAGGACATGGCGCTGATGACCATTGACGAGATCAACGCCAAGGGCGGAGTCAACGGTAAGAAGCTTGAAGCGGTGGTCGTGGACCCAGCGTCGAACTGGCCGCTGTTCGCGGAAAAAGGTCGTCAGCTGCTGACCCAGGACAAAGTCGCGGTGGTGTTCGGCTGCTGGACCTCGGTGTCGCGTAAATCCGTACTGCCGGTCTTCGAAGAACTCAACGGCCTGCTGTTCTACCCGGTGCAGTACGAAGGCGAAGAAATGTCGCCGAACGTGTTCTACACCGGCGCGGCGCCGAACCAGCAGGCGATCCCGGCGGTGGAATACCTGATGAGCGAAGAAGGCGGCAGCGCCAAGCGCTACTTCCTGCTGGGCACCGACTATGTCTACCCACGCACCACCAACAAGATCCTGCGCGCATTCCTGCATTCCAAAGGCGTGGCGGACAAGGACATCGAAGAGGTCTACACCCCGTTCGGCCACAGCGACTACCAGACCATCGTCGCCAACATCAAGAAATTCTCGGCCGGTGGCAAGACTGCCGTGATCTCCACGGTCAACGGCGACTCCAACGTGCCGTTCTACAAGGAACTGGCGAACCAGGGCCTCAAGGCCACCGACGTGCCGGTGGTGGCGTTCTCGGTGGGCGAAGAGGAACTGCGCGGCATCGACACCAAACCGTTGATCGGCAACCTCGCCGCTTGGAACTACTTCGAATCCGTGGATAACCCGACGAACAAGAAATTCGTCGAAGCCTGGAAAGCCTACGCCAAGGCCAAGAACCTGCCGGGCGCCGACAAGGCCGTGACCAACGACCCGATGGAGGCCACCTACGTGGGTATCCACATGTGGGCGCAAGCGGTGGAAAAAGCCAAGTCCACCGACGTCGACAAGGTTCGCGAAGCCCTGGCCGGCCAGACCTTCGCGGCACCGTCGGGCTACACGTTGACCATGGACAAGACCAACCACCACCTGCACAAGCCGGTGATGATCGGCGAGATCCAGGCCGACGGCCAGTTCAACGTGGTCTGGCAGACCGAAGGCCCGATCCGTGCCCAACCGTGGAGCCCGTTCATCGCCGGCAACGACAAGAAGCCTGACTATGCGGTGAAGAGCAACTGAGTCCATGGGTGTCGGCCCGGATCCCCGGGCCGATACACAACCCTGTGGGAGCGAGCTTGCTCGCGATAGCGGTGGATCAGCCAGAAGAACAGTGACTGAGACTGCGCTATCGCGAGCAAGCTCGCTCCCACAAAAAGCACTGCGCAAGGCCTAGCATATGCCCACTGCCCTTTACCGCCTCATTCTCGCCCTGGTGCTACTGCTGCCACTGGAGGCCCACGCCGGTGACGCCGAAGACTTCGTCGCCGCCAACCCGACCCAGCAGGCCAGGTTGCTTGAAACCTGGGCCGCGCAACCTGAGCCCGAGCGTGTCGAACTGATCGACGCCTTGCAGCAGGGCCAACTGACCATCGATGGCCAGCCGAAGACCCTGCGCCTGAACAACCGCTTGCGAGGGCTGGTGGAAACCGCCCTGGCCAGCCATCAACTGCTCGCCGCGGATGCCCGCGTACGCCTGGGCGCCGCGCAGCAATTGCAAAAAAGCGCCCGCCCGGCGCAACTGGCATTCCTCGACCGGCAACTGGCCGGCGAACAGGACGAAGATGTGCACGCCGCCCTGAGCCTGGCCCTGGCGAACCTGCAACTGGTGGACAGCAACCCGAGCGTGCGCCTGAACGCCGTCCGGCTGCTGGGTGAAACCGGCGACCCACTGGCTCGCACACGCCTGGAAGGCCTGCTCGAACCCGGCGTCGAAACCGATGCCGGCGTGCGCACCGCCGCCGAAACCAGCCTCGGCCAGGTCAAGCGCAAGCTCCTGGTGGGCGAACTGCTGGGCCAGGCCTTCAGCGGCATGTCCCTGGGTTCGATCCTGCTGCTGGCGGCGCTGGGCCTGGCGATCACCTTCGGCCTGCTGGGTGTGATCAACATGGCCCACGGCGAGATGCTCATGCTGGGGGCCTACTCCACGTATGTCGTGCAGATGCTGTTCCAGCGCTTCGCGCCGGGTGCCATCGAGTTCTATCCGCTGATCGCCCTGCCAGTGGCGTTCTTCATCACCGCCGCCATCGGCATGGCCCTGGAGCGCACGGTGATCCGTCACCTCTACGGGCGCCCGCTGGAAACCCTGCTCGCCACCTGGGGCATCAGCCTGATGCTGATCCAGCTGGTGCGCCTGGTGTTCGGCGCGCAGAACGTCGAGGTCGCCAACCCGGCCTGGCTGTCGGGTGGGATCCAGGTATTGCCGAACCTGGTGCTGCCGTACAACCGTATCGTGATCATCGCCTTCGCGCTGTTCGTGGTGGTGTTGACCTGGCTGTTGCTGAACAAGACCCGCCTGGGCCTGAACGTGCGCGCCGTCACCCAGAACCGCAACATGGCCGCCTGCTGCGGCGTGCCCACCGGTCGCGTGGACATGCTCGCCTTCGGCCTCGGCTCGGGCATTGCCGGGCTCGGTGGCGTGGCCCTGAGCCAGATCGGCAACGTCGGCCCGGACCTGGGCCAGAGCTACATCATCGACTCGTTCCTGGTGGTGGTCCTGGGCGGCGTCGGCCAGTTGGCCGGCAGCGTGTCCGCCGCGTTCGGCCTGGGCATCGCCAACAAGATTCTCGAGCCGCAGATCGGCGCGGTGCTCGGCAAGATCCTGATCCTCGCGCTGATCATTCTGTTCATCCAGAAGCGTCCGCAAGGCCTCTTCGCCCTCAAAGGACGGGTAATCGACTGATGAACCAGCCCCTGATGCTCACGGCCGCGCAAAAGGCCGGTCCCAAAACCACCTTCATCGTTGGCGCGGTGATCCTGGCACTGTTGCTGAGCCTGCCGCTGCTGTCGCTGCTGCCACCGGACAACACACTGCACGTGTCGGCCTATACCCTGACACTGGTGGGCAAGATCCTCTGCTATGCCATCGTCGCCCTGGCGCTGGACCTGGTCTGGGGCTACGCCGGGTTGTTGTCCCTGGGCCACGGCCTGTTCTTCGCCCTGGGCGGCTACGCCATGGGCATGTACCTGATGCGCCAGGCCGCCGGGGATGGCTTGCCGGCCTTCATGACCTTCCTGTCGTGGAGCGAACTGCCCTGGTACTGGACCGGCACCGACAGCTTCCTCTGGGCCCTGTGCCTGGTGGTGCTGGCGCCGGGGCTGCTGGCGCTGGTTTTCGGGTTCTTCGCCTTTCGCTCGCGGATCAAGGGCGTGTATTTCTCGATCATGACCCAGGCCCTGACATTCGCCGGGATGCTGCTGTTCTTTCGCAACGAAACCGGTTTCGGTGGCAACAACGGCTTCACCAATTTCCGCTCGATCCTGGGCTTCGGCATCACCGAACCCGGCACCCGCGCCGTACTGTTCCTGCTCACCGTGCTGTTGCTGGTGGCCAGCCTGTTCATCGGCTGGCGACTGGCCCGCAGCAAGTTCGGCCGGGTACTGACCGCCCTGCGGGACGCGGAAAACCGCCTGATGTTCTGCGGCTACGATCCACGGGGCTTCAAGCTCTTCGTCTGGGTATTGAGCGCCATCCTGTGCGGCCTGGCCGGCGCGCTGTATGTGCCCCAGGTAGGCATCATCAACCCCAGCGAAATGTCGCCGACCAATTCCATCGAGGCCGCCGTGTGGGTGGCACTCGGCGGGCGCGGCACGTTGATCGGCCCCCTGCTGGGCGCCGGCGTGGTCAACGGCATGAAGAGCTGGTTCACCGTGGCCTTCCCGGAATACTGGCTGTTTTTCCTCGGTGCGCTGTTCATCGTCGTGACCCTGTACCTGCCCAGGGGCGTGATCGGCCTGCTGAAGAAAAGGGCTGAACAATGAGAATCACAGCGAGTGTCGAATTCATGCTCGAACCTGCTTTCTTCCCCACGGAGCCCAACAAGGACGCCGGTAGCAGCCGCGACGCCATCGGCCTCGGCCAGGCGGCGGGCGTCGGCCTGAACACCCGCCATGGCACCATCCTGACCCTGGAAGACATCAGCGTCAGCTTCGACGGCTTCAAGGCCCTGAACGACCTGAACCTGTACATCGGCGTCGGCGAGCTGCGCTGCATCATCGGCCCCAACGGCGCGGGCAAGACCACCTTGATGGACGTGATCACCGGCAAGACCCGCCCCAGCCATGGCAAGGCCTGGTTCGGCGAGACCCTGGACCTGACCAGCATGAGCGAGGTGCAGATTGCCCAGGCCGGTATCGGTCGCAAGTTCCAGAAGCCCACGGTATTCGAGGCCCTGAGCGTGTTCGAAAACCTGGAGCTGGCATTGAAGGCCGACAAATCGGTCTGGGCCAGCCTGCGGGCCAGACTCACCGGCGAGCAGCGCGACCGCATCGACGAAGTGCTGGAGACCATCCGCCTCACGCCGTCGGTCAACCGCGCGGCAGGGTTGTTGTCCCACGGGCAGAAGCAGTTCCTGGAGATCGGCATGCTGCTGGTACAGGACCCGCAATTGCTGCTGCTCGACGAGCCGGTGGCGGGCATGACCGACGCCGAAACCGACTTCACCGCCGAACTGTTCAAGACCCTGGCGGGCAAGCATTCGCTGATGGTGGTGGAACACGACATGGGCTTCGTCGGCACCATCGCCGACCACGTCACCGTGCTGCACCAGGGCAGCGTACTGGCCGAAGGGTCACTGGCGCAGGTACAGGACAACGAACGGGTGATCGAGGTGTATCTCGGTCGCTGAGCGGCAAATGCTGCTCCCACAGGGAACTTCAGGAGAATCTGGAACATGCTGCAAGTCGACAAGCTGCACCAGTACTACGGCGGTAGCCACATCCTGCGAGGCCTGTCGTTCGACGCCAAGGTGGGCGAGGTGACCTGCCTGCTGGGGCGCAACGGCGTGGGCAAGACCACGCTGCTCAAATGTCTGATGGGCCTGTTGCCAGCCAGGGAAGGCGCGGTGAATTGGGAAGGCAAGGCCATCACAGCGTTCAAGCCGCACCAGCGGGTCCACGCGGGCATCGCCTATGTGCCCCAGGGCCGGGAAATCTTCGGACGGTTGACCGTGGAAGAAAACCTGCTGATGGGCCTGTCGCGCTTTCCGGGGTCCGAAGCCCGGGAGGTACCGGCGTTCATCTATGAACTGTTCCCGGTGTTGCTGCAGATGAAACAGCGCCGCGGCGGCGACCTCTCCGGTGGGCAGCAACAACAGCTTGCCATCGGCCGGGCCCTGGCCAGTCGCCCGCGGCTGCTGATCCTCGACGAACCCACCGAAGGCATCCAGCCGTCGGTGATCAAGGAAATCGGGGCGGTGATCAAGAAACTGGCGGCCCGGGGTGACATGGCGATTCTGTTGGTGGAGCAGTTCTACGACTTCGCCGCCGAACTGGCCGATCAATACCTGGTGATGTCCCGGGGCGAGATCGTGCAGCAGGGGCGCGGAGAAAATATGGAAGCCGAGGGTGTGCGCGGGCTGGTTACGATCTAGTCTGTAGCGTCCTGACGATAATCAGAAATCATGAATCTACCTGTCTGTTCATTGGCGCCTCCGGCCCTGTTCACTCCCAGCTGGCACGCCGAGCTGGAATTGGGCTACGCCCGATTCGGTGAGTGCACACGCCCGGTACAGCGCCGTCACAAAGGCCCGCTGCGGGTGCAGAAGCACTTGTACGCCGAAGGTCCCGAGGTGTGCCAGCACATCATCGTCCACCCGCCCGGCGGGATTGCCGGCGGTGACCGGCTGGACATATCGGCCCACGTCGGCCCTGGCGCCTGGACGCAACTGACCAGCCCGGGCGCGGCCAAGTGGTACCGCGCAGCGGGGCCCGCCTATCAGCAACTGAACCTGAGCGTGGCGGCCGGCGCGACACTGGAATGGTTGCCCCAGGAAACCATCGTCTTCAGCGCGGCCCAGGCCGAACTCAGCACGCGTATCGATCTGCAGGGCGACGCACGCCTGTTCTACTGGGACATGGTCGCCCTCGGCCGACCGGCCAGCGGCGAGCGGTTCGACCTGGGACACTTTCAATCGCGACTGGACATTCGCCGCAACGGCCAGTTGCTGTGGCATGAGCGCCAGCGCATCACGGGCGGTGACGGGCTGCTGGATTCGCCCATCGGGCTGGGTGGCGACCCGGTGTTTGCCACGATGCTGGTGACCGGCGAGATCGACAGCCAGCTGCTGGAGCGATGCCGATCCCTGGGCCAAGCGGTGCGCGGCGACCTGACCCAGCTGCCGGGCCTGGTCGTGGCCCGCTGCCTGGCGAGCGAGGCGCTGCTGGCGCGGGGATGGTTGATTGAATTATGGCGCTTGCTCAGGCCCGCATTGCTCGGAAGAGAGGCCGTACCACCGAGAATCTGGAGCACTTGATCTGCTTTCTGTGGGAGCGAGCTTGCTCGCTCCCACAGGGGGCGTGTTTACAGCGCAAACTATTTATCTGCCCTTATGGATTGCACATGGACCTGACCCCACGCGAAAAAGACAAGCTGCTGATCTTCACCGCCGGCCTCGTCGCCGAACGACGGTTGGCCCGTGGTCTGAAGCTCAACTATCCGGAGGCCATGGCCTACATTTCCGCGGCCCTGCTCGAAGGCGCCCGGGACGGCCAGACGGTGGCTGAACTGATGCACTACGGCACCACCCTGCTGAGCCGCGAGCAAGTGATGGAAGGCATCCCGGAAATGATCCCTGAAATCCAGGTCGAGGCGACGTTTCCCGACGGCACCAAGCTGGTCACCGTCCACCAGCCCATCGCCTGAGGCCACCTCATGACCTACCAGATTCGCGACGCTCGCCCCGCAGACCTGCCGGCCTTGCGCGACATCTACAACGACGCGGTGCTCAACACCACGGCCATCTGGAACGAACAGGCCGTGGACCTGGACAACCGCCAGGCCTGGCTCGACGGCCGGCAGGCCCAGGGATATCCGGTCCTGGTGATCGAAGGCCAAGGGCATGTGCTCGGCTACGCTTCGTTCGGTGACTGGCGTCCCTTCGACGGCTTCCGGCACACCGTGGAGCATTCGGTGTACGTGCGCAGCGACCAACGCGGCCATGGCCTCGGCCCACGGCTGATGGCGGCGCTGATCGAACGTGCCAGGGCCTGCGGCAAGCATGTCATGGTCGCGGCTATCGAAAGCGGCAACGCGGCCTCGATCCGCCTGCATGAGCGGGCCGGGTTCGTCGTCACCGGACAGATGCCCCAGGTGGGCGTCAAGTTCGGTCGCTGGCTCGACCTGACCTTCATGCAGTTGATCCTCAACCCCGGTGCGCCAGCGCCAGCCTTGCACAAGGAGTGAAAAGCCGATGAATCCCGCCCAGTTGCGTCGAGTCCACGCTGAAAGCTTTGCGCATTACCGCCAGGGCCTGATCGACCTGTTGCTCGACGCCGTCGAAAACGGCGCCAGCGTGGGGTTCATGGCCGACCTCGATGCGACCCAGGCCCGCGCCTATTTCGACGAGGTCCAGGCCAGCCTCAACCAGGGCCACCTGCTGCTGTGGGTGGTGGTCAAGGATGAACAGGTCCAGGCCAGTGTCCAGCTTGCCCTGTGCCAGAAGCCCAACGGCCTCAACCGTGCCGAAGTGCAGAAGTTGCTGGTGCGCGGCGATGCCCGGCGCCGGGGCCTGGGCCAGCAATTGATGAGCGCCCTGGAACTCGGCGCTCGCCAGCACAAGCGCGGCCTGTTGTACCTCGACACCGAGGCCGGCTCCGAGGCCGAAGCGTTCTACCGCGCCATGGGCTACACCCGCGTCGGCGAACTGCCCGACTACTGCCAGAGCCCGGACGGCACCTACAGCCCGACCGCCATCTACTACAAGACTTTGGGGCAACCGCAATGATTCCAGGCCAATACCAGGTCCAGCCCGGCGACATCGAACTCAACGCCGGTCGCCGCACCTTGACGCTCACCGTCGCCAACCAGGGCGACCGGCCGATCCAGGTCGGCTCGCACTTTCACTTTTTCGAGACCAACGATGCCTTGAGCTTCGACCGCGCCGCCAGTCGCGGCATGCGCCTGAACATCCCCGCCGGCACCGCCGTGCGCTTCGAGCCGGGTCAGAGCCGGGAAGTGGAGTTGGTGGACCTGGCCGGGCATCGCCGGGTGTTCGGGTTTGCCGGGCGGGTCATGGGCGACCTGTAAGTCATGGGTGCCTGCACCCGCCTCATCGCGAGCGGGCTCGCTCCCACAGGGGAACGCGATCAAATGTGGCAGCGAGCTTGCTCGCGATGAGTGAGCGCAGCGAACGGTTTCAACATCCAATCGAATTCCAAGGCAAGCACATGAAGATTTCGAGACAAGCCTATGCCGACATGTTCGGCCCCACTGTCGGCGACAAGGTCCGCCTGGCCGACACCGAGTTGTGGATCGAAGTGGAGAAAGACTTCACCACCTATGGCGAAGAAGTGAAATTCGGCGGCGGCAAGGTGATCCGCGACGGCATGGGCCAGGGTCAACTGCTGGCCGCCGAAGTGGTCGACACGCTGATCACCAACGCACTGATCATCGACCACTGGGGGATCGTCAAGGCCGATGTGGGCCTCAAGGACGGCCGCATCGCCGCCATCGGCAAGGCCGGCAACCCGGACATCCAGCCCGACGTGACCATCGCCATCGGCGCCAGCACCGAAGTGATCGCCGGCGAGGGCATGATCCTCACGGCCGGCGGCATCGACACCCATATTCACTTCATCTGCCCGCAGCAGATCGAAGAAGCCCTGATGAGCGGCGTCACCACCATGATCGGCGGCGGCACGGGCCCGGCCACCGGAACCAACGCCACCACTTGCACCTCCGGCCCGTGGCACCTGGCGCGCATGCTCCAGGCAGCGGATGCATTCGCGATGAACATCGGCCTGACCGGCAAGGGCAACGCCAGCCTGCCGGAGCCGTTGATCGAGCAGGTCAAGGCCGGGGCCATCGGCCTGAAGCTGCACGAAGACTGGGGCACCACGCCCGCGGCCATCGACAACTGCCTGAGCGTGGCCGACCAATACGATGTGCAGGTGGCGATCCACACCGACACCCTCAACGAGTCGGGCTTCGTGGAAACCACCCTCGCCGCGTTCAAGGGCCGCACCATCCACACCTACCACACCGAAGGTGCCGGTGGCGGGCATGCGCCGGACATCATCAGGGCCTGCGGTTTCCCCAACGTATTGCCCAGTTCCACCAACCCGACCCGGCCGTTCACCCGCAATACCATCGACGAACACCTGGACATGTTGATGGTCTGTCATCACCTGGACCCGAGCATCGCCGAGGACGTGGCCTTCGCCGAGAGCCGCATCCGCCGCGAGACCATCGCCGCCGAGGACATTCTCCATGACCTGGGCGCGTTCTCGATGATCAGCTCCGACAGCCAGGCCATGGGCCGCGTCGGCGAAGTCATCACGCGTACCTGGCAGACCGCCGACAAGATGAAGAAGCAACGCGGCGCCCTGCCTGGGGATGGCGAGGGCAACGACAACTTCCGCATCAAGCGCTACATAGCCAAGTACACCATCAATCCGGCGATCACCCATGGCATCAGCCATGAGGTGGGCTCCATCGAAGTGGGCAAGTGGGCCGACCTGGTGCTGTGGCGCCCGGCGTTCTTCGGCGTCAAGCCGACGCTGATCCTCAAGGGCGGCGCGATTGCCGCCAGCCTGATGGGCGACGCCAACGCCTCGATTCCGACGCCGCAACCGGTGCACTACCGACCGATGTTCGCAAGCTTTGGCGGCTCGCGTCACGCCACCAGCCTGACCTTCATCAGCCAGGCCGCTGCCGAGGCCGGGTTGCCGGAACAACTGGGGCTGAAGAAAAGAATCGCCGTGGTCAAAGGTTGCCGCGACGTGCAGAAGACCGACCTGATCCACAACGACTACCTGCCGAGCATCGACGTCGATCCACAGACTTACCAGGTCAAGGCCGACGGGGTGTTGCTGTGGTGCGAACCGGCTGAGGTGCTGCCGATGGCGCAGCGCTATTTTCTGTTTTGATGGTCGACTGACACTGGCCGACTACACATTTGGTAGGGAGCAATTGGGCGATCCGGGGGTGAAGGAATCCAACCTGTGGTGAGGCGGTAGAGTCTGTGGCGAGGGGATTTAGCGAAACGTCGCCCCGCTGGGCTGCGCAGCAGCCCAAGACTCAGCACCTCGGTGTGTCAGGCCGATTGCGTCCAACCCTTCTCTGGGGCTGATGCGCAGCCCAGCGGGGCGGTGCGACGTTTCCCCTCGCCACAGGGCCTGCATTTAGCTCAAGGGCTGCGTCACTCCACCAGCCGCCCCAACCGCTGCTTGAGCATGCGGTTTTCGCTGCGCAGTTGCTGCACTTCCTCCAGCAGGTCCAGCGCCAGGGCGACGCCGTCCCATTCCAGTTCCAATTCACGCCGCAACTTGGCGGCGCGGCGCGCCAGGACCAGTTCGTAGTCGGTGAAACGCCAGTCGGATGGGGCCTTGCCGTGGGGTTCGAGAATGCCATGGGCGACGATTTCTATCACATGGACATCCGCCAGCGCGGCGGCCTCGCAGAATTCCTTCAGGTTCAGTTCAATGATCGGGTTGTTCATGGTCTGCTTCTCCCAATGCTCTAACCGTGCAGCAGCGGTGTGATGACCTGGGCCGTCAGAAATTCGCCCGTGGATCGAACGCAGCTTTCTTCGCCAGCTCCGCCCACAATGCCTTGACCGACTCGTCGTTGGCCTTGGGCATCACGGCCTTGAGTTGCACGAACAGGTAACCCCGTTCGCCCGCCTTGTTGCGCAAGCCGTGCCCCTTGGCGCGCATGCGCTGGCCGTTCTGGCTGCCGGCCGGCACTTTGAGGTTGATCTTGCCGGTGAGGGTCGGGACAGCCACTTCGGTGCCCAGGGCCAATTCCCAGGGCGCCAGGGGCAAGGTGATGATCAGGTCCTGGCCTTCGACATCGAACTTGGGGTGCGGGGCGAAGCGAATGGTCAGGTACAGGTCGCCATTGGCGCCGCCACCGATGCCTGGCGCGCCCTGGCCCTTGAGGCGGATGCGCTCGCCGTCGGTCACCCCCAGAGGGATCTTCACGTTCAGGCTCTTGGTGGTGTTGCTCACGTGCTGGCCTGCGGCGTTGTGCTGCGGCACCTGGTAACTGATCTTCTTCGATTCGTTGGACAGGGTCTCTTCCAGGAAGATCGGTAATTCCAGTTCCACGTCCTGCCCCCGACGGCCGGCGCTGCGACCCGATTGCCCGCCACCGAAACCTGATCCGCGATTTCCGAAGATCGAACTGAAGAAGTCCGAGAAGTCCCCGGTGTCCTGGCCGCCAAAACCGCCACGGCTCTGCCAGCCCGGCGGCCCCTGGAACGGTTGACCGTGCTGACCGTAGCGCCGCAGGTCATCGTACTCGGCGCGCTTGTCGGCGCTTTTCAGCGCTTCATAGGCCTCGGAGACGTCCTTGAACTTGGTCTCGGCGTCTTTTTCCTTGCTGACATCCGGGTGGTATTTGCGCGCCAGCTTGCGGTAGGCAGCCTTGATCGTGCTGTCGTCAGCCGTCGGCTCGACACCCAGAATCTTGTAGTAGTCTTTGAAGTCCATCGAAGCATCACCATCCGTTATCGACGTCGCACCGCCACGCACAGCATGCCCGGATGAGCGGACAGCGGGTTGACCAACCTCAAGGTTGTGACCGGGCGGCGTATCAGAAGTTTATCGGCAGTCGGTGGCGATTCTTGCGCTCGCCCTGTGACCACCCGTTGATGCATACAAGATTGGGGATAAAACCGGCCCTTTCAAGGCTGGACTGGCGCACAGGCCGTTTTTTCAGCGCACTATGTACATCCTGCGATTCTTTTCATGCCTGCCGGATAGCCGGCCTTCGAATCCGCTGCGTACTGGCATACACTGCGCGGCCGTTTTTTCAACCGGAACCTGGAAGACATGAAAAACGCATCCTCGGCCCGTGCCTGCGGCATCGACTTCGGCACGTCCAACTCCACCGTCGGCTGGCTGCGCCCCGGCATGGAAACGCTGATCGCGCTGGAGGACGACAAGATCACCCTGCCTTCGGTGGTTTTTTTCAATCAGGAGGAGCGCCGCCCGGTCTACGGCCGCCTGGCCCTGCACGAATACCTGGAAGGCTACGAAGGCCGCCTGATGCGCTCGCTCAAGAGCCTGCTGGGTTCCAAGCTGATCAAGCACGATACCAGCGTGCTGGGCACGGCAATGCCATTCAAGGACCTGCTGGGGCTGTACATCGGCCAGTTGAAGAAACGCGCCGAAGCCACTGCCGGCCGCGAGTTCGAAGAAGTCGTGCTGGGACGTCCGGTGTTTTTCGTCGATGACGACGAACTGGCCGACCAGGAAGCGCAAAACACCCTGGCAGACGTGGCCCGAGCCATCGGTTTCAAGGAGGTCTCGTTCCAGTACGAGCCCATTGCGGCGGCGTTCGATTATGAATCGACCATCGAGAGAGAAGAGCTGGTGCTGATCGTCGACATTGGCGGCGGTACCTCGGACTTCTCTCTCGTGCGACTGTCACCGGAGCGCCGCACCCACGACAACCGTCATGCCGACATCCTCGCCACCGGCGGCGTGCACATCGGCGGGACCGACTTCGACAAGCAGCTCTCCCTGGCCGGCCTGATGCCACTGTTCGGCTATGGCAGCCGGATGAAAAGCGGCGCCTACATGCCCACCAGTCACCACATGAACCTGGCGACCTGGCACACCATCAACGCGGTGTATTCGCAGAAGTCCACCCTGGCCCTGGGCAGCATGCGCTACGACATCGAGGACACCGGTGGCATCGACCGGCTGTTCAAGCTGATCGAACAGCGCGCCGGGCATTGGCTGGCAATGGAAGTGGAAGAAACCAAGATCCAGCTGACCCAGGCCGACCATCGGCATGTGGCGCTGGATCGGATCGAGCCGGGCCTGAGCGTGGACTTGAGCCGGGCCCTGTTCGAGTCGGCCATCGACGGGTTGCTGGAGCGGGTGCGCACCAGCGTCACGCAATTGCTGGGCGATGCCGACGTCGGCGTCGATCAGGTCGACACGGTGTTCTTCACCGGTGGTTCCAGCGGCATCCCGGCGCTGCGCAACAGCGTCTCGGCCATGCTGCCCAAGGCGCGGCATGTGGAAGGCAACATCTTCGGCAGCATCGGCAGCGGGTTGGCGATCGAGGCGATGAAGCGCTATGGCTGACACCCGGAGTCGCCTCGTGACCTGCACGAGGCGACTCCTCGCCCTCATGTTCAGAGTTCTTCGACCCAGGTCTTGAAGACACCTTCGTATTTATAAAAACCGACAACCGTGCGTTGCAACTCGCCGCCCTTGAAGAAAAGCGTGGTGGGCGCGGACTGGACATCGTAGTCCGGGTCTTTTTCGATGCTGCCTTCCTTCTCGAAAGCTTTCTCGAGAAAGGTAATACGGCCGGCGTTTGAGCTGGCTGCCTCTTCCAGGCTGGCGGTCATGTTATCGGAGCTTTTCTTGCCCTTCGTGCCAAACAGCACGATCACCGGCAGCGTTGATTTGAGGACCAGTTCTTCGAAATTGGTCGTGGTGACAGTTTTCAAAGTCATGATGCAGCTCCCATGGGGCTCGCTGCGAAGCGGATTCTTCGCTCAAGGAGCTAAGCAATCCCGATGTCCGCCATCTACTGTCGGAAATAACAGTGCGGATGAACGGACATGGCGTTCAAACCATCCCGATCTGCTTCAACTCACTCTTGAGATACGCATAGTAGATCGGCCCCGCCACCACCCCTGGCAAGCCGAACGCGGCTTCGAACACCAGCATCGCCATGAGCAGTTCCCAGGACTTGGCACTGATCTGCCCGCCAACGATCCGCGCATTGAGGAAATATTCCAGCTTGTGGATCACGATCAGGTAACCCAGCGCCGCCATCGCCACCCAGATCGACAGGGACAGGCCGACGATGGTGATCAGGGTGTTGGAGATGAGATTGCCGATGACCGGCAACAACCCCAGCAGGAACGTCATCACGATCAGAGTCTTGGTCAGCGGCAGCTTGATTCCGAACAACGGCAGTACCACCGCCAGGAAGATCCCGGTGAAGAAAGTGTTGAGCAGGGAGATCTTGATCTGGGCGAAGACGATGTTGCGAAACGCCTTGACCAGCAGGTTCAGGCGGTCGAACAGCGCGGCGGCCAGGGGCTTGCGCTTGGTCAGGTCGGGGATGCGCTGCAGGGCGACGATGGCCCCCAGCACCATGCCGATCAGCAGCGTCACGAACATGTGAGCCGCATCCTTGCCCACCAGTTGCAGGTCGCTCAGGTGCTTGCTCATCCAATCGCCGATCGCTACCCGGAACTCGGCGGCGCTGGCCGGCAGGTAGGCATCGATGAACGGTGGCAGTTGCCCGCGGGCGCGGTCGACCACTGCCATGAACTTGTCCAGGGACGCACCGGGATTCTCCGCTTCATGCAGGAGAAAGCTGAAGGCGCCGGCGAAGATCAGAGTCAGTACGCTGACCACCAGCGTGCCCAGCAACGCCACTGCCAGCCAGCGTGCGCGCCGGCCTTCGATCAACCGCTGCAACTGCGGGGTCAACATGTTGACCAGCTCGAACACCAGCAACCCGGCCAGCAGGCTGGGCAACAGGCGCAGCGGCAACACCAGCAACAACCCACCAAAAATGATCACCCAACTGATCACCAACAACACATGACGCTGAGAAAACGTTGGCATACAGCCTCAGAACGAAACGGCGTGAAAGGATTGGCAGTCTGCCAGCGATCCACGGGCAGCACTAGGCTCTGTATGAAAAGCCCAAGGATTGTATCGGCCGACCCCAGTCGCAGGTGCAGGTATTTTTTTCCAGGCGCCAGTGGGGCCTGCTCGCGATGAGGCCCCACTGGCCCGGGTTATTTTTTCTTCAGGCAATCGCTCATGAATGCCTTGCGGGCATCGCCCTTCAATGCCTGGGCCGTGGCCGTGGCATTGCAGCTCGTCATACGTTCCTGAGGCGTGACCGGCCCTTCAGGTGGCTTGGTCTTGAGGCAGGCCCCCATGAATTCCCGTCGTGCATCGCCCTTCAGGCCCTGGGCCGTGGCGTCGGCATTGCAGGTGACCATCAGGGTCTGTTGAGAGTTGGCGGCAAAACCTTCGGTACACAGCAGTAAACCGACCACCAGCAAAGGCACACGCAACCGGTTCATGATGCTTCTCCTTGTAGCCGCGCAAGAGGCGGCGGTACAGAGCAGTGTAGACATCCCCGTTACATCCACGGCCTCTCATACCCCGGCCGCCTTCAAGCGCTGGGCATGCTCGACAAACAAGCGGACCGGCTCGGCTCCCCGCCCCACCAACCCCAACGACTGGTTGACGATGTCGAAATGGTCCAATGGATAGTCGTTGCCGATCACCGTACCCAGGTGTGAACTGAATCGCCCGACCATGCCATCGCACTGCCCCGCCTCGCGGACGAAGGTGCGGGCGAACAGCCGGCAGCTGCGGTTCGTGCCATCGAACAGATTGCGCCCCCTGTCGGTCCTGCCTGGCTGCAGGATCCCGGACCAGGAGTAATAACGTACGCCGTCGACCTCTTCCGGCCCCTGCCCGCCCCAGGTGTCAGGCAGGCCCTGTGGATAACGCTCGTTGAACAGCGCCACACCGGCGGTGGTCAGGGATTCATGGGACGCCTGGATATCCACCGGCAGCTTCGGCCCGCGATAGCCGGTCTCCAGCAGGTTCATCACGGCATTGATCAGCCACAGCAGGGCTTTGAGCAGGCGGCCCTTGGCACGGTCGGATGGGTAATGGATGCGCAGGTAGTCGGCCAGCTCCGAGCCGTGGTTGGGCCCGGCCACCGAGGTGACCGAGGCCACCAGGTCCGGGCGCCTGGCCGCTGCGTAACGGGCCGTCAGGGCGCCCTGGCTATGGCCGATCAGGTTGACCTTGCCGGCCCCGGTCTGGCGCAGGATGTCCTGGATCTGCACCAGCAGTTGCTCGCCACGCACCTCGGATGAATGCAGCGGCGACACTTTCACCGCCACCACTACCGCCCCTCTTCGACGCAGCGCCGAGACGATCCCATACCAGTACGGATACAGCACCAGGCGAATGAACCCGAGCATTCCCGGAACCAGCACCAACGGATAGCGGGTGGCACATTGTTGCGACATGGGTGGACGTCCTTGTGATCGGAGGGGGGTGCCAGCATCGGCATCGATGATGACCAGTCTATGACACCCCCGTCACTTCAGCCCGCTCACCCCCGCCACGATCAGCCCCACCGAGACCAGCTTGACCAGCGTCAGGCTTTCCCCCAGCAGCACGAATCCCAGCAATACGGTGCCCAGGGAGCCGATAGCCGTCCAGATCGGATACGCCACGCTCACCGGCAGTTCGCGCATTGACAGTGTCAGGAACCAGATTCCGCCGACCGCGGCCACCACCGTGATCAGCGAGGGCCATGGACGGGTGAAGCCTTCGGCGTATTTCATGCCCATGGCGAACGTGACCTCGAAGCCGGCCGCCACCAGCAGATAGACCCAGGCCATCAGAAGGTCCGCGCCAACGCCAGCAGGCGCTGCTCGGCCTCAGCGCAGGACTGGGCAAAGCTGCGCTCGGCCGATTCTTCGCCTTCGGCGGCAACCACGGTCACATCGGTGATGCCGATAAACCCCAGGACCGTGCGCAACAGGGTGTCGGCATGGTTCATCGCCTCCAGCTGTCCGCCGGGACCGAAGCCGAAGTCGCCACGGCTGGTCACGATCAGGGCTTTCTTGCCCAGCACCAGCGGCTCGTAATGCGAGACACCGTTGTCCAGGCTGTGGTTGAAGGTCAGGCCGATCCGCACGATTTGATCGATCCACGCCTTCACCCCGCCCGGCACGCTGAAGTTGTGCATGGGCGCGGAAATCACCAGCCGGTCGTGGGCCCGCAGCTCCGCGACCAGAGTGTCGCTCAATGCCAGGTCCGCCTGAATGGTCAGCGGCCGTGCCTGGGGCTCGGGATAGAAGGCGGCGGCAATGAAGGCTTCGTTGACCGGTGGTATCAAGGTGCGCCCCACTTCACGACGAGTCGTCAGGGCGTCGGGATGGACGGCCTGCCAGGCCGACAGAAAGGTTTCGGCCAGACGCCGGGAATGGGAACGTTCACCACGCGGACTGCCATGCACCACAAGAACACTGCTCATCTGAAGCTCCTTTGATTCATCTACAATGAAAACTGCCTGGAGCCTCAAAATGCGGTCTTTCAAAGCCCCCATGCAAATGAGCGCTTATCAACCTGGATGAATAAATCTCATCCATCCAGCCAATCTGGAGCCTCGATGTTCGCCAACCTGCCCCTCAACGCCCTGCGCGCCTTCGAATCCGCCGCGCGGTTGCTCAGCTTCAAGGCCGCTGCCGAGGAGCTGGCCGTGACGCCCACGGCGATTTCCCATCAGGTCCGCGCCCTGGAAACCTGGCTCGGCGTGCAATTGTTCGAACGCTTGCCACGCCAGGTGCGACTGACCGACGGCGGCCAACGCCTGTTCCACAGCCTGCACGGCGCCCTGCTGGACGTGGCGCAAAGTGTCGATACCTTGCGCCCGCAACGCAGCGGCACCCACCTGACACTTTCCACCACCGCCGCGTTCGCCGCACTCTGGCTGGTGCCGCGACTGGGGCGCTTCTATGCGCGGCATCCGGACATCAAGGTGCGCCTGGACACCCATTGCGAAGTGATCGACCTGCATCAGGACGCCAGCGTCGACCTGGTGGTGCGCTACAGCCTCGATGACTACCCGAACCTGTACGGTTTGTGTCTGTTCGACGAGCGCTTCGGCGTGTATGGCTCGCCCGGGCAAGTAGCCCTCGCGGCCGAGCAGACGCCAACGTTGATCAGCGTGCGCTGGCACAACTCCAAGCTGTACGCCCATGGCTGGGATGCCTGGTGCGCCCAGGCCGGGGAAAACTGGCTCACCCGGCAGCCCTGCATACGCGAATACGACGAGGAGCACTACGCCTTGCAAGCGGCGATCGCCGGGCAAGGCCTGGTGCTGGCAAGCAACATCCTGGTGTCCGAAAGCGTCGCCAGCGGCCTGCTGGTGGGCTACCGCCCGCAGGTCCAGGTCGATGGCGCCGGTTACAGCGCCCTGTGCGTACCGGGTCGCGAACGCCATCCACCGGTGCGTGCGTTCTTCAAATGGCTGGAGGAGGAGGTACGCCTGTCCGGCTCGCAGCACTTGCCGGTCGCTCGGACAGTTTCATAAAACTTTTCCTTTCGCTCATGACTCCCACCATAGGCGTTGTACGAAAAGTCGCCGAGCGGCGACAGGCATCGTTCGTACAACGCCCAGAAATGATCACGCCGACAGAGCGCGACATACAACCGGATCAGCCTCCAGGAGAACGAGATGAGCGACATGCACTTGACCGATGTAACCACCCTGCGCGAGCGGGCGCGCCAAAACGTGCAGAACGGCGCAGTGACCGAGGGCTACAACGCCGATCGACAGGAAGTCGTGCGCCTGCTCAACGAAGCGCTGGCCACCGAGCTGGTGTGCGTGCTGCGCTACAAGCGCCACTACTTCATGGCCACCGGCCTCAAGGCCAGCGTGGCCGCCAGCGAGTTCCTCGAGCACGCGAACCAGGAAGCCGAACACGCCGACAAACTGGCCGAACGCATCGTCCAGCTGGGTGGCGAGCCGGAGTTCAACCCTGACCTGCTGACCCGCAATTCCCACGCCCAGTACGTCGCGGGCAATACGCTCAAGGAAATGGTCTATGAAGACCTGGTGGCCGAGCGCATCGCCATCGACAGCTACCGGGAAATCATCCAGTACATCGGTGAGAAAGACCCGACCACCCGGCGTATTTTCGAGGACATCCTGGCCCAGGAAGAAGAACACGCCGATGACATGGCCGATATTCTGGCCGATCTGTAATCCCGCTGACGTGGACAGGCTCGCTCCCCCGGGCACCGGCCAGATGAAGGGGCGAGCCTGCTCGCGATCCGGGCCCTGAGCCGGCCCATGAGCCCGGCGTTCAACGGGTAGGCTTGACCGTGACCGGTGCCTTGCCGGCCTTCATCTGCTCCAGCAACGGTGCGCACTGGTTAGGTTCGCCGCCGCTGGGCGCCACCAGCGCCAGCAACCCGGCCGCTGGCGCGGCGATCACTCCCAGCGCCACCATGCCGGCTCCGCGCAGCATCAGCGGCACGGCCTTGACGCCCGCCGACGGCTTGGCGAATGGGCCCCGGACATAGAGTGGCGAGCGCAGGGAAATCAGCCGCCAGCCCTTGGACTCCGGCGTGACGGTCAGGTCCAGTTGTTCGGTGGCCATGTTCGCCGTGCCATCGACGTAGATGATCGCGTTTTCGGTGTCGAAGACAAACAGGCGGGTGGTCGCCAGGCCGCTCTTGATGTCGAAATCCGCCGCCGCGCAGTTGATCTTCACCTCCTTGTCGCCAAAGATTTTCCCCACCACGTAGTTGCCGACGTTCAATCCCGCCAACTCCATCAATTCGCGACTGATGGCACCGTCGTTGATGAGCATCTTCAACGTGCCATTGGACGTGCCCAGCAAGGCAGCCACCGAGTTTCCTCGCCCGGCGATATCGGCATCGCCGTTCAGCTCGCCGAAACTGGTTTTCATCGGCTCGAACCCTGGAAACAGTTGCTTGAGCTTGAAACCGCGAGCCGTGAGCCGAGCCCTTCCCTCCAAAGGCTGGGTATGGCCGTTGAGGCGGATCTGCGCGTCGAGCCGACCACCCGCTACCCCGAACCGCAGGGGCTCGAGGCTCAACTGGCCATCGGTGAGCACCAGGTGGGTATAAAGATCGTTGAAGGGCAACTGCTCACTGTGGACGATGCGTTTACCGGTGAACTCCACGTCGGCATCCATTGCGCTCCAACGCTCGGTACGGAACTCCTCCACGGGCAAGACCTTGTCCGAAGGTTGTTTGCTGGCCGCGCCGCGGGCCTTCTGTTCGGTGTTGGAGTCTGCGCCGATCAGGGGGGCCAGGTCGCTGAACAGCAGCTGATCGGACACCAGCGCGCCACTGAGCTTGGGGCGCGGCTCACCGGCAGCATAGGCCAGGTCGCCATGGATATCACTGTCGCCGATCCTGCCGTTGAACGCCTCATAGCGAAACAACGCACCAGCCGGCTCATGGAGCTTGGCAACCAGGTGACCGTCGGTGGCATAAGGCGGCGAATCGGGCAGCGTTACCCCCGTCAGCGGGTAAAGATGGGCCAGGTTGCTGCCGGCCAGTTTCAGGCGCAGGTCCAGGGCACCCAGGTTCTTCGGGTCGGTGAGGGTCCCGGCCAGCTCGATGCGGGTCTCGGCGATCTTCGCCTGGGCCTGCAATGGGAAGGGCTGTGTCGCATCCTGCAGAGCCAGCAGGCCGCCGACCTTGCCGGAACCGCTGAGGCCCTGGCCGTGATATTGCCCGTCGACCTTGAAGGCGAATGCGTAGTCCTGGGGCAGTGCCCCCTGGTCACGGGCTTTGCTGGCGGTCTTTTCACCGACGATATCGCTGAACGGGACAGGCTTGCCCAGCAGCTCGATCACCAGGTCGAGACGGGTTTTCAATGTCTGGTCGTCCAGGGTGACATGCCCCTTGTCGAAGCCGATGGCCCCAATGTCCACCGTCCAGCTCGACGGCTCGGCGTCCGGGTCTTTCGGATCGAACTGGAACGCCCAGTTCGCACGGCCGTCCGCCAGGCGTTGCAGATTGGCGTTGGGACCGGTCAGGTCGATACGGGGGATCGCCACGCGCCGGGCCAGCAAGGCCAAGGGCGAGATGCGCAGCTCCACGCGCTCGAGCGTGGCCATCTGCGGGCTTTTCGACCAGTCGGGATTGCCCAGGGTCAGGTCCTCGGCCA
This sequence comes from Pseudomonas sp. 7SR1, assembly GCF_900156465.1. Taxonomy (NCBI): domain Bacteria; kingdom Pseudomonadati; phylum Pseudomonadota; class Gammaproteobacteria; order Pseudomonadales; family Pseudomonadaceae; genus Pseudomonas; species Pseudomonas sp. 7SR1. The sequence continues at coordinate 888,283 of NZ_LT707064.1, forward strand.
CCACATGAGGCCACGGCACCCACCCTCGCCAGCCACCCTCCTGTTGCTCGCGTTGCCAGAGCACGGCCAGGTTGCCGTTGATGGCGAACGGGCGATGCAACTCTTCGGAAACCTTGGCATTGAGTGCCGGCTTGATCCGGTTCCAGTCGAAAAAGGCTATGACCAGCACCAGCGCCGCCAGCAGCACAACGAGGCTGGCAAAGCTCCAGGCAAGGATTTTTGAAGTGCGCGTCATGCACAAGGCTCCTGATGAAAGACCGGCGCCCGGACCGCGACGCCTGAAAGTCGAACCTGTCGTCGGTTCGTTGATAGTGAGACTGGCGAAACACCCAACAGGTTTAACGCCCAAGGGCGAAAACCTGACCGATCCGCCAGGCATCTGTTACCGCCCCCGCACATTTGCGTGGCACCAGTGAGTACAAAATACCCACCACGGTGCAAAAGCGCACCTCGGAAACCCGCGATCTAGAGCCTCCCGCCCGAACAATCAATTCCGTTGATTATTACCATTGCGTTTATGAACTTTTATATCGACTTATCGAGAGTAGCATTGCCTCCGTACCCACTTTATCGCCCTCCCAAGGAGCAACGATCATGAAACGCCAATTACTGATGAGCCTTTCCCTTTCACTGCTGGCTTCCACTGCTTTTGCACTGCCAGCCTCCGAGCAAGCCACCCCACAGGTCAAGGACAGTCATTCTGTCTACAGCCAGACGGTAGCTGAAGGTGGATCCGACCGCACCCCACTGGGCGAATCCCTGGCCGAAGGTGGTTCCGACCGCACCCCACTGGGCGAGTCCCTGGCCGAAGGTGGTTCCGACCGCACCCCACTGGGCGAGTCCCTGGCCGAAGGTGGTTCCGACCGTACCCCACTGGGCGAGTCCCTGGCCGAAGGTGGTTCCGACCGTACCCCGCTGGGCGAATCCCTGGCCGAAGGCGGTCGTGACCGGCTGGAAGAGAAAGGCCTGGTCGAAGGTGGCTCTGATCGCACCCCACAAGGCCAGCTTTTCGCAGCAGACGGTGGCGACCGCGTCATCGATCGTCGTGACCAAGTGAGCTGAGCCCATGGTGGCCCGGAAAAAAGCCCGATTCCTTCAATCGGGCTTTTGACTTTCAAGACCCCGTGTTTCCCGCCCCTTTCCTTCTACCGTTCGACGCCGGCAAAGCCGATTTGCTAGAGTGCATCGCTCCCCAGAATCAGAAGCCAGCCCTGCGATGCTGCCCCGTGCCGAACAGAAACAACAGACTCGAAATGCCCTGATGGACGCAGCCCGTCATCTGATGGAGTGTGGCCGTGGGTTCGGCAGCCTGAGCCTGAGGGAAGTCGCCAGGACAGCGGGCATCGTGCCCACCGGCTTCTACCGGCACTTCGATGACATGGACCAACTGGGCCTGGCGCTGGTCAGCGAGGTTGGCCAGACCTTTCGCGAAACCATCCGTCTGGTGCGCCATAACGAGTTCGTCATGGGCGGCATCATCGATGCCTCGGTGCGGATTTTTCTCGATGTCGTGCAAGCCAACCGTTCACAGTTCCTGTTCCTTGCCCGCGAGCAGTACGGCGGCTCCCTGCCCGTACGCCAGGCCATCGCACAACTGCGCGAAGGTATCAGCTCGGACCTGGCCGCCGACCTCGCGCTCATGCCCAAGCTCCAGCATCTGGACCTTGCCGGGCTGAGCGTGATGGCCGATCTCATCGTCAAGAGCGTGTTCGCCACCCTCCCCGATATCATCGACCCTCCCGCCGAAGCCCTGCCTGACCATCTCACCCCCCAGGTGAAGATCACCCAGCAATTGCGCTTCATTTTCATCGGCCTCAAGCACTGGCGCGGACTGGGCAGCACGGAGTGACTGCCGACGGACGCTCTTGAGCGTTCCCTTTGCGGGCACACCCCACTTCACAAAATGGTGCACCCGCCAGTATCGCGCACCAAATCAATGCGCCCACCTTCATTCACTGAAGCGCCATCCGCCCATTCCCATTGCTTTTTCCTACACCGGCATCCCTTGGCAAGCCCCTTGCTCTAAACACCGCACCGTTCATTGCTGGAAGCACTCCGATGCTGGTGATTCATCGCAGAATCGACATTCAATCCTGCTGGGATGCAGAGCTGCACCTGACTTTCGACGCCCGCAGCAAAAGCCGCCTGCGCTGTTTCAGTGCCGAGGGTGAAGATGTGGGGTTGTTTTTGGAACGGGGCCAGCCACCGCTGTACGACGGCGAATGCCTGCAGGCCGAGGACGGTCGTGTCGTGCGGGTGTGCGCTCGTCCCGAACAGTTGCTGCATGTCACCTGCACCAACGCCTTCGAATTGACCCGGGCGGCTTATCACCTGGGCAACCGTCATGTCGCCCTGCAAGTGGGGGATGGCTGGCTGCGCCTGCTGGACGACTACGTGCTCAAGGCGATGCTCGAACAACTGGGTGCCCGCGCCGAATCCATCGAAGCGCCGTTCCAGCCCGAACATGGCGCCTACGGCGGCGGCCATCATCATTCGCGACACGGCGACGAGGATTTCAATTACGCGCCGCGCCTGCATCAGTTCGGCGTGCGTCCATGAATCCGGCCTGGGCGCTGCTGCGTCTGGCCAGCCCGCAATTGCCGATCGGCGGCTACAGCTATTCCCAGGGCCTGGAAATGGCAGTGGACAACGGCTGGATCAAGCATCCCGATGATGCGCGTCGCTGGATCGGCGATCAATTGCTGCTGAACCTGGCACGCTTCGAGGCCCCCTTGCTACTGGCACACTGCACAGCCGCCGCGGCCGACGATTGGGATGCCCTGCGGCAACACTGTGAAACCCATCGCGCCAGCCGGGAAACCCGCGAGCTGCACCAGGAAAGCCGGCAGATGGGGTATTCGCTGCAACAACTGCTGGGCGGCCTGCCGGAACTCGACGTCGCGGCCCAGGGTTTCTTCGAACAATGCACCGAGCCACACCTGGCACTGGCCTGGGCCCTGGCGGCCCGCGCCTGGCACATCACCCCCCAGGATGCCCTCGCCGCCTGGCTATGGAGCTGGCTGGAAAACCAGCTGGCGGTGCTGATGAAAACCCTGCCCCTGGGCCAGCAAGCGGCCCAGCGCCTGACCAGCGAACTGCTGCCGCTGTTGCAACAGGCCCAGCACAACGCATCGAACATCGACCCCGAGCACTACGGCAGCGCCGCGTTTGGCCTGTCCCTGGCGTGCATGGCCCATGAGCGCCAGTACAGCCGTCTGTTCCGTTCCTAGGAGACCCACATGAATACACAACCTTTGCGCGTCGGTATCGGCGGCCCGGTCGGTTCCGGCAAAACCGCGCTGACCCTGGCCCTGTGCCTGGCCCTGCGCGAACGCTACAACCTGGCAGTGGTCACCAACGACATCTACACCCGCGAAGATGCCGATTTCCTGGTGCGCAACCAGGCCCTGGCGCCGGAGCGAATCATTGGCGTGGAGACCGGCGGTTGCCCCCATACCGCCATCCGCGAGGATGCGTCGATCAACCTGGAAGCGGTGGACCAGCTGAACCGACGCTTCCCCGGGCTGGACCTGATCCTGGTGGAATCCGGCGGCGACAACCTCTCGGCCACCTTCAGCCCGGAGCTGTCGGACCTGACCCTCTATGTGATCGACGTATCGGCTGGCGACAAACTGCCGCGCAAGGGCGGGCCGGGCATCTGCAAATCCGATTTGCTGGTGATCAACAAGATCGACCTGGCACCGCTGGTGGGGGCATCCCTGGAAATGATGGACAGCGACACCCGGCGGATGCGCAACGGCAAGCCCTTCGTCTTCAGCAACCAGAAAACCGGCCAGGGCCTGGACGAAATCATCGCCTTCATCGAGCGCCAGGGCCTGCTGACAGCCGCCTGACAGCCGGAACTCCCGCCTTTTCCACAATCAACAAGGAAGCTTATCCATGACACTCAAACGCCTCTTTGGCGCCCTGGCCCTGCTGCTGACTCCGGCCCTGGCATTCGCCCACCCCGGCCACGGCGACAATGGCCTGACCGCCGGCCTCGGCCATCCCATCGGCGGGCTCGACCATTTGCTGGCGATGCTGGCGGTCGGTTTGTGGGCTGCGCAACAACAAGGCGCCGCGCGCTGGGCATTGCCATGCACCTTCGTCGGTACGATGCTGCTTGGCGGCCTGCTGGGCTTTGAAGGCCTGGACCTGCCGGCGCTGGAAAGCGGCATCGCCGCCTCGGTGCTCGCCCTGGGCCTGGCCGTGGCACTGGCGGTGCGTCCGCCGCTGGGCCTGGCGGTCGGTGCAACCGCCCTGTTTGCGCTGTTCCATGGCATCGCCCATGGCTTGGAATTGCCGGACATGTCGACCCCGTGGGCTTATGCGACAGGCTTTGTCGCAGCCACGGCGGCGCTGCATGGTGCAGGTTTCGCGCTGGTGCGGGTGTTGCCTCGGGCAGCGGCGCCGTTGATTCGATTGGCCGGGGCAGCTTCGGCGGCGACTGGGGTTTGGTTGCTGGCGGGCTGATTCTTTAGCGCCTGCCAGGCCGTCATCGCGCGCTTGCTCGCGATGACGGACTTGCAGGCGCCATCTCTCTGGAGTCGGTCACTCTGCTACCATGTCGCGCAATCGCCCCCAGCCGTGACGACTTCCACCGATGCCTGATGCTTCCCGCCCCGCTCCCCAGCCTGAATTGATCGCCCTGTTCGCAACAGTGCGTCAGCATTTTCACGACGTGATCGTGCCGATGTGGCAAGGCCCGGGTTGGAACGCCGAACTGGCACTGCCCTATGAAGCCCTGGATGCCGGACATGCGCCGCTGCCACCCCAGCGCTACCGCGCCATGGCCTGTGCGCGACAGTTGTATGTGTTCTCCAGTCTGATGGGCGAGGTGCCAGGCGCCGCAGAACGTGCCTCTGCACTGTTTCGCTCGTTGCAGCGGCACTTCCACGATGCCGAACACGGCGGCTGGTTCTACAGCATCGACCCGCAAGGCGCGCCGCTGGATTCAACCAAGGACCTCTACACCCACGCCTTCATCCTTTTCGCCTGTGCCCATTACTGGGCCAAGGTTCGCGAGCCGCTGGTGGAGTCGGTACTCAACGCCGCCCTGCAAGTCATCGCCCAGCGCTTCGCCAGCCACGACGGGCTCTATGAGGCCAGCCTCGGGCGCGACTGGTCCGAGCTCGGAACAGGCCCCCTGCAGAACCCCCTGATGCATCTGGCCGAAGCGTTCCTCGCCGTGCTTTCTGTGCGTGACGACGCCACTGTCCGACAGGCATTGCTGGCGTTGTGTGATGGGATGTCCGAGCGTTTCATTGACCCGCAGCAGCGCGTCATGATGGAGAAGCCCCTCGGGGCTGTGGATAACTGGTACGAGCCGGGCCACCAGTTCGAATGGTATTACCTGCTGGCCTCGTCGCCCTTGTTGCGTGGCGGCACGTTGCACACGGCCCTGGAGCACAGCTTCGATCAGAGCGAACGACAGGGCGTGGACATGAAATCCGGGGCGGTGTGCGCCATGCTCGACCCGCAACCGCAAGCGACGCCACGGGACGCGACCCAACGCATCTGGGCCCAGGCCGAATACCTGCGGGCACTCACGTTACGCCCGGGGAACCAGGGGGCTTTGCTGCGTCAGTTGCAGGCGTTGCAGCAACATTTCCTGCATAACAGAGGCTGGAACGAATGCCTGGACGCCGACGGCGTCGTCAGCCGTCGGGACATGCCCTCCACCACGCCGTATCACCTGCTGACCTGCTATCGCGGACTTGCCGAGTACCTGGCATAGCGCCTCTGTGGCGAGGGATCTAGCGAAACGTCGCACCGCTCGCAGGGCTGCGCAGCAGCCCTGAAAAAGATAGATCGCAGGCTCAGGTCTTAGGCTCTGCACGAAATTGCTTTAAACGCAGGTTGGGCAAGGCAAAAACCGGCGAGGAAGCGGAGTTGACTGGCTGTCAATGAGCATTCCGAGCCGGTTTTTAACGCCGCATAACCAAGTTCCAAACAATTTCGTACATAGCCTAGGGGAACTACGCTCAGCTACGGGGATACCCCCTCGCCACAGAATCTCCCGCTACGCCTTGTTTCGCTCGATGGCGAATCCGGCCCAGGTCTGGCTCACCGGCATCAGCTCCAGGCTGTTGATGTTGATGTGCGCCGGGACATTGAGCACCCAGAAGATGGTTTGCGCGATGTCCTGTGGCTGGATCGGCTCGGCGCCGGCGTAAGTCGCGTTGTAACGCTCCTGATCGCCACCGAAGCGCACCAGGGAAAACTCGCTTTCACACAGGCCTGGCTCGATATTACTCACTCGCACACCGGTGCCTTGCAGATCGCAGCGCAGGTTCAGCGAGAACTGTTTGACGAACGCCTTGCTCGCGCCATACACGTGACTGCCCGGGTATGGATAGTTACCGGCGATGGAGCCCAGGTTGATGATCCCCGCGCCACGACCGTGGGCGATCAGGCGCGGCAACAGCAGGCGAGTGCTGTAGATCAGGCCCTTCACATTGGTATCGACCATCGTGTCCCAATCATCGAGGTCGCACTTGGGCGCCGGGTCGACGCCCAGGGCCAGGCCGGCGTTGTTGATCAGCCCTCGCAGGGTGGCGAAGGACGGGGGAAGATTGGCGATGGCTTCCTCCATGGCCTTGCGGTCACGCACATCCAGCACCAGGCCATGCACTTCGGTCTGCTTCGACAATTCGGCACACAGGGCATTGAGGCGCTCTTCACGACGACCGGTCAGCACCAGTTTCCAGCCGGCCTCGGCGAAACGACGGGCACAGGCTTCACCAAAACCGGACGTGGCGCCGGTGATAAACAGGGTGTTGGACATCGTGTTCTCCTTGCTAAGGCCAATGGATGAAATGGGTCCATAGGATGCCCGGCCTGATGAGGAGCGGCAACTGAACGCCGCTCATGTTCTTCCTCGGCGCACTGCTCAAAAAACAACCAACCGGCTACAAGCCTTGCAGGACAAGCGATGCAGCAGATTGCCCGCACCTTATCCACAGGCACGTCCACAGTAATCGGGGGCAAGTACAAACGCTGCAGGCCGCTGTGCATAAGGCTTTGCGGGACATCTGGAAAATTTTTTCCCTTGACCCTGCGACGCAGGTTGTGCACATCAGGTTATCTGCTATAAGCAGGCACAAGGATAGGCGATGGCTCGAAGCCAGTAACGACGGCCCTCAGCGCAGTCTTTCCAGTGTTTAATCACAGAGTTATCCACAGGCTTGCCCACCGATTTTCCGAACGCTTTGCGAGGCTACAAAAGTGTTGACAATAGCCAATGACTCTAAGCAAAAAATCCCTGATCAAAAAACAATCACACGTCTGCAAGCCACGTAAACAAAGGCTTTCAGACAGCTACTCCCACGTTACCCACAGCCAGTTCCACAGCAAACGGGGACAAGTCAAAACCGTGACAAAACAACTGTTTGCGGCGACTTTATGTCGCGGTTTGGCAAGCCTTCAGGATTGTTGTCCACAATTCCCGCCATGGCCCAAAACCCCGTGGGAGCGAGCTTGCTCGCGATAGCGGTCTACCTGTCATTTCTGTATTGAATGTGCCGCCGTCATCGCGAGCAAGGATGGGTGCATTGTGAAGGGATAAAAAAACCGGCGATCACTCGCCGGTTCCTGTTACAGCAACAGCAGCCTCAATGCCCGCCCAGGTAGGCGTTGCGCACTTCCTCGTTGGCGAGCAATTCCTTGCCGGTGCCGGTCATGCGGATTTCGCCGTTGACCATGACATAGGCCCGATCCGACAGCCTCAGCGCGTGGTTGGCGTTCTGCTCCACCAGGAATATGGTCATGCCGGTGGACGCCAGTTCACGCAGGGTGGCGAAGATCTGCTTCACCACGATCGGCGCCAACCCCAGGCTCGGCTCATCGAGCAGCAGCAACTTCGGCCGGCTCATCAACGCCCGGGCAATGGCGAGCATTTGCTGCTCGCCACCGGACATGGTCATGGCCCGCTGGTTGCGCCGCTCCTTGAGCCGGGGAAACAGCTCGAACATGCGCTGCATGTCTTCGCTGGCGAACTTGTCACCGATGGGAATGGTGCCCATCAGCAGGTTTTCCTCGACGGTCATGTCGGGGAATACCCGCCGCCCTTCCGGCGACTGGGCGATGCCGTTGGAGGCGATGTAGTGGGACGACTTGTGCGTGATGTCCACGCCCCGGTAAACGATCTGCCCACTCGCCGCCCGCGGCTGGCCGAAGATCGACATCAGCAGTGTGGACTTGCCGGCGCCGTTGGAGCCGATCAGGCTCACGGTCTCGCCTTCGCCAATGTGCAGCGAGACTTTCTTCAGGGCCTGGATCGGTCCGTAGAAAACGTCCAGCTCCTTGAGCTCGAGGATAGGTCCACTCATACCAGCTCCTCTTCATCGGCACCCAGGTAGGCCGCGATCACTTTCGGATCGTTGCGGATCGCCTCGGGGCCGCCCTCGGCGATGACGTTGCCGTGGTCCAGCACCACGATGTGGTCGGAAATGCTCATTACCATGCCCATGTCGTGTTCGATCAGCACCACGGTCAGATCGTGCTCGTCGCGCAGCAGCCGGATCATCGCGCTCAGCGCTTCGGTTTCCTGAGGGTTGAGGCCGGCGGCCGGTTCGTCCAGGCAGATGATCTTCGGACGGGTACACATGGCCCGGGCGATTTCCAGACGCCGTTGCTGGCCGTAGGAAAGCTCGCCGGCCAGGCGGTTGGCGCAATCCACCAGGTCCACCACTTCCAGCCAGTAGAACGCGTGATCCAGGGCATCGCTTTCCGCCTTGCGGTAGCCCTTGGTATTGAGAACACCAGCCACCAGGCTGCGGTTGACCCACATGTGCTGGGCCACCAACAGGTTTTCCAGCACCGACATTTCCTTGAACAGGCGAATGTTCTGGAAAGTACGGGCCAGGCCGGCACGGTTCACCAGGTGGGTGCCGCCGAACATCTTGTAATACAGCCGGCTGGCGAAGGCTTTCGGCGACACGAAATCGGTAGGACGGAACGGTTCGCCCAGCAGCTTGATGACGTTGGTATGTTCGCCGCGCACATTGAGTTCGATCTTGCCGCCAGAAGCCTTGTAGAAACCGGTCAGGCAGTTGAACACCGTGGTCTTGCCCGCACCGTTGGGGCCGATCAGGGCGAAGATCGAGTTACGCTTGACTTGCAGGCTGACGTCGCTGAGGGCCTTGATCCCACCGAACTGCATCATCAGGTTTTCAACCTGGAGTACGACTTCACTCATGGCGCTACTCCTTTACGCGGCGTCACACCGGTACGACTGATGCGAATCAGGCCACGAGGCCGCCAGATCATCATCAACACCATCAGCACTCCGAACAGCAGCACGCGGTATTCGGAGAAGCTGCGCAGCAGCTCCGGTGCCACAGTGAGCACGAACGCGGCGATCACCACGCCGACGGTCGAGCCCATGCCCCCCAGGACCACGATCGCCAGGATCAGCGCCGACTCGAAGAAGGTGAACGAAGATGGGTTGACGAAGCCCTGGTAGCTGGCGAAGAACACCCCGGCCAGGCCGGCCGTGGAAGCGCCAATGGTGAACGCCGAGAGCTTGACCAGCACGTGGTTCAACCCCATGGAACGACAGGCGATCTCGTCCTCGCGCAGCGCTTCCCAGGCCCGGCCGACCGGCATGCGGGTCAGGCGATGCTTGATGTAGAGCACCAGCAGCACGGTGATGAACAGCACGATGTAGATGAACAGGAATTTCAGGTTGGGGTTGTAGTCGATGCCGAAGAACTCATGGAAGGGCACCCCTCCCTCCTTCGCCCTGCGGCCGAACTCCAGGCCGAGGAAGGTCGGCGACGGGACCGGCATGCCGTTCGGGCCGCCGGTGAAGGACAGCCAGTTGTTCAGCACCAGACGGATGATCTCGCCGAAGCCCAGGGTCACGATGGCCAGGTAGTCACCGTGCATTCGCAACACCGGGAACCCCAATATGCATCCGGCCAACGCCGCCGCGATGGCCGCCAGCGGCAGCACCGTCCAGAAACCCAGCCCCAGGTACTGATAGCCCAGCGCCAGGCCATAGGCGCCGATGGCGTAGAACGCCACGTAGCCCAGGTCGAGCAAGCCGGCCAGGCCGACCACGATGTTCAGTCCCAGTCCCAGCAAGACGTAGATCAACCCGAGGATGACCACGGTAAGCACGTATTTGTTGGCGAAGAACGGGAACACGATGGCGATCACGATCAGCGCGGGGATGATCCAGCGCAGGCGTGACTTGTAGTCCGGCGGCAGCACATGCACGCCGGAACCCGTGGTCTCGAAACCCTGGAGGATCTTCAGCCCCCGGGGGGTCTGCAGGAAAAGGCTCAGGGCGAAACGCCCGGCCATCACCACGGCCACCAGCCAGCCGACGCGGGCCGGCTGCAAGTTGAAGCTGTAGCCATCGAGCACCACGCCGACAATCGGCCCGAACACGATCAGCGAGATCAGGCCGGCCAGGATCGCGTCGATGACGCTCTGTTTGATATCAAGCGGTTTATTGGCAGCAGACATACTTATACCTTCGCCACGAGTGGGCGACCCAACAGGCCTTGGGGACGGAAAATCAGAATCAGCACCAGCAGCGAGAAACTGAACACGTCTTTGTAGTCGGAGTTGATCAGACCGGAGAACAGCGACTCGGAGATCCCGAGGATGATGCCGCCGAGCATGGCCCCAGGCAGGGAGCCGATGCCGCCGAGTACCGCCGCAGTGAACGCCTTGATGCCGATGATGAAGCCGGCATAGAAGTCGAACGTGCCGTAGTTCATGGTGATCAGCACGCCGGCCAGGGCCGCCATGGCTGCACCGATGATGAACACGTAGGAAATCACCCGGTCGGTATTGATCCCCAGGATGGAGGCCATCTTGCGGTCTTGCTGGGTGGCGCGGCACATGCGGCCGAGCTTGGTGTACTTGATGATGTAGGTCAGCAAGGCCATCCCGGCGAAAGCCGCCACCAGGATGAAGATCTTGGTGTAGGTGAGCTGGACGAAGCCGGTGCCGATATCCACGCGCATGGCGCCTTCGAGCAGTGTTGGCACGCCCTGTTGGCGGGCGCCCTGGCTGATCTGTGCATAGTTCTGCAGGATCAGCGAAATACCGATGGCACTGATCAACGGTGCCAGCCGGGTGGAGTTGCGCAGGGGTTTGTAGGCGACGCGTTCGATGACCCAGCCGTATACCCCGGTGACCACGATCGTGAACACGAGAGTGCCAAGGATCATTAGCGGGAAGGATTCGATACCGAAGTAAGCCAGCAGAGCCAGACTGATTGCCGCGAGGTAAGCGGAAATCATGTAAACCTCGCCGTGGGCGAAGTTGATCATGCCGATGATGCCATAGACCATTGTGTAGCCGATGGCGATCAGACCATAGACCGACCCGAGGGTCAGGCCGTTGATCAGTTGCTGCAGGAAAATACCATCCATAACGCAATCTCACGCAGTGAGAACCTGCACACCCTTGGGGCGTGCGGTTCTTCTAAGGAAAATACAGATTTACGTCGGAGCGATGTCAGGCGCGACCGGCGAGCGCCTTGGGAACCGGGACGAACCCGTGCCCAAGGAAGCCTGGACGGCCGCTTGAGTCCTTACTTCTGTTTTTCCAACTGGTGATACTTGCCGTTCTTGTCCCACTGGTAGACCACGTAGTCGGAGACTTTCAGGTCGCCCTTGCTGTCCCACTCCTTCTTGCCCATCACGGTCTGGACCGGATTGGCCTTGAGCCACTTGGACGCATCTTCGCCCTTGTTGGACTTGGCACCGTTGAAGCCGGCAGCCAGGGTCTGGACCGAAGCATAGGCGTACAGGGTGTAGCCCTCAGGTTCCGTGCCCTTGGCACGGAACGCATCCACCACGGCCTTGCTGTCCGGCAGCAGGCGCGGGTCGGCACCGAAGGTCATGTAGACGCCGTCGACGTATTGCGCGCCGCCAGCGGTGGTGACCAGTTCGTCGGTCACGATGCCGTCGTCGGACATGAATTTCACGTCCTTGAGGCCTTGTTCGCGCAGTTGGCGAACCAGTGGACCGGCTTCCGGGTGCAGGCCGCCGAAGTAGACCACGTCGGCACCGGCCGAGCGGATCTTGGTAACCACGGCGCTGAAGTCTTTTTCGCCGCGGGTCAGGCCTTCGTACAGCACCGGGGTCACGCCACGCTTGGCCAGCTGGGCCTTGGTGGCATCCGCCAGGCCTTGGCCATAGGTGTCCTTGTCGTGCAGGACAACGACTTTCTTGCCCTTGAGCACGTCGACGATGTAGTCACCGGCCACGATACCCTGCTGGTCGTCACGACCGCACATGCGGAACATCGCGCTCAGGCCCCGCTCGGTGACCTGTGGGTTGGTGGAACCCGGGGTAATGGCGATGACGCCGGCTTCATCGTAGACCTCGGAGGCCGGGATGGTGGACGAAGAGCAGAAGTGACCGACCACGCCGGCGACTTTCTCCTGGTCTACCAGGCGGTTGGCCACGGCCACGGCCTGCTTCGGTTCGCACGCATCGTCACCGGCCACCAGCACGATCTTCTCGCCGTTCACGCCGCCCTTGGCGTTGATCTCGTCCGCCGCTGCCTGAGCCCCTTTCATGTATTGCTCGCCAAATGCGGCGTTGGCGCCAGTCATGGGACCCGCTACGCCGATCTTGATGTCGGCCTGAGCAAACGCAGAAACACCCATCGCAGTAGCGACTGCGAGGGCCAGAAAGCCTTTCTTGTAAAACGTCTGGGACATGAGGTGGTGCTCCAAGGTTTTTTTAGTTGGCACTGCGACTTCACATAGAAGCTCTGAGCAAGGGCCGTGCCATCGGTTTTTTATTCTTCAAAAAGTCGCTGCTTTATTGTTATTTCGACTGTTTCGGGCCCTTTTTCACAGGGCGTGCAACCGTCTAAACCGCACAAGGTGCAACCTTCGATTCAAATGAGTACAACCCTCCCTGAGCCATCATTGCAACCAGTGCGCGAAACGACGTGCAACCTGCCTGTAACAACCTGCGTCACCGAACTGCACACTACCGGTGCGCGTTTGCTACAACCCGCACCATAACAGGCTAGACCCTGCGCCGGAAAACGCCGGGCTGTGCAACACTTTTCAACACTCAAATGACGATCCGCAGGCACTGGCCCGCGTGATACAGGGAGAATCCCGCCTCGTACAGGCAACTGCGCAAGCCTGCGCCAGTCACCGGCTGCATGGGTGCGAACGGAATCGGCAGTGCCTTCGCATCGCCGTGGCACAGGTAGTCGGCGAAGGCTTTGCCCACCACCGTACCGGTGGTCACGCCCCGACCGTTGTAACCGGTGACAGCCACGAGGCCGGGAGCCGGCTCGAACAGACGCATCAGGTGGTCAGGCGTGAAGGCTATGCAGCCGGTCCAGGTGCACTCCCACTCCACCGACTTGAGGTAAGGGAAATAATATTGCTGGACCCGGTCGGCCCAGGCCTTGAGAAACCAGGCAGGCTTGCGATTGCCATTACCCAGGCTGCCCAGCAGCAGGCGACCGTCCTTGTCCCGGCGAATACTGCTCAACACCTGGCGGGTATCCCAAGACCCCTGGCCGCCCGGCAATATGCGAGCAGCCGCCTCGTCAGCCAGTGGAACAGAAGCGACCTGGTAGTAATAACCGGGGAAGAAATTGCGCCGCAGCGCAGTCCAGTCGCCCTCGGTGTAGGCGTTGGAGGCGATCACCACCTGCTCGGCCAGGACGCAGCCCTTGGCGGTCTGCACCGACCAGCGCTGGCCCTGGCGTTCCAGGCGTGTCACCGGCGAATGGTCGAACAGCCGGCCGCCCAGGTCCGTGGCGGCCTTGGCCAATCCGCTGGTGTAGGCCATCGGATTGAGTGTGCCGGCGCGGCGGTCGAGCAGTGCCGCGGCGATCCTGGAAGTACCGGTGGCTTGCACACAGGCCTCGCCGGTAAGCAATTGCACCGGGGCGCCACGACGCTTCCATTGCGCCTCGCGACTACGCAGGTCAGCCTCGCCCCGGGCGTTATGGGCCATGTGCAAGGTGCCTTCACGGCGCAATTGGCAATCGATGCCATATTTGTCGACAAGACTGAACACCAGGGCCGGCGCCGCCCCCAGCATGCGGTTGAGCTGGCTGCCCACCGCTTCGCCGAACCCGGCTTCGATATCGTCCGGCGGGATCCACAGGCCGGCATTCACCAGCCCGACGTTGCGCCCCGAACCGCCCTGCCCGGCCCGGTGGGCTTCCAGCACCGCGACGCGCTTGCCCTGCTCCAGCAAATGCACCGCCGCCGACAACCCCGTGAAACCTGCACCGATGACACAGACGTCGGCGCTGATTTCGCCAGTGAGCGAGGGGTGCTCAGGTCTTTGCGGCGTCAGTTTTTCCCATAGACATTCTTCGCGTAACGGCATTGCCAGACTCCGGAAATGAAACCCAACCATCACACTATTCAGTGTGGGAGCGAGCTTGCTCGCGATAGCGATTCCCCAGTCATTCCCCTGTTGAATGTGCCGCCGTCATCGCCAGCAAGCTCGCTCCCACGAGGGACCTTCACGAATCGAAGATCCGGCCCAGGCGACCTCAGTCGAAAGTGATCCCCTGCGCCAGGGGCAACTCCAGCGAGTAGTTCACCGTATTGGTCTGGCGGCGCATATAGGCACGCCAGGCGTCGGAACCGGATTCGCGGCCACCGCCGGTTTCTTTCTCGCCGCCGAAGGCCCCGCCGATTTCCGCACCGCTCGGGCCGATGTTGACGTTGGCGATGCCGCAGTCGCTGCCCACGGCCGACATGAACTGCTCGGCTTCACGCACATCGGTGGTGAAAATGCAGGACGACAGGCCCTGGGGCACGGCATTGTTCAGGTGCAGCGCCTCGGCGAAGTCCTTGTAGCCGACCACGTACAGGATCGGCGCGAAGGTCTCGTGGCGAACCACATCGCTCTGTTCCGGCATCTCGACGATGGCCGGGGACACGTAGTAGGCATCCGGGAACTGGTCTTCGAGCTGGCGCTCGCCGCCAAACACCCGGCCTCCCTCGCTCAACGCCTGTTCCAGTGCATCCTGCATGTTGTCGAAGCTTTGCTTGTCGATCAGCGGCCCCACGAGGTTGCCTTCCAGCGGATGGCCGATGCGGACCTTCGAATAGGCGGCCTTGAGGCGGGTGACGATTTCCTCTTTCACCGATTCGTGGGCGATCAGCCGGCGCAGAGTCGTGCACCGCTGGCCGGCGGTGCCGACAGCGCTGAACAGGATCGCACGTACCGCCATGTCCAGGTCGGCGCTCGGGGCGAGGATCATGGCGTTGTTACCGCCCAGTTCCAGGATGCTGCGGGCGAAACGCGCCGCGACTTTTGGCGCCACTTCCCGGCCCATGCGAGTGCTGCCGGTGGCGCTGATCAGCGCCACGCGAGGATCGTCCACCAGTGCTTCACCGGCATCGCGGCCGCCGATGATCACCTGGCTCAGGTAGGGTGGCGCATCGCTGAAGTTCTTCAGCACGCGCTCGAACAGCGCCTGGCAAGCCAGGGCGGTGAGCGGGGTCTTTTCCGAAGGCTTCCAGATCACCGGGTTGCCGCAGACCAGCGCCAGCGTGGTGTTCCAGGCCCAGACGGCCACAGGAAAGTTGAAGGCGCTGATGACGCCGACCACGCCCAGTGGATGCCAGGTCTCGCGCATGTGGTGGCCCGGACGCTCGGAAGCGATGGTCAGGCCATACAACTGCCGGGACAGGCCGACGGCGAAGTCGCAGATGTCGATCATCTCCTGCACTTCGCCCAGGCCTTCCTGGGTGATCTTGCCGGCTTCCCAGGACACCAGTTCGCCGAGATCGGCCTTGTACTCACGCAACAGGTCGCCGAACTGACGCACCAGTTCGCCGCGACGCGGGGCGGGCACCTGGCGCCACAGGTCGAAGGCATGCTGGGCGCGGCTGACCTGCTGCTCGACTTCGGCGGCGCCTTCCCAATTCACGGCGCCGATGCGACTGCCGTCGATGGGCGAACGCACCGCCTGCGTGCCGTTCTGGTACAGGGCCGGGGCGACGCCCAGGCGATCGAGCAATGCAGCAACCATGATTAATTCCTCAAGCGAAAGACAAAGGATTGGCAGCCGGATTTCCGACTGAACAGACCTGTAGTTGTAGCTGGCCCGAGACTTGCCAACAAACGACCTTTAAGCGAGATATCATTCCGTTTATTCATGCTGCCCGTCACGGGACATACCGAGCGACAGGAAACAAGGCCTCATCATGCTCAACAAACGCTATTTGCCGTCGATCACGGCGCTGCAGTGCTTCGAAGCAGTGACTCGCCACCTGAGTTTCACCCGGGCCGCCGAAGAACTCCACCTGACCCAGAGCGCCGTCAGCAAACAGGTCGCGCAACTCGAGGAGTTGCTGCAGCACCTGCTGTTTCGCCGCGTGCGCCGCCGCCTGCAACTGACGCCGGCGGGCGACCTGTACCTGGGGGAGGTACGCAAGATCCTTTCCCAGGTGGAGATGTCCACCCATTACCTGCGCTCCTATGGCGGCGATACCGAGGTGCTCAGGGTCTCGGCCCCTCCGACCTTCGGCGCCCGCTGGCTGGTCCCACGGCTCAAGGGCTGGCGCCTGCGGCATCCGAAGATTCATCTGGACGTCTGCAGCGAACAGGAGGCCGATGACCTGCTGCAGGGACGCAGCGACCTGGCATTCTATTTCGGCCAGGGCTCGCGGCCCGGTACCGAATCCCTGCGGCTGTTCGACGAGGAGCTGGTGCCGGTCTGCGCACCGTCCAGCCTTCCGGAGAAACCCTTCACCGACCCGACACAACTGGCGGACCTGGTCTTGCTGCAGAATGCCTCGCGACCCCAGGCCTGGCATGACTGGTTCGACAGCCAGGGCTACCACACCGAACACAGCTACCACGGCCCGCGCTTCGAAACCTTCTATATGTGCATCCGCGCGGCCCAGGTTGGTTGCGGCGTAGCCCTGCTGCCACGTTTCCTGGTGGAAGAAGAACTGGCCGACGGCAAGCTGGTCATCCCCTGGGAACATGCCATGCCCAGCACCAGCGCCTACTACCTGGCCTACCCCGAACACTCGGCGGAAGTGCCCAAGGTGAAGTATTTCGTGGAATGGATGCTGGAGCAGCTCGGCAATCCGGGTACGCCGCAATAGCCATTGGCTTGCCCCCGTGGCAAGGGGACTTATTCCCGCCGGACTGCGCAGCAGGCCCAATAATTGATGGGGCGCCAGGCGCCCAGCGGGGATAAATTCCCCCGCCACAGTAGAGAGGCCTTTGCCACAGAAAAATCGGTGACCAAAAATCTCTGGCAATACCCACCCAGGTTATGCGCCACTAACCCACTCATCCCAAACCGCTGCCCGCCGCAGTGACCTGTCTGGAGAACCCTATGAGCGAGAGCGTATTTGCCGATCGCATCGTGCAGAACCTGCTCGACACCGACTTCTACAAACTGACGATGATGCAGGCGGTACTGCACAACTACCCCAACGTTGAAGTCGAATGGGAGTTCCGTTGCCGCAACAGTGAAGACCTGCGCCCGTATCTGGCGGAGATCCGCTTCCAGATCGAACGGCTGGCCGAGTTGAGCCTGAGCGCCGACCAGTTGAGTTTCCTGGAGCGCATCAGCTTCCTCAAGCCGGACTTCCTGCGTTTCCTCGGGCTGTTCCGCTTCAATCTGCGCTACGTGCACACCGGCATCGAAAATGGCGAGCTGTTCATCCGCCTGCGTGGGCCGTGGCTGCACGTGATCCTGTTCGAAGTACCGCTGCTGGCCATCGTCAGCGAAGTGCGCAACCGCTATCGCTACCGCGAAATCATCCTGGAACAGGCCCGGGAGCAGTTGTATCGCAAGTTCGACTGGCTGGCCGCCAACGCCAGCGCGGACGAACTGTGCGAACTGCAAGTGGCCGACTTCGGCACCCGTCGACGGTTTTCCTACCGCACCCAGGAAGAAGTGGTGAACGTGCTCAAGCATGATTTCCCCGGGCGCTTCGTCGGCACCAGCAACGTGCACCTGTCCCGGGAGCTGGACATGAAACCCCTGGGCACCATGGCCCACGAGTGGATCATGGCCCACCAGCAACTCGGCCCGCGACTGATCGACAGCCAGATCGCCGCCCTCGATTGCTGGGTCCGCGAATACCGGGGCCTGCTGGGAATCGCGCTGACGGACTGCATCACCATGGACGCGTTCCTGAACGACTTCGATCTGTTCTTCGCCAAGCTGTTCGATGGCCTGCGCCATGACTCGGGCGACCCGGTACTGTGGGCCGAGAAAGCCATCGCCCATTACCACAAGCTCGGTATCGACCCCATGAGCAAGACGCTGGTGTTCTCCGATAGCCTGACATTGCCCAAGTGCCTGGAGATTTTTCGCGCATTGCGTGGTCGCATCAATGTGAGCTTCGGAATTGGCACCAACCTGACCTGTGACATTCCAGGCGTGGAGCCCATGAGCATCGTGCTTAAAATGATCAGCTGTGACGGGCAACCCGTGGCCAAGATTTCAGACGAGCCCGGCAAGACCCACTGCAAGGATCCGAATTTCGTCGCCTACATGCGACACGTTTTCCAAGTACCTGCCGCCCTTTCTGACACATCAAGCAAGGAGTGAATTCATGCAAGCCGTACAGCGTGAGATTGCTGAACAGCTCAAGGTCCAGCCACCGTTCGCCGATGACGCCGCCCTCAAGGCAGAGATCGCCCGGAGAGTGAGCTTCATCCAGGACTGCCTGGTCAATTCCGGGCTCAAGAGCCTCGTACTGGGCATCAGCGGCGGGGTCGACTCGTTGACCGCCGGCTTGCTGGCCCAGCGTGCCGTGCGCGAACTGCGGGAAAAAACCGGTAACGCGGCCTACAAGTTCATTGCCGTGCGCCTGCCGTACGAAATCCAGTTCGATGAGCATGAAGCGCAGGCCTGCGTCGACTTCATCGAGCCTGACGAGCGCCACACCGTCAACATCGGCCCGGCGGTCAAGGCCCTGGCCAAGGAAATCCTGGCGTTCGAAGGCAAGGGGCCCGGCTCGCGGGACTTCGTGCTGGGCAATACCAAGGCGCGGATGCGCATGGTGGCGCAATACACCATCGCCGGCGCCGAGCAAGGCCTGGTGATCGGTACCGACCATGCGGCCGAAGCGGTCATGGGGTTCTTTACCAAGTTCGGTGACGGTGCCTGCGACCTGGCGCCGCTGAGCGGCCTGGTGAAGAATCAGGTCCGGGCGATTGCCCGTGACTTCGGCGCGCCGGAATCGCTGGTGGAAAAGGTCCCCACGGCCGACCTGGAAGACCTCTCCCCGGGCAAGCCCGACGAAGCGGCCCATGGCGTGACCTATGGCGAGATCGACGACTTCCTGCATGGCAAGACGATACGGGAAGAAGCGGCCAGGATCATCTGCGAGACCTATCGCAAGACCGAGCACAAGCGGGTATTGCCCTACGCCCCGTGACAGCCGGGAGCCTGATCTGGCGTCATCGCGAGCAGGCTCGCTCCCCGATTGCCAGGCATAAAAAAAGCGCCCTGCATGGGCGCTTTTTTGTGCCTGAAGGTATTACTTCAGGGTAACGGTGCCTTTCATCATCGAGATGTGGCCCGGGAACGAGCAGAAGAAGCCGTATTTTTCGTCCGCCTTGAGTTTCGAGACATCGAAGGTGACCGAATCGGTCTCGCCACCGCCAATGAGCTTGGTGTGGGCGATGATGCGAGCGTCGCCATCCTTGAGGTAGTTCTTGTCGACACCCGCGCTCAGGCCGTCAGTGGCAATCGGCTGCATGTCGGTATCTTTGCTCAGCACCCAGTTATGGCCCATGACGTTTTTCGGCAATTTACCGGTGTGCTTCAATTCGACGGTGAACGTCTTGCAGCTCTTGTCGATCTCGATGGCCTTGGTGCTGAAGGACATCTGGTCGGTCGAGTCGACGGTGGTCTTGCACTCCGCTGCCATCAGTTGGCTGCTAGCCAGTGTCAACAGGGATACTGCTACAAGTTTGGCAAACATCGTGAATCTCCAAGGCATGGTTAAGAAAAATTCCCTCGTCGGGGAAGACTGCCTGAATTTCAGACAAGTTCCTATGACCTGAGTCAAAAATTGTATACAACTTAAGGCTATCAGCCTGATGGATACAATCAACCGGCCATACGTACTGCACCGCTCTATGATCGGCCTCATCACCTTCGAGGAGCGACCACCATGAATTTCAACAGCCTGATATGCAGCCTGCTCGCCGCGTACGCCTGTGGCGCCAGTGGTACCTACGAAAAACCCCGGCGCGAGATCTAAGCCTTCGCAATCTTAAGCCCAGGCTTTACTCTGGAGCGGTTATCGATTCTGGAGTAAAGCATGTCCTTAGCTTCTGTTTGTATTTTCTGCGGTGCCAGCACCGGTGCCAACCCGGCCTATCGCGAAGCGGCACAGGCCCTGGGCCGAGCCTTGGCGGAACGAAAGCTGACGCTGGTCTATGGTGGCGGCGCCGTCGGCCTGATGGGCATCGTCGCCGATGCGGCCCTGGCGGCGGGTGGTGAAGTCATCGGGATCATCCCGCAAAGCCTCAAGGACAAGGAAATCGGCCACAGTGGCCTGACCCGCCTGGAAGTGGTCGATGGCATGCATGCGCGCAAGGCCCGCATGGCCGAACTCAGCGATGCCTTCATCGCGCTGCCCGGTGGCCTGGGCACGCTGGAAGAACTGTTCGAAGTGTGGACCTGGGGCCAACTCGGCTACCACGGCAAACCGCTGGGGCTGCTGGAAGTGAATGGTTTCTACAGCAAGCTCACCGGCTTTCTCGATCATATCGTCGAGGAAGGCTTCGTCCGCCCCCCTCATCGCGACATGCTGCAAGTCAGCGAGTCGCCACACAACCTGCTCGATGCACTGGCGCAATGGCGGCCCTCGGTGCAGCCAAAATGGGAACAGCAAAAAGCCAGCTAACGGCTCGGTCCCGATACAGGGCAGAATATGTGCCGCTCAACCTCACCTTCGACCCCAGAGGATTGCCCATGGCCAAACCCAATTATTCCTTCGCCAAACGTCAGAGAGACCTGGCCAAGGAGCAGAAGAAAGAGGAAAAGCTCCAGCGCAAGAAAGCTACAGCCGAAGAAGCGGCACTGACCCCGGATACCGAAGGCGACGTGACGGCACAACAGGATGCCGATACACCGAAAGATCAGGTGCCCGACGCCTGATACCCCCCGGGCCCGATGATCCGATCCGGCCCCTCGATTCCGTGTCCCGGGCTGGCAGCCCCACTGCCGGCCCTCACGACGCCAGGGCCTTGATGATCGACTGGCGATAACCCGTCGGCAGATTCGCTGGCAACCGTTGCGGCTCGAACAGGCCGATTTCCTTGTGCTCATGACTGATCGCCGGCACGAAGCCCCCCTGCAACTGGCAGCGGTAAGTGGCGATGAAGACGTGCTTGCCGGGGATGACCTCGAACAGATACGAATCCAGCGGTTCTCCCACGCTCACCTCGACGGCCAGCTCCTCGGCAATCTCCCGCGCCAGGCATTGAGGCGCCGTCTCACCCAGCTCGATGCGTCCACCCGGCAGCTCCCACTCGTCCCGTTCGTTGAGCATCAGCACGACCAGGCCTTCGGGGGATTGCAGTACGCCTTTGATGGATACCGGGAACATGGGTAAACCTCGTCATCCGATTGAACACAACCTGTGGGAGCAAGCTCGCTCCCACAAGGATTTCATGACTCCAGCGGCATCACTGTCACCCGCACCTCGGGATCATGATTGCCACCTCCCAGGATCACCCCGCGCAGCGGTGACACGTCGGAGAAATCCCGGCCCCAGGCCAGGGTGATGTGCTCCAGGGCAGGCAACACGTTGTTGGTCGGGTCGAAATCCACCCAGCCCAGTACCGGGCAGAACACCGAGACCCAGGCATGGGATGCATCGGCACCGATCAGCCGGGGCTGGCCAGGGGGTGGCTGGGTCAGCAGGTAGCCGCTGACGTACCGTGCCGCCAGTCCACGGGAGCGTACGCAGGCCAGCATCAGGTGGGCGAAGTCCTGGCAAACGCCCCGTCGTCGCTCCAGCACCTCCACCAATGGCGTGGCGACCTGGGTGGCCTCGGCATCGAAGGTGAACTCCTGGAAAATCTTTTCCATCAGCGCCCGGATACAGAGCATCAACGGGCGTCCCGGCGGGAAGCAGCTTTCGGAAAACGCCACGAAGCTGCGCTTGAGATGCACATAGGGCGACTCGAAACGATAGCGGCAGGCATCCAGCAACGGCGAAGCCAGCGGCCGACTGCTGTAGGTCAAGGCGCTACAGGTCGATTCCCAGGCAGGAGACCGCTGGAAGTCCGGCTCGGGGCGGGCCAGCACCTCGACGCTCAGCCGGGCGTTGACCAACAGTTCGTCGTGGGGCCGTTCGAACGCCAGGCGGGTCAGCGGGTTGCCGAAGACATCCTGCTCGTCACGCCGGGTCGTCGGCTCCGGGCTGATGGACAGCTGCCGCTCGGTACACACCTGCCAGTCACAGGAACGCGGCCACAGATGGGCCAGTTGCTGGGCCAGGGATACCGGGCTGTCGTAGTGGTAATGGGTGTCATGGAGAATCTGGTAACGAGCGTTCATCAGACGGACACCGTGCGCTGGCTGATATCATCGACGTGGGCGAAATGACGCAAGGCCAGGCGGTCCGAAACCTGGCCACTGGCGTCCGCCACCTCCTGCAACAGATCGGCCAGCCCATCCAGTGCCGCACGCAGGCTGGCCTCGCCGAACAACGGATCTTCGAGACAGCGCAGGTCAAAACGTGACAGGCGCATCACCAGCCCCGGCAACGCGGTGTCCCTGGGAGCGCCGAAGTCATCGTTAAGGCGCTTGAGGGTGCGGGCCACCAGTTTCAGCTGGAAGAGCACCGCGTGGGGGTTCTGTTCATCCAGCAGCAACAGGTCGAGCACCGGAATCAACTGGGCCACCGCCAGATAACGCGAGCGATATGTGATGCTGCTGTTGCCCAGCTCCAGTAGCCACTCCAGCCCGGCCTGGTCGAATACCGCTTCGCCACGCAGGAACGCAGCCAGGCTGCTGCTGAGGAATTGCAGGCGCTCCAGGCGCCGGCCGATCATCAGGAAGCGCCAGCCCTCGTCGCGGGTCATGTCGTCCAGGGCGAAACCGGACAATGCCGCCAGGGACATCACCAGGCGGTTGAGAAAATCCATCAGCTCACCGAAATCCGGCTCCCCGGTCTCCAGCTCCATGGCTTCTCGCTGCAGTTCCACCAAGGCTTGCCAGTTCTCCCGGGACAGCTTGCCGCGCACCTGCGAGGCGGCCCACTGCAGGCGTTGCAGGTTGGAACGCAGGCTGAACGACCAGTCGTCCCCCAGCAGCGCCGTCAGCAGACGCTCGGGCAACTCGCCCTCCTCGGGCAGCAGCATGAGGCTTTCCCCCAGGGCCACGGCCGATTGCAGCGCCTGTGGATCATCGCCGTCGACATAACGTGCCAGCATGATCCGCAGCAGTCGCGCGCTGTCATCGCAGCGCTCGCAATAGCGACCGAACCAGAACAGGTTTTCCACGACCCGGGACGGCAGGTAGGGATCGCGCCGGACCAGATCGTGTACGCCCACGGTTCGCTGGGCCTTCCACTGCTCGCTACCCGGGGCCTGTTCTCCCAGCACCCAGGTGTCCTTGCTGGCGCCGCCCCGCTGCATCGACACCACTTCGGCGTGGGCATCGGCCGCCACGCGTGTCAGGCCGCCCGGCAACACCCGATAACCGTCTGCGCCGGATACCGCGTACACCCGCATGCCGATGGCCCGCGGCTGCAGTTGACCGTCCTCGGCCTGCCATACCGGCGCCTGGGACAGGTGCGCCAGCTCCTGGGCGACATACGCATAGGGTCGCGCCCGGATACGCGCCGCCAACAGGTCGCGCTGCTCGTCGTCCAGGTCGCGGCCGAACACCGGGCTGAAACTCTGGGAAGGAAAGGCCGGCCTGATCAGCAACTGAGGCAGTTTCTCCAGGGCCTGGGCCAGCACTGGCGGCTCGCCGCACCACCAGGTGGCGATGGACGGCAATATGAGCGTCTCGCCGAACAGGAACTCGCAGATCCTCGGCAGGAATCCCAGCAGCCCCGGAGACTCCAGTACGCCGCTGCCCAGGGCATTGGCCACCAGCACCCGGCCCTGGCGCACCGCCTCCAGCAAGCCCGGCACGCCCAGGGCCGAGTCGGTGCGCAGCTCCAGGGGGTCGCAGAAGTCGTCGTCGAGCCGGCGCATGATGGCGTGGACCCGGCGCAACCCGCTGAGCGTCTTGAGGAAGACCGTGGCGTCCCGCACGGTCAGGTCGCCGCCTTCCACCAGCGGATAGCCCAACTGGCGTGCCAGGTAAAGATGTTCGAAGTAGCTCTCATTGAACCGCCCCGGCGTCAACAGCACCACCAGGGGCGGCTCGCCATCGCTGGGGGCCTGGCGCGCGAGGGTTTCCTGCAAGGTGCGGAAGAAGCCGGACAGATGCTGGACCTTGAGGTCGCGATACAGGTCGGGAAAGGCGCGGGACACAATCATGCGGTTTTCCAACGCATAACCGGCCCCGGAGGGCGCCTGTGTCCGATCCGCCGTGACCCACCAGCGACCGTCGGGCGCGCGGGCCAGGTCCACGGCATACAGATGCAGGAAGTTGCCATCCGGCGGCGTGATGCCCTGGCAGGGCCAGAGAAAGTTGTTGTGTCCGAATACCAGCTCCGCCGGCAACAGCCCTTCACTGATCAGCCGCTGCGGCCCGTACAGGTCGGCCAGCACCGCATTGAGCAATCGCGCACGCTGGGCGATACCCGCCGACAGCTGCTTCCATTCCCCGGCGTCGAGCACGTGGGGCAGCAGGTCCAGCTCCCACGGCCGGTCGGCCCCCTTCGGATCCGCATAGACGTTATAGGTGACGCCGTTCTCCTGGATCTGTCGCGCCAGCAAGGCCTGACGCTGGACCAACTGGGCCGGCGTGCTGCGCTGCAACTGATCGAACAGACGCCGCCAATGCGGGCGTACCGCGCCACTATCGTCCAGCAATTCATGATAGGTGCCCGGCGTCAGCGGGTAACGGTCAAGCAGGTCAGGCATGGAAAGCTCGGCAGGACGGCAATGAAAGGTGAGACCAGGCTCTGTTTGAAAAGCCTCGAGACGAAGGTCAGGCAAGGCGAAAACCGGCGAGGAAGCGGAGTTTACTGGAGTAAATGAGCATTCCGAGCAGGTTTTCAACGCAGCATGAACGAGTCTCAAGGCTTCTCAGACAGAGCCTAGCGCAAGCGCATGATGCCCGGATAGAGACAATCTGTCCGGACTGAAACCAGATATGGCGAGCAAGGCTCCTCCCCTCGCCACAGGTCCAGATTACAGGCTTGTCGCCCCCTGGACACGTCGCAGATCGAGGGTGAAAGGAAACTCGTCATCCACGGTCAGGCTGGGTGTCGCAAGTTTCCCCGGTGTGTGTCCGAGACGGAAGAAACGCGCCATTCGCCGACTCTCGGCCTCGTTGGCGTTCACCGGCAGGCTGTCGTAGTTGCGTCCGCCCGGATGAGCCACATGGTACTGGCAACCGCCCACGGAGCGCTGGCCCCAGGTGTCGAGCAAGTCGAAGACCAGTGGCGCATGGACCGGGATGGTGGGTTGCAGGCAACTGGCCGGCTGCCAGGCCCGGAAACGCACCCCGGCGACGAACTCTCCGACCCGGCCGGTGGGTTGCAGCGGTACCGGTACGCCATTGCAGGTCAACACATAACGTTGCGGCGCCATGCCAGTGAGCTTGACCTGCAGGCGCTCCAGGGACGAATCCACGTAGCGTACGGTCCCACCCGCCGAACCTTCTTCCCCCAGCACATGCCAGGGCTCCAGGGCCTGGCGCAGTTGCAACTCGATGCCACCCACCGCATAGTCGCCCACCTTGGGAAAACGGAACTCCAGATGGGCGGCGAACCACTCGGCCCGCAACGGATAACCGGCGGCGTTCAGCTCGACAATCACGTCGGCGAAATCCTGTTCGATAAAGTGCGGCAGCAGGAAGCGATCGTGCAGCTCGGTGCCCCAGCGCGCCAGTTTCGCCGGCGCATAGGGCTCGCGCCAGAACCGCGCCACCAGCGCCCGCAACAGCAGTTGCTGGGCCAGGCTCATGCGGGCATGAGGCGGCATTTCGAACGCACGCAACTCCAATAGACCGAGCCGGCCGGTGGCACCGTCCGGCGAATAAAGCTTGTCGATGCAGAATTCGGCGCGGTGGGTGTTGCCGGTCACGTCGATCAACAGGTTGCGCAACAGCCGGTCGACCAACCATGGCGGGCACTCCTCGCCAGGCGCGGGCATCTGGGCAAACGCGATTTCCAGTTCATACAATGCGTCGTTACGCGCTTCGTCCACCCGCGGCGCCTGGGACGTCGGACCGATGAACAATCCGGAAAACAGGTAGGACAACGATGGGTGGTTATGCCAGTAACTGATCAGACTGCGCAGCAGGTCAGGACGCCGCAGAAAAGGTGAGTCAGCCGGAGTCGCGCCGCCCAGGACGAAATGATTACCGCCGCCCGTGCCGGTGTGGCGGCCATCGATCATGAATTTTTCGGTCGTCAGCCGCGTCAGCCGTGCCTGCTCGTAGAGAAACTCGGTGCGCTCCACCAACTCATCCCAGCTCGCCGAAGGCTGTACGTTCACCTCGATCACACCTGGGTCGGGCGTGATGCGCAAATGGCTCAGGCGCGGATCACTCGGCGGTTCGTAACCCTCCAACAGCAGCGGGCAATGCAGCTCCTGCGCCGTGGCCTCGATGGCGGCCACCAGTTCCAGGTAATCCTCGACCCGCTCCAATGGCGGCATGAACACATACAACCGCCCTTCCCGCGCCTCGGCACACAACGCCGTGCGGGTCAGCCAGTCGGCAGACTCGTCGATGGCTGGCGCACGGTCCTGGTCGATGGCCGGCTCGCCATGCTGGGCCAATCGCTCGGCATCCGGCAGCCCGGGCAGGTCCTGGTTCGGGTCGGTGGGATGGATGAACGGATACTCCGCCGCCGTGACCCACGGCTGGGACGCCAGCGGCAGGCGATAGCCCAAGGGCGAGTCCCCCGGCACCAGTCGACAATGTTCGTCGCGCAGGTACCACCGGCCGCTTTGCCATTGATCGCCCTTGGCGGTACGCGCCAAGGGCAGGACCTGGCCGATCACCTTGTCCAGGCCCTGGTCGAAGACCTTGCGCAGCCTGGCCCGCTCCAGGGCATCTTCCAGCCGCGCATCCTGGGCCGTGACGTTCGAGGGCAGCGCGCCCTCGCGCCAGAGGTAGTAGAAATTGTCTTCGTAGGCTGGGAACACGAAGCGCGCAGGAATCTTCAGACGTTCGGCAACGCTCTTCAGGAAGCGCCCGGCCAGCTCGCCATCGGCGCCGTAGTCCTGTTGCTCATCCGCGAACAGGGCGGCGTTGCGCCAGATCGGCACCCCGTCACGCCGCCAATAGCAATTGAGCGACCAGCGCGGCAGCGGTTCACCGGGGTACCACTTGCCCTGGCCGAAGTGCACCAGCCCCTGGGGCGCGTAGTGCTTGCGCATGCGCTCGAACAGCTCGGCCGAGAGCCGACGCTTGTCCGGACCGAGCGCTGCGGTATTCCATTCGGCGCCATCCGGATCATCGATGGACACGAATGTCGGCTCACCGCCCATGGTCAGCCGTACATCGCCCTCCAGCAGGTCGGTATCGATCTGTCGCCCCAGCGCCTGGATCGCCAACCATTGCTCGTCGGTGTAAGGCTTGGTCACCCGCGGTGCTTCCCAGATCCGTTCCACGACCATTTCGTGGCTGAATTCGCACTCACAAGGCTCCACCAGCCCGGTGATGGGCGCCGCCGAGGACGGATCGGGACTGCAAGCCAAGGGGATATGGCCTTCCCCAGCGAACAAACCTGAAGTGGCATCCAGGCCGATCCAGCCGGCGCCGGGCAGGTAAACCTCGCACCAGGCATGCAAATCGGTGAAATCCACCTCCGTGCCGGAGGGTCCGTCGAGGCTTTTCACATCGGCGGTCAACTGGATCAGATAGCCCGAGACGAAACGCGCGGCCAGGCCCAGGTGACGCAACAGCTGCACCAGCAGCCAGGCGGAATCGCGACAGGAACCGGATGCCTGCTCCAGAGTGTGCTCCGGCGTCTGGACACCCGGCTCCATGCGGATCAGGTAATTGATGTCTTCGCTCAGGCGCTGGTTGAGCGCCACCAGGAAATCCACCGTGGGCAACGGCGTGCGTTCGATACTGTCCAGGTAGGCCTGGAACCTGGGGGTCAGCGGCAGCTTTTCCAGGTAAGGCATCAACTCGTGTTTTTCATCGGGCGCGTAGGCAAAAGGAATCTGCTCGGCATAAGGCTCGAGAAAGAAGTCGAACGGATTGAACACCGCCATTTCCGCCAACAGATCGACTTCGATCCGCAGCTCTTGGGTTTTCTGCGCAAACACCAGCCGCGCCAGGTAATTGCCCTGGGGGTCCTGCTGCCAGTTGATGAAGTGCTGGTCGGGCGAGACTTTCAAGGCATACGACAGGATGCGCGTACGGCTATGGGGCGCCGGACGCAGGCGGACAATCTGCGGACCGAGCTCCACGGCGCGGTCGTAGCGGTAGTGCGTGACGTGATGCAAAGCAACATGGATCGACACGGCGGTCTCCTGCGGGCCTGGGCATTATCGAAAGCGGCGCAAGACTTATGCCATGCAGGCAAGCCGGGCACTTCCTTCGTCCACACAGGGCAGTAGAGCACTAAAACCGCGCGGTGCCCGCATTTGTGTGCAAAGGCACGCACATAAACAAGGCGAACAGGCCGCTCGCCTCAGCGTCGCTTGTGAGAAGCCCTGGCTGCCTGGACGATCAGTTCGCGCTGCCGACGGATGTCCACCAGCTTGCCGCGCATCTCACGATGGCGCTTGCTGTTGAGCAGCAACAGTCCCAGCAACGGGAACAGAACGGCGAACAGATAGACTCCCTGATGGGGCCGATAGGCGATCATCGGCAAGACGACGGCCAGACACGCCAGGAAATAACCCGCCACGCCCCAGACGGCCCAGGCCCGCCCGCGCGCGATCATGAGATTGGCCAGCACCAGCACGACCACCAGCGCCAATGCCCCGAGCCCCACATAGTCGCTCCTGACCGAAGGCTCCAAGGCACGCCAGTAAGTGGCTCCGGCCAAGGCAAGCAGGCTGGATCCGGAAAAGCAGCCCAGCAGGATGGTACCCATGAACACCGGGAAATACCGGGCCAGAAAGTCCTTCAGCGAGCCGCCCCCGATCATTCGGTGAACTCCTCGTACAGGCCGACGGCGACGGTTTTCACATGACCGCCGCCGGTGTAACTGCCGATCACGCCCAGGGCGCCACCCAGGGAGTCCTGGATCTGGGTCAGGGTAGCGTGCCGGATTTGGGCCGAAGAATAACGCTTGGGCAAGGCCCCGGCGCGCTGCTGCAACTTGAGCAGCTTGGCGGTCAGGCTCGGGTCCTTGAGCGTCAACAGCTCCCGCGTCAACTTGGACCGCTCCTGGCGGCTCAGCCCCTTGAGCAGCTGGTACCAGCTTTTTCCGGTGTTGGCCGCCTTGTTGGCCTTGAGCAGGCGAACCGTCGTGAGAGCCGACCCGCCGACGCCCACCAGGGAAACCGCATCCAGGATCGGGGATACGATGTTGTACCAATCGGCGTCGTTCATCTCATCGTTGCCAGTAGGATTGGTCAGTTCGTTGGCCACCCGCGCGCCCCCGATGACACACTGGGCAGTACTCGCCGTCGCGGCAGCGGCGCCCAGGGCCACCAGCCAGACACTGGCGCCAGCGGTGAAAGGCACGGCAACGCTGCCACTGAACACCACCACCCAACCGATCACGGCGGCGACGCAAGACAAGCCGGCATTGGTCGCTTCAAGGCCAAGCTTCGACTCCCGCGGGCTGCTTTTCACCTGGTCGACGAACTGCTGTGGCGCGATGTATCGCTTTGCCTCACGCAGGATCACGCGCTTGGGTGCGATACTGCAGATCGGCTTGAATTCCCGCAGGGTCACCACGTTGTAGTCGGCATCGACATACACCACCCCCGCCCCGGCAATATTCGGATCGGCATCGATGGCAGCGAACAGGCGCGGCAGGTTGATCTGGCTTTCGATGCGTTGGCGGGCCATGTACTGGGAGAACGTGAAGTCCATGCCGATGGCCGTTGTAGCGCTGCTCATATGAATCGTCCTTGAGAATCGGAGATGAATCTTTTATCCACACGCAACCCTGTGGCGAGGGATGCCTGCTGGCTGGCATTGGCGGCCGCCACGATAACAAACGGCCACCACCCCCGCTAGAAAGCAAAACGCCAGCACTCAGGCTGGCGTTTGCGATACGACTCCAGGGTCAGCGCGGTACCACGGGCTTGCGGGCCGGTTTCGGTCCCTTGCCCTTGGCGGCGTCCTTGCGCTCCTTGGCGGCCTCCTGGTTGCGGGCGAATGCCTCGGCCTTGGCCTTCTCACGCTTGTCCCACGGATTGCCGCCGTCGCTGGCACGCGGCGGCAGGCCCGTGTGCTGGGTCAGGATCCGGGTGGTTTCCTTGCCCACCTTGTGGCTGCCGGCCGGTGTCGAGTTCTTGCGACGGGCGCTCTGGTAGCTGTCGGTGGCCGGCTGGTGCAACGGGATCAACTGATGCTTGCCCGGCCCGATCAGGTCGGCGCGGCCCATGCGGGTCAACGCCTCGCGCAGCATCGGCCAGCCCTTGGGATCGTGATAACGCAGGAAGGCCTTGTGCAGGCGGCGCTGCTCCTCGCTCTTGACGATGGTCACCGCATCGCTCTTGTAGGTGACCTTGCGCAGCGGGTTCTTGCCCGAGTGGTACATGGCGGTGGCCGTGGCCATCGGCGACGGATAGAAGGCCTGGACCTGGTCGGCGCGGAAGCCGTTGCTCTTGAGCCACAGCGCCAGGTTCATCATGTCTTCGTCGGTGGTGCCCGGATGCGCAGCGATGAAGTACGGGATCAGGTACTGCTCCTTGCCCGCCTCCCGGGTGTATTTCTCGAACATCCGCTTGAATCGGTCATAGGTGCCGATGCCCGGCTTCATCATCTGGTTGAGCGGACCTTCCTCGGTGTGCTCCGGCGCGATCTTCAGGTAACCGCCGACGTGGTGGGTCACCAGCTCCTTGACGTATTCCGGGGATTCGACCGCCAGGTCGTAGCGCAGGCCGGACGCGATCAGGATCTTCTTCACCCCTGGCAATGCCCGGGCGCTGCGATACAGCTGGATCAGCGAAGAATGGTCGGTGTTCAGGTTCGGGCAGATGCCCGGGAACACGCAGGACGGCTTGCGGCACGCGGACTCGATTTCCGGGCTCTTGCAGGCGATGCGATACATGTTCGCGGTGGGTCCGCCGAGGTCGGAAATGACCCCGGTGAAGCCTGGGACCTTGTCGCGGATCTCTTCGATCTCGCGAATGATCGACTCTTCGGAACGGTTCTGGATGATCCGGCCTTCGTGCTCGGTGATCGAGCAGAAGGTGCAGCCGCCGAAGCAGCCACGCATGATGTTCACCGAGAAGCGGATCATTTCGTAGGCAGGGATCTTTTCCTTGCCGTACGCCGGGTGTGGGACACGTGCGTAAGGCATACCGAACACGTAGTCCATTTCCTCGGTGGTCATCGGAATGGGTGGCGGGTTGAACCAGACATCCACATCGCCATGCTTCTGCACCAGCGCGCGGGCGTTGCCCGGGTTGGTTTCCAGGTGCAGCACGCGGTTGGCGTGGGCATAGAGCACCGGGTCGTTGCGGACCTTTTCCACCGACGGCAGGCGGATCACGGTTTTGTCGCGGGTCATTTTCGGGCTCGCCAGGATCTGCACGACCTTGGCTTCGCTCGGGTCCTCCACCGGCCCTTTCTCCTGCTCGATGGCGCAGGCGGCGGTGTCCTGGGTGTTCACGTACGGATTGATGATCTTGTCGATCTTGCCCGGACGGTCGATACGCGTGGAATCGACTTCGTACCAGCCTTCGGGTGTGTCGCGGCGAATGAACGCGGTGCCGCGCACATCGGTGATGTCCTCGATCCTGTGGCCATAGGACAGACGCTGGGCGACTTCGACAATGGCTCGCTCTGCGTTGCCGTAGAGCAGGATATCGGCACTGGCGTCGATCAGGATCGAGTTGCGCACCCGGTCCTGCCAGTAATCGTAATGGGCGATGCGGCGCAGGGAGGCCTCGATGCCACCGAGCACGATCGGCACATGCTTGTAGGCTTCCTTGCAGCGCTGGCTGTAGACCAGGCTCGCACGGTCCGGCCGCTTGCCCGCCAGGCCACCGGGGGTATAGGCGTCATCGGAACGGATTTTCTTGTCAGCGGTGTAGCGGTTGATCATCGAGTCCATGTTGCCGGCCGCGACACCGAAAAACAGGTTGGGCTCGCCAAGCTTCATGAAGTCGTCCTTGGACTGCCAGTTCGGCTGGGCAATGATCCCCACGCGAAAGCCTTGGGCTTCCAGCAAACGGCCAATGATCGCCATGCCGAACGAAGGATGGTCGACGTAGGCATCACCGGTCACGATGATAATGTCGCACGAATCCCAGCCGAGCTGATCCATCTCCTCCCTGCTCATGGGCAGGAACGGCGCGGGGCCGAAACATTCGGCCCAGTACTTGGGATAGTCAAATAACGGCTTGGCTGCTTGCATGTCGATGACCGGTATAGAAGATGAAAAATCGCGGGCGCGGAATATAGCACAAAAAATAACCAATTCCGACGGCTATGGTCGGAAATCGGCGGCGCACCTATCGCGAGCAAACTCGCTCCCACAGAGAGGATGCATTCCAGGGTGGGAGCGAGCTTGCTGCGGGCAGCGATCCGACGATGAGGCCGGATCAGACGACGAAGAACTTACTCGTCGTCATCGAAATTGTAGCTGCCCGGTGCGAGGTTCTCGAAACGCGTGTACTTGCCGATGAATGCCAGGCGGACAAAACCGATCGGACCGTTCCGCTGCTTGCCGATGATGATTTCCGCGATGCCCTTGTGTTCCGTCTCGGGGTGATAGACCTCGTCGCGGTATACGAACATGATCACGTCGGCGTCCTGCTCGATCGCTCCGGATTCCCGCAGGTCGGAGTTCACCGGGCGCTTGTTCGGACGCTGTTCCAGGGAGCGGTTCAACTGGGAAAGCGCCACCACCGGACAGTTGAATTCCTTGGCCAGGGCCTTGAGGGAACGGGAGATCTCGGAAATCTCGTTGGTCCGGTTATCGCCACTGGAGCCCGGAATCTGCATCAGCTGCAGGTAGTCGATCATGATCAGGCCGATATCGCCATGCTCGCGCACCAGGCGGCGGGTTCGGGCGCGCATTTCCGAAGGGCTGATACCGGCGGTGTCGTCGATGAACAGCTTGCGGTCGTTGAGCAGGTTGACCGCCGAGGTCAGGCGAGGCCAGTCGTCGTCTTCCAGTTGGCCGGAACGGACCTTGGTCTGGTCGATCCGCCCCAGGGAAGAAAGCATACGCATGATCAGCGACTCACCTGGCATCTCCAGGGAGTAGACCAGGACGACCTTGTCGCTGCGCAGCACGGCGTTTTCCACCAGGTTCATCGCAAAGGTGGTCTTGCCCATGGAAGGACGGCCGGCAACGATGATCAGGTCGGCCGGTTGCAGTCCACTGGTCTTCTCGTCGAGATCGGTATAGCCGGTGGACAGGCCGGTGATCGCGTCGGATGTATTGAACAGGGTATCGATACGATCGATGGCCTTGGTCAGCAGGTCGTTGACACTGACCGGCCCGCCGGTCTTCGGCCGGGCCTCGGCGATCTGGAAGATCTGCCGCTCGGCCTCATCGAGGATTTCCTCAGCCGTACGGCCTTCAGGGTTGAAGGCGCTGTCGGCAATTTCGTTACTGATGCCGATCAACTGGCGCAAGGTCGCCCGCTGGCGGACGATCTGCGCATAAGCCTTGATGTTGGCGACGGACGGCGTGTTTTTCGCCAGCTCGCCCAGGTAACCGAGGCCACCGACCTGGGACGTCTGGCCTTCCTTGTCCAGTTGCTCGGCCAGGGTCACGACGTCGATCGGCATGTTCTGGTCGGCCAGCCTGGCGATCGCGCGGAAAATCAAGCGGTGGTCATGCCGGTAGAAATCGCCATCGGAGACTTGATCGAGCACACGCTCCCAGGCGTTGTTGTCCAGCATCAGGCCACCGAGTACAGCCTGTTCGGCCTCGATGGAATGCGGCGGCACCTTCAGGGCAGCGGTTTGCAGATCATATTGCTCTGGAGCGGTAATTTCGTTCATGGCCACAAGGATTCTGGTGATAGAAGCAGGAGTTGCAGAAAGACAAAGGGCACGACCTGTAAACAGGATCGTGCCCGATGTTACCGGCTCGCACCCGAGGGTGCCAGCCGACAGGTGCTGCTTAGGCTGCTACCACGACAACGCGTACGGTGGCTTCGACTTCGGCGTGCAGGTGCACGGCTACGTCGAATTCGCCTACGTTGCGGATGGTGCCGTTCGGCAGACGAACTTCGCTCTTGGCCACTTCAACGCCGGAGGCGGTCAGTGCGTCAGCGATGTCGTGAGTACCGATCGAACCGAACAGCTTGCCTTCGTCGCCAGCGGTGGCAGTGATGGTCACTTCCAGCTCGGCCAGTTGGGCAGCGCGGCTTTCGGCCGAGGCCTTGCGGTCTGCGGCGGCTTTTTCCAGCTCAGCGCGACGCTCTTCGAACGCGGCCAGGTTGGCAGCGGTCGCAGCGGTGGCTTTGCCAAAAGGCAGCAGGTAGTTACGACCGTAACCGGACTTAACTTTTACTTTGTCGCCCAGGTTGCCCAGGTTGGCGATTTTTTCCAGCAGGATCAGTTCCATTTGGGTATTAACCTCTTAACTTTTAACCTTCACCGTTCGCGTTGTCGGCGTCTTTCGGCGCCATACGACCGCGAAAATCAATCAGGCTGTCGACAATGGCCAGGACCACCAGCAACGGATAGATCAGCTGCATGAACAGCAACAACGTGACGTACAGCCCCACCAGCCAGAACCTGGCCAGTCGCTTCTGCGCCACCAGCCCGTGAATCAGGGCCAGGGCCGCGAACACCAGCGGTACGCTGCACAACGGCGTGAGCATGGCCATCTGCGGACCGAAGTTCGGTCCCAGAAGCATGCCCGCCAGCAGCAACATCGCCAGTCCAAGCGGGAAACGGATGGCGCGAAATTCGCGACCAAAACCACCCGGGTTGTACAACAACGCCTGCCAGTAGCGCCCGATAATCAGGCTCAGCACACTGACGATCTGCAACAAGGCCGCAATCAGGCCGGTCAGGACCGGTGCGATCAGTGACGCGAAACGCGCTTGCTCCTCAGCCGACATCTGCCGGTAGAGATCACCGAGGGCTTCGGGCAGGATTTTTATCAAAGCCTGCGACAGCATCTCGATCTGGGGCGCGAAAGCCACCCCGAGCACCACTGAAAACACCACGCCCAGCGCTATGCTGACCAGCAGCACGCGGTTCCAGGATTCGCTTGCGCGCAACACCAACGCCAGCGCCGAAGACCCCAGCAGCACCATCAGTGCCCGCGGGTCAGCGGTACTCAACCACCAGAGCAAGGCCGGCAGCAGTCCCAGAGC
This sequence comes from Pseudomonas sp. 7SR1, assembly GCF_900156465.1. Classification (NCBI taxonomy): domain Bacteria; kingdom Pseudomonadati; phylum Pseudomonadota; class Gammaproteobacteria; order Pseudomonadales; family Pseudomonadaceae; genus Pseudomonas; species Pseudomonas sp. 7SR1. The sequence goes on from NZ_LT707064.1 coordinate 923,805, forward strand.
AAGAACGCCAACGGCGTCCCTCAATCCGCGCCGCAGGAGTACGAGACTTCCCGCGGCAGCGCCCAACCAATACAACAACGGCAATGCCGCACATCCAGCCACTACCAGAGTGGCCTGCATACGACCTCGCATGATGAACTCAGCTATGGCGCGCATGCATTCAATCCTTTGCTACGTGTCGACTGCCCGGTCTCAGCGGCCGTGGCTGTCGGTGTAGGCCAGCAGGGCCAGGAAGCGGGCGCGCTTGATAGCGGTGGCCAGCTGACGCTGATAACGAGCTTTGGTACCGGTGATACGGCTTGGAACGATTTTGCCGGTCTCGGATACGTAGGCTTTCAGAGTGTTGAGATCTTTGTAATCGATCTCTTTCACGTCTTCAGCGGTGAAGCGGCAGAATTTACGACGACGGAAGAAACGTGCCATGTGATTGGCTCCTTAGGAAGTCCGTGGATTACTCGTCAGCGTTGTCGCTGTTGTCGCTGTCGCTATCGCTGTCATCGCCTTCGGCGCTGTCAGCATGCTCAGGACGGTCGCGACGCTCACGGCGCTCACTGCGGTTTTCTTCAGCCTTGAGCATCTCGGATTGGCCAGTGATGGCTTCTTCGCGACGGATGACCAGGTTACGGATCACTGCATCGTTGTAGCGGAAGTTGTCTTCCAGCTCGGCCAGGGCCTTGCCGGTGCACTCAACGTTCAGCATCACGTAGTGAGCCTTGTGAACATTGTTGATTGCGTAGGCCAGTTGACGACGGCCCCAGTCTTCCAGACGGTGGATCTTGCCGCCGTCTTCTTCGATCAGCTTGGTGTAACGCTCAACCATGCCGCCGACTTGCTCGCTTTGATCCGGGTGGACCAAAAAGATGATTTCGTAATGACGCATGAATGCTCCTTACGGGTTGTAGCCTGCCGCTTAAAAACGGTCAGACAAGGAGTGAATGACACTTATGGACTTGTGGACGCTAGACACATAAGTGCCTGCCATCACAGCAAGGGGCGCAATTGTAGAGAAGGGTCGAGGGAGGCGCAAGGTAATTGGTGATTATTTGAACAACCGCCAGATTTGCCCAAATACAAAACGCTGTGGGAGCGAGCCTGCTCGATAGCGGCGTGCCCGTCGACTTTTGCGTCCCTGCGACACCGTCATCGCGAGCAAGCTCGCTCCCACATTTGATACGCGTCTGGATCAGGGCTTTTTGGCGACAGCCTTGACGCTCCGCTGGCGCTGGGCCTCGAACAGGCAGACACCGGTGGCGACCGAGACATTGAGGCTGCTGACGCTACCGGCCATCGGCAGCTTGACCAGGTAATCGCAATGCTCGCGTGTCAAGCGGCGCATGCCCTTGCCCTCGGCGCCCATGATCAGGATCGTCGGACCGGTGAGGTCCTGGTCATAGAGGCTGACCTCGGCCTCGCCCGCCGTGCCCACCACCCACAAGCCACGCTGCTGGAGTTTCTCCAGGGTGCGCGCCAGGTTGGTCACGGCCACCAGGGGCATGACCTCCGCCGCACCGCAAGCGACCTTGCGCACCACAGGCGTCAGGGTCGCCGACTTGTCCTTGGGAACAATCACCGCCAGCGCGCCGGCTGCATCCGCCGAGCGCAGGCAGGCGCCGAGGTTGTGAGGGTCGGTCACGCCGTCCAGGACCAGCAGCAGGGGCGAGCCCTCGGTGCGATCGAGCAACTCGTCGAGCATCGCCTCGCCCCAGACCTGGCTCGGGCTCACCTCGGCCACCACGCCCTGGTGCACACCCTCGACCCAGGCATCCATCTCACGACGTTCGGCCTGGCCCACCGCCACACGGTTTTCGCTGGCCAGTTCGATCAAGGTCTGGACCCGCGGGTCGCTACGCCCCTCGGCCAGCCAGATCTGCTTGACCCGCTTGGGATGATGGCGCAGCAGCGCCTCCACGGCATGCAGGCCGTAGATTTTTTCCAACTGACTCATGACTTGGCCTTGGGTTTACGCGCCCCGCCACTCTTGGCCGGGGCCGAGCCCGCTTTTGGCGGACCCTTGCGATGTTTGCTCGGTTTGCTGGCAGCCTTCTCCGGAGCCGACCGTCCAGCCTTGCCGCCTGCCTTGGCCTCTGCCAGCAACGCTTTTTTCATCTCACGGCTTTTGCGCACTTCAGCGTTCTTCGCCGCCGCATCGCTCGGACGATAGGCCTCGACGGCTTTTTCCTTGGCCGCACCGCGCCGACCGGACTTGCTCGGCGCCGGCTCGGCTGGGGCCTTGGTCACAGGCGCAGCGGTTTCGGCACCGCGTTTCTTGCGACCGATCGGCGCGCTGATGGTTTTTTCCGCCATCTCGAAATCGATCTTGCGCTCGTCCAGGTCGACACGCATCACCCGTACTTCAACGGTATCGCCCAGGCGGAAGCTACGACCGGTGCGCTCACCCGCCAGGCGGTGGTGGACAGGGTCGAAGTGGTAGTAATCCCCCGGCAGCGCGGTGACATGCACCAGGCCTTCGACGTAGATGTCGGTCAGCTCGACGAACAGGCCGAAACCGGTCACGGCGGTGATCACACCCGGGAACGATTCGCCCACGCGGTCTTTCATGTACTCGCACTTGAGCCAGTTCACCACGTCGCGGGTGGCTTCGTCGGCGCGTCGCTCGCTCATCGAACATTGTTCGCCGAGCTGCTCCAGGGCCGCCTCGTCGTACGGATAAATGCGCGCCTTGGGAATGGTCATCGCGCCGGCCCGCTTGACGTGCGGGGTGTTCATCTTGGAGTGGATCACGCTGCGGATCGCCCGGTGCGTGAGCAGGTCGGGATAACGGCGGATCGGCGAAGTGAAGTGGGTATAGGCTTCGTAATTGAGGCCAAAGTGCCCCTGGTTGTCGGCGCTGTACACCGCCTGGCTCAGCGAGCGCAGCATGACGGTCTGGATGAGATGGAAATCCGGACGATCCTTGATACTGGCCAGCAATGCCTGGTAGTCCTTGGGCGTAGGACCTTCCTTGCCCTTGTGCAGGGACAGGCCCAGCTCGCCGAGGAAGGCGCGCAGTTTTTCCAGGCGCTCCGGCGGAGGACCGTCATGGACCCGATACAGTGCAGGGATTTCGTGCTTCTTCAGGAACTCGGCGGTGGCCACGTTGGCCGCCAGCATGCATTCCTCGATCAGCTTGTGCGCGTCGTTGCGCACGGTCGGACGGATTTCGGCGATCTTGCGCTCGGAGCCGAAGATGATCCGGGTTTCCTGGGTTTCGAAATCAATGGCGCCGCGCACGTGACGGGCCGCCAGCAGCACTTTGTACAATGCATAGAGCTGCTTGAGGTGCGGCAGTACGTCGTTATATTCACCCCGCAGCTTGCGCGCCTCGGCCAGCTTCGGCGTCTCCAGCATCGCGCTGACCTTGTTGTAGGTCAGGCGGGCGTGGGAATGGATCACCGCTTCGTAGAAGCAGTAGTCGGTCATTTCGCCGGTCTTGGAGATGGTCATCTCGCAGACCATGGCCAGGCGATCGACATGAGGGTTGAGCGAGCACAGCCCGTTGGACAACTGCTCGGGCAGCATCGGCACGACACGCTCGGGGAAGTAAACCGAGTTGCCACGCACCTGGGCTTCGGCATCCAGCGCCGAACCGAGCTTCACATAGCTGGAAACGTCGGCGATGGCGACGTAAAGCTTCCAGCCACCGGAGAACAGCCGCAGCTTGCCCGGCCGGGCTTCGCAGTAGACCGCATCGTCGAAGTCCCGTGCGTCCTCGCCATCGATGGTCACGAACGGCAGGTGGCGCAGGTCGATGCGTTTCTCTTTGTCCTTTTCTTCGACTTCCGGCTTGAGCTTGGCCGCTTCCTTCAGCACAGCCTCAGGCCAGACATGAGGAATGTCATAGGTGCGCAGGGCGACATCGATTTCCATGCCCGGCGCCATGTAGTTGCCGACCACTTCCACCACATCCCCCTGCGGCTGGAAGCGAGGGGTTGGCCAGTGGGTGATCTTCACCTCGACGAACTGGCCGATCTTGGCATTGGCGTTGCGGCCCGGGGTGACCAGCACTTCCTGCTGGATCTTGGGATTGTCCGCGACGACGAAGCCGATGCCGCCTTCCTCGAAATAACGGCCGACGATGCTTTCGTGGGCGCGCGATACCACCTCCACAATCACACCCTCACGGCGACCGCGACGGTCCAGGCCGGACACCCGAGCCAGGGCCCGGTCGCCGTCGAACACCAGGCGCATCTGGGCCGGGCTCATGAACAGGTCGTCGCTGCCGTCATCGGGAATCAGGAAACCGAAGCCATCGCGATGGCCGGCGATACGTCCCAGGATGAGGTCGAGCTTGTCCACCGGCGCATAGGTGCCACGGCGGGTATAGATCAGTTGGGCGTCGCGCTCCATGGCACGCAGACGGCGGCGCAGGGCTTCGAGCTGGTCTTCGGTAGTCAGACCGAACTCTTCGACCAACTGTTCACGGCTGGCGGGCGAGCCCCTGTCGGCGAGATGCGCCAGGATCAGTTCGCGGCTGGGAATAGGGTTTTCGTATTTTTCCGCTTCACGAGCGGCCTCGGGATCGAGGGATTGCCAATCGGCCATTAGAGAGTTTTCACCTTGTCTATATGCGGTTAGTTTGGCATAGGCGTAATGAAACGGGAAATTTCAAGCATAAGGAGCCCTTTCTGGAATCTTTTGACCCGCCTTTGAAGCCTCGGATCGCACCACTCGTGAAAATTACCGGTTTTTTTCTCGCAGGGGGTTTACAGTTAAAAACACGCTCCGTATAGTGCGCGCCATCGACGACGCACACACGTTGCCGAGACTGCCCAGATGGTGAAATTGGTAGACACGCCAGCTTCAGGTGCTGGTGACCGCAAGGTCGTGGAAGTTCGAGTCTTCTTCTGGGCACCAATTTCAAGCGACAGATCAATGATCTGCCAGCTTCACAAGAACCCGCGAAAGCGGGTTTTTGCATTTCTCCTCCCCTGAAAAGCCAGTCAGCAATTACTAAAACAAAAACAGGGGTTTACAGATCAAAACGCGCTCCGTATAGTGCGCCACATCAACAGCGGCAACGCTGAAGATGCTGCCCAGATGGTGAAATTGGTAGACACGCCAGCTTCAGGTGCTGGTGACCGCAAGGTCGTGGAAGTTCGAGTCTTCTTCTGGGCACCAATTCAAGCTTCAAGGTTTTGCCTTGAACCTCACAGAAACCCGCGAAAGCGGGTTTTTGCGTTTCTGCCTCCTTTACTTTCCCGACCACAGCAATCGCAGGCTCGCCCTCATCCGGACAAAGCCGGAAGATCCCCGGACGCAACCCAAGCTCGTGGTCGCGTCCGGACGAATGCCCGGTCAGCCGGATCAGGCCCGGAACTGTCCCAGGCTCGCCTTCAATTGCGCCGCCAGGCTGTCCAGCACCTTACCGCTGGCGGTGGTCTCGACCACAGCCTGGGCCGCCTTCTCGGCCTGGGCATGAATGGTTTCTACCCGCCCGCGAACCGCCTGGGCACCCTGGGCCTGATGAGCTGCCGCCTGGGTCGCCAGGCCGATGGCCGCGTGCACCTGCTCCACAGAGGCCTGCACCGACTGCTGCAAACGAGCACTGTCACGCAATACCAGCAATCCTTCGCTGGCCTGGCGCCCAGCCTGGCCGATCGCAGCCACCGCCTCCCGGGCCCCTTGCTGCAACGCCACGATATGGGCCTGGATATCGCCCGTGGAACTCTGGGTCTTGCTTGCCAGGGCCCGTACCTCATCCGCCACCACCGCAAAGCCGCGCCCGGTCTCCCCGGCCCGCGCAGCCTCGATAGCCGCGTTCAAGGCCAACAGGTTGGTCTGCTCGGCAATACCGTGGATCACCGTCAGCACCACTTCGATCTGCTCGCTCTGCTGGGCCAACCGCTCGATGACTTTCGCCCCGGTATCCACCTGCCCGGCCAACGCCTCGATCAGGCTGCCTACCTTGGCCGATGTGCGAGTGTTCTCATCGGTGGCCTGGCGAATCTCCACCACCTGCTGCAAGGCCGCCTGCATTGCCTGGCTTTCCGATTGCGCCTCATCAGCCATCTGCGACAAGGCCCGCAGGCTCTCGGCCACTTCATCGCGCTGCATCCCGGCTGCCGCATCGGCACCGGAATTTCGCAAGGTCATCGCACCGATCTCCAGGCCCGTACGCTGGGCCACGTCACCCGCTTCCCGCACGATGGGCTGCAACTTATCCACAAAGCGATTGACAGCCGATGCCATGTCGCCAATTTCATCCTTGCTGTTGATTTGCACGCGCTTGGTCAGGTCCCCCTCACCCGCCGCCAGATCATTCATCGCCGCGATCAGCAGCCTCAGGCGATTGACGACCCGGCGCCCCAGCACCACCGCCAACAACACCAGCACGCCGAGGCCCACCAGCGCCAGGCCCAGGCCAATGCGCCAGCGCAAGGTACTCGCGGCCTCTTGCACGGTGCTGGCAGTATTGGTCTGCATTTGGGTAGCAGTGGTCTGGGCCGACTGCAGCCGGCCACGCATGGCAGTGGCACTGTCAGCCGCAGCCCCCTTGAGACTGTCCCCCACCAGCTGGTCGCTGCTGGCGATCAACGCCGAGAATCTCTGGTCCAGCGCCTTCAGGTCGCTTTCCACGGATGCGGTGGAGACCCCCATGAGCACTTTGCCGATTTCCACCCCGTTGGGGCTGATGGAAGCCTCGAGGTAATAGACGGAAGGATCGTTTTTCGCCGCATCCAGGACCTTGTCCAGCGCCCGCTCACCCTTGCCCTTCTCCAGCAGCGCTTTGTTGACCGGATTTTCCCGGTTCAAATAACGGGTCAGGTGTTCGCCATTGGCATCGTCATAAATGACGAAGAGCACATTGGGATTGCGCTGGGCCCGGCGAGCGAATTCGGAAAGTGTCGGAATGTCGCTGTCCCACATGGCACGAGGGGCAACGGAGGCCAGGAGTTGCGCCATATCATTGGCCGACTCCCTCAAGTCTTTTTCCAGAGCGCCCCGCAGCTGTGCCTGCTCTTCCTTCAGGCGCGCGGACAAGCCGGCATTCAGGCGCTGGCGCGTACTGGCAGACAGGCTATCCAGGCTGGAGGTCACCTCGCGCCCGGCCTGCTCCAACTCACCGGAAAGTTTCTGGCTATCAGCCCCCAGGCCCGCACTCAGGTCGGCCTCCAGCGCCGTGACTGTGCTCCGGGTCAGCGCCACAGCCACCAGCACCTGCACCAAAAGGGCGATACCAAGCGTAACGAACACAGGCCGCAGCAAACGGCTTTGTAACAGTGAGAGAACGGCCGACACGTGAAATCCCTCTACCAACGCCATTAATTTGATGGCACCGCTGAACGGGCGCCGATAATGGAGATTCATAGCAAGTGTCGTGCCGCACGGCGACCAGGAACGACAAAGGACCCTAATGAGGGTCCTTTGTTTTGTGCATCAATGACTTATCAGCCAAACGGATGACGCAGAACGATGGTTTCGTTGCGGTCCGGCCCCGTCGAAATAATGTCGATCGGCGCGCCGACCAGCTCTTCGAGACGCTTGATGTAGTTGCGGGCCGCCACAGGCAGCTCTTCCAGGGTCTTGGCACCCACGGTGGACTCGGTCCAGCCCGGCATCTGCTCGTACACCGGCTCCAGGCCGATGTAGCTGTCGGCGTCGGTCGGAGCGTCGATGACAGCGCCGTTCTGGTTCTTGTAGCCCACGCAGATGTTGATGGTCTCCAGACCATCCAGCACGTCCAGCTTGGTCAGGCACAAGCCAGAAATGCTGTTGACGTCGATGGCGCGACGCAGGATCACCGCATCGAACCAGCCGCAACGACGGGCACGCCCGGTAGTGGCACCGAACTCATGGCCGCGCTTGGCCAGGAACGCACCGACGTCATCGAACAGTTCGGTCGGGAACGGACCCGAGCCCACGCGCGTGGTGTAGGCCTTGGTGATGCCCAGGATGTAGTCCACGTACATCGGACCGAAACCCGACCCGGTGGCGATGCCGCCGGCGGTGGTGTTGGAGCTGGTCACGTACGGGTAGGTGCCATGGTCGATGTCCAGCAACGAACCCTGGGCGCCTTCGAACATGATGTCCTTGCCGGCACGACGCAACTCATGCAGCTCAGCGGTGACATCGAGCATCATCGGCTTGAGCAGCTCGGCGTATTCCATGCACTCGTCCAGCGTCTTCTGGAAATCGATGGCAGGTTCTTTGTAGTAGTTGACCAGGACAAAGTTGTGGTAGTCCAGCAACTCACCCAGTTTGGCGGCGAAACGCTCGCGGTGGAACAGATCGCCGATGCGCAGGCCGCGGCGCGCCACCTTGTCTTCGTAGGCAGGGCCGATACCACGACCGGTGGTACCGATCTTCATCTCGCCACGAGCCTTTTCACGGGCCTGGTCCAGCGCAACGTGATAGGACAGGATCAACGGGCAGGACGGGCTGATACGCAGGCGCTCGCGCACCGGTACGCCTTTCTCTTCCAGCTTGACGATTTCCCGCAGCAACGCGTCGGGAGCCACCACGACACCGTTGCCGATCAGGCACTGCACGCCTTCACGCAGCACGCCCGACGGAATCAGGTGCAGGACGGTCTTCTCACCGTCGATCACCAGGGTGTGACCTGCGTTGTGGCCACCCTGATAGCGCACTACGGCGGCAGCATGTTCGGTCAGCAGATCGACGATCTTGCCTTTGCCCTCATCACCCCACTGGGTGCCCAGGACTACGACATTCTTACCCATAACACTTGTCCTCATTCGCGCAAACTTGGTGCCGGCCGCAGCCGGCAGGAAAACTCAAGAAGCCAGCGGCAATACCTGCCAAAGCCCGTTGTGCTGAATCAATTGCCGGTCGCAGTCCGCTTCGCGGGCGGCGGCCAAAGGCTGCCCGGGCAATGCCTGGACGACTCGCTGACCCTCACTGCGCAACTGGCAGACTGCTTGCCAGAGTGCCGCATCCGTACTGTCAGGCATCCAGATACCGCCAGACGGTAACTCGACCTCAGCACGCCCCAGGGTCACCAGGGTTTTCAAATCGGTAGAAAAGCCGGTCGCCGGACGAGCACGACCGAAATCGGCGCCGATGTCATCGTAACGACCGCCCTGGGCGATGGACTGGCCCACGCCCGGTACGAACACCGCGAACACCACGCCGGTGTGGTAGTGATAACCGCGCAACTCACCCAGGTCGAAATACAACGGCAGCTCCGGGAAACGCACCGACAACCGCTCGGCTATTGCCAGCAGGTCGTCCAGGGCCGCCAGCACGGGGGCCGGCGCATTCGCCAGGCGATCCCGGGCCGCAACCAGCACCTCACGACCGCCACACAGGCCCACCAGCGCCCGCAGCATGTCGGACAGATCGCTCGGCAAGCCTTCGGTCAGGCTGACGACCTCGTCGATGGCCTTGCGCTGCAAGGCATCGAACAACTGCTGCTCCACTTCGCCGGACAGGCCGGCGGCGCGGGCCAGGCCGCGATAGATGCCGACATGACCCAGGTCCATGTGGACATCCGGTACGTCAGCCAGTTGCAGCATCGCCAACATCAAGCTGATGACTTCCACGTCGCTGCTGGGGCTGGCGTCGCCATACAACTCGGCACCCAGCTGGATGGGGCTGCGAGAAGAAGACAAGGCACGAGGCTGGGCGTGCAGCACGCTGCCGGCATAGCACAGGCGATTGGGGCCTTCCCGGCGCAACGTGTGGGCGTCGATTCGCGCCACTTGCGGCGTGATGTCGGCGCGGAAGCCCATCTGCCGGCCCGACTGCGGGTCGACGACCTTGAAAGTACGCAGGTCCAGGTCCTGGCCCGCGCCGGTCAGCAGGGATTCCAGGTACTCGATATGAGGGGTGACGACAAATTCGTAACCCCAGCTCTGGAACAGATCCAACACCTGCCGACGCGCCACTTCGATACGCGCAGCTTCCGGTGGCAGTACTTCTTCGATGCCATCTGGCAGCAGCCAGCGGTCTACCGTTGCCATTACGCCATTCCCCTATGGTCCGGGCGGCCAGCCTTCGGGCAAGCCTTGAGTGAAGCAGAAAACACCTGTGCCTTTGCACAAACAACGCGCAAGGGCGACGTGACGAAGGGCCAGGAATCGGCCTCGTCCAGCGCTTTCCTCGAAAAACCTGTCGAGTCGTTCAACCCGACGTCTGCAAGCAAAACCACAATCGAACGTGCAGACGCAAAAAAGCCGGGAATTTCCCGGCTGCCGCATCATACACTCGTTTTCCCAAAGGATCACCCCGCCCGACGCTTTAGCCGCCAGGCGGAGTGTTTCAGGTCAACGCTGCATCAAGGCTTGGCCTGTTCCAGGTAGCGGAAAAAGTCGCTGCTCGGATCCAGCACCAGCACATCGGATTTACGCCCGAAGCTTTCACGGTAGGCATGCAGGCTGCGGTAGAACGCGTAGAACTCCTGGTCCTGGCCGTAGGCCTTGGCGTAGATCGCAGCGGCCTGGGCATCGCCATCACCGCGAACCTCTTCCGATTCACGATAAGCCTCGGCCAGCAACACGCGGCGCTGACGATCGGCATCGGCACGGATACCTTCCGCCAGCTCGTTACCCTTGGCGCGATGCTCCCGGGCTTCACGCTCACGCTCGGTGCTCATCCGCTCGAAGACGCTGCGATTGACTTCCTTGGGCAGGTCGATGGCCTTGACCCGGACATCGACCACTTCGATACCCAGCTCTTTTTCCGCCATCGTGTTCAAGGAGCGGGTGATATCGGCCATGAGCGCGTCACGCTCACCGGACACCACCTCATGCAGGGTACGCTTACCGAACTGGTCACGCAGGCCTGACTCCAGGCGGCGGGACAGACGTTCGTCGGCGATCTGCTTGAGACCCGAGGTCGCGGTATAGAAACGCTCGGCGTCCTTCACACGCCACTTGGCATAGGCATCCACCATCACGGCTTTCTTTTCCAGCGTCAGGAAGCGTTGCGTCGGCGCATCGAGCGTCATCAGGCGAGCGTCGAACTTGCGCACCTTGTTGACGTACGGCACCTTCACATGCAGCCCTGGCTGGACATCCGCCTCGACCACGCGACCGAATTGCAGCAATACCGCACGTTCGGTCTGGGACACGATGTAGAAGCAGTTCCAGGCAGCGATCGCCACGACGACGCCGACAATAAGGGCGATCAGCGATTTATTGCTCATCAGCGACTCTCCCTGGTACGTGCTTGCTGTTGCTGCTCCACCGCCGCGCGAGTATTCGCTTCAGTGCTGGCGGGTGCCATGCTGGTCGGCGGCGCACTGGTGGCACGACCGCTCTCGATCATCTTGTCCAGCGGCAGGTACAGCAGATTGCTCTGGCCGTTCTTGTTACCGGTCACGAGGACCTTGCTGGTATTGCTGAAGACTTCCTGCATGGTGTCCAGGTAAAGACGCTGACGGGTCACTTCGGGCGCCTTGCGATACTCGGCCACCAGCTTGGTGAAGCGGTCGGCCTCACCCTTGGCGCGGGAGACCACTTCGTCGCGATAACCGTTGGCGTCCTCGATGATGCGCTGGGCCTGGCCACGGGCTTCCGGCACGACGCCGTTGGCGTAGGTTTCGGCCTGGTTTCGCGAGCGCTGCTCGTCTTCACGGGCACGGATCACATCGTCGAAGGCTTCCTGGACTTCACGCGGCGCCGCGGCGCTCTGGACGTTGACCTGAGTGACGGTGATGCCGGTGCGATAGGTATCGAGGAACCGCTGCAGGCGCTCCTTGATCTCGCTGGCCATCAGCTCACGCCCTTCGGTCAGCACCTGATCCATGGCGGTGGAACCCACCACGTGACGCAGGGCACTTTCGGTCGCGTGCTGCAGGCTCACTTCCGGCTGGTCGACGTTCAGCACGAAGTCCTGCAGGTTGGTGATCTTGTACTGCACGGTCAGCGGCACTTCGACGATGTTCTCGTCTTCCGTGAGCATCTGCCCCTGCTTGGTGTAGGCACGCTCACGCGTGACGTTTTCCATGTATTTCTGATCGATCGGCGGGAAATAGATGTTCAGGCCCGGGCCGACAGTCTCGTAGTACTTGCCGAAGCGCAGCACCACGGCCTGCTCCTGCTCGTCCACGACATAGACCGCGCTGTACAGCCAGACGGCGGCGAGCACGACCAGACCGATGCCGAGCAGGCCGAAACCACCGCCCTTGCCCGGACGACCGCCGTCGTCACCGCGTTTCTTACCACCACCGAACAAACCGTTCAGGCTTTCCTGCAGCTTGCGGAAGGCCTCGTCGAGATCCGGCGGTCCCTTGCGGTCGCCGTTGTTACGACGCTTGCCACCCCAGGGATCCTGATTATTCGAGTTGCCACCCGGCTCATTCCAAGCCATAGCGCTCTCCATCTGATAAAGCAAAGACGCACCCACGGCGCGCCGACCAATGCTACAGAATGCCTGACACAGCGTTCTCAGGCTTTTATTGCAAAGTGTGTTGCTCGATGAACTCCATCGGTCGCAGCCCTTCGCGACTGACCAATCGATTCAACTCAGCACGAGGCAGACGCACCGCCAGCAGGCAGGTACCTTCTTCGTCGTGTTCTTCTTTCTGCACCGCCCCCAGCTCAAAGAACTGGGCACGGAGCCGGGCGAACCGTTGCGGCAGCTTCAGGGTGCCGACAAACAGATCGTTGCCCAGCAACTCCGCCACGGCCTGCTTGAGCAGGTCGAGGCCGGTACCGTCCTGGGCCGACAACCAGACCCGCTGCGGCTTGCCGTCGGCATCGCGCTGGATCTGCGGCTCCACCCCTTCGAGCAAATCGAGTTTGTTGTATACCTCGAGGATCGGCAAGTCCTGGGCCCCGATCTCGCCCAGCACCACCATGACCTGCTCGATCTGCAGCATCCGGTCGGGCTCGGCGGCATCGATCACATGCAGCAGCAGGTCGGAGTTGCTCGACTCTTCGAGCGTAGCCCGGAAAGCCTCGACCAGCTTATGCGGCAAGTGTCGAATGAAACCCACGGTATCGGCCAGCACGATCGGCCCCAGGTCGTCCAGGTCGAGTCGGCGCAGGGTCGGGTCGAGGGTGGCGAACAGCTGGTCGGCGGCGTAGACGTCCGATTGGGTCACGTTATTGAACAGTGTCGACTTGCCGGCGTTGGTATAGCCCACCAGCGAAACCGTCGGGATATCCGCGCGCTTGCGTCCGCGGCGCGACTGCTCGCGCTGGCTGCGGACCTTCTCCAGGCGCCCCTTGATCTGGCGCAGGCGGACCCGCAACAGGCGCCGGTCGGTTTCCAGCTGGGTTTCACCCGGGCCGCGCAGGCCGATACCCCCCTTCTGCCGCTCAAGGTGAGTCCAGCCACGAACCAGACGCGTACTCATGTGCTCGAGCTGGGCCAGTTCGACCTGGAGCTTGCCTTCATGGGTGCGGGCGCGTTGGGCGAAGATATCGAGAATCAGCCCGGTACGGTCGATCACGCGACACTCGAAGACACGTTCGAGGTTACGTTCCTGACTGGGCGTGAGGATGTGATTGAAAATCACCAGATCGACCTGCTCGGCCTTGACCAGGTCACGCAACTCCTCGACCTTGCCACTGCCGATCAGGAACTTGGCGGTTGGCCGATGACGCGGCACGTTGAAGAACGCGACGGTCTCGGCGCCGGCCGAAAGAGCCAATTCCTGAAACTCCTGCGGATCTTCGCGCGCCTCAGGGTCCTGTCCATCCAAGTGAACGAGAATAGTCCGCTCACCACCACCGTGGCGCTCAAAGAACAAAGGAGACTCCTATCAGGCGTTACCCGGCTCAGCGTCACCGCCATCGGATTCGGTTGCGCTTGGCAGACGAATTGGACGGACCGGCACGACTGTAGAGATAGCGTGTTTGTAGACCATCTGGCTGACGGTGTTTTTCAGAAGGATGACGAACTGGTCGAAAGACTCGATCGTGCCTTGCAGTTTGATCCCGTTGACCAAATAGATGGACACCCCAACTTTCTCTTTACGTAAAGTGTTCAAGTAAGGGTCTTGTAGCGAATGCCCTTTTGACATGTGCCGCACTCCTTTAAGGATCAATAATAAAAATCGGAATCAGATGGCTTGGGCCGTCACACCCCCAAGGATAGACGGCAATTGCAAGGACTCAGCTCAATATGGAGACGGTCCCAAGGTATTTCAAGGCGCGTGGCAGATTGTCGCAATCGAGGCTGTCAAGCCAATGCAGGTCAGTCCAGCTGCGCAACCAGGTGAACTGGCGTTTCGCCAGTTGGCGCGTGGCAATAATCCCACGCTCGCGCATCTCGGCTGACGTCAGCTTGCCGTCCAGGTAGTCCCAGACCTGTCGATAACCCACCGCACGTATAGACGGCAACCCGGCATGCAGGTCACTTCGCTCACGCAGGGCTACGACCTCGTCTATGAATCCCTGTTCCAACATCAATGTGAATCTTTGTTCAATTCGCCGATGCAGCACTTGCCGGTTCGCCGGAGCGATGGCCAGATTCGCGACAGTATAGGGCAATTGTTGCAGTCCCGAAGCGGCTGCTTCAGTACTTTGCGCAGATTGTTGTCGGCGCAGGGCCGTCATGCTCTGGCCACTGACCCGATAAACCTCCAGCGCCCGGCTGAGCCGCTGCGGGTCATTGGGATGGATGCGCGCCGCCGACTCAGGGTCAATGACCGCCAATTGCTCGTGCAGGGCATGCCAGCCAAGGCGCGCGGCTTCTTCTTCGATCTGCGCGCGCACCTCGGGATCGGCCGCCGGCATGTCCGCCAACCCATCGACCAGGGCCTTGTAATACAGCATCGTGCCGCCCACCAGCAGCGGGATGTTGCCCCGCGCAGTGATTTCGGCCATGGCCTGGAGCGCATCACGCCGGAAATCGGCCGCCGAATAAGCCTCGACCGGGTCCAGGATGTCGATCAGGCGGTGGGGAAATTCGGCCAGCAGTTCTTTTGACGGCTTGGCGGTGCCGATGTCCATGCCCCGATAGACCAGGGCCGAATCGACACTGATCAACTCGCAGGGCAGGACCTTGGTCAATTCGATGGCCAGGTCGGTCTTGCCAGCGGCAGTCGGCCCCATCAGGAAAATCGCAGGTGGCAACTGGCTCATCAACGACCGCGCAAAAACAGTTTGTCCAGGTCGTCCAGGCCCAGTTGGGTCCAGGTCGGCCGGCCATGGTTGCATTGGCCGCTGCGCTCGGTGTTCTCCATGTCCCGCAGCAAGCCGTTCATTTCCGGCAAGGCCAGGCGCCGGTTGGCGCGGACCGCGCCATGGCAGGCCATGGTGCCCAGCAGCTCGTTCAGATGCGCCTGGATCCGGTCGCTGGTGCCGTACTCCATCAGATCCGCCAGCACGTCGCTGACCAACCGATTGGCCTCGGCCTGCTTCAGCAGCGCCGGGATCTGCCGGATCGCCAGGGTTTCCGGGCCCAGTCGCTGCAGCTCGAAGCCCAGGCGCTGGAACCAGCCCACATGTTCTTCTGCGCAATCGGCTTCGCGCTGGCTGACAGCCAGTGACTCAGGCACCAGCAGCGGCTGGCCGCTGAGCCCTTCGCTGGCCATGGCGATTTTCAGCCGCTCGTACATGATTCGCTCATGAGCGGCATGCATATCCACCAGGACCAGGCCCTGGGCATTTTCCGCCAGGATATAGATGCCCTTGAGCTGCGCCAGGGCGTAGCCCAGCGGCGGGATATCGCCCTGGCCGTCGGGCAACGCCACTGCGCCGGTTTCAGGCAACGGCTTGAAGAATTCCCGATAGGCCGCCTGGGCCTCGGCCGCCGGCACGCTCGATTGCGGGCGCGGGGTGTATTGATACTGATAGCCACCTGCGCCGGAACTCGCCGAGGTGTAGCTCGGTTGCGCCTGGGGCTGCTCCAGCAGGGTATTGGCCGCCAGGCGCATTTCGCCCTGGGGTCCGAATTCGCCGGCTTCCAGTCCGGTTGGACGAACCATCCCGGCCACGGTGGCCGGTGCTGCCAACTGGTCTTCCGGACGCACGTCGCCCAAGGCGCGGTGCAAGGTGCCATAGAGGAAATCGTGCACCATGCGCCCGTCGCGGAAGCGCACCTCATGCTTGGTGGGGTGCACGTTGACGTCCACCACTGAAGGGTCGACCTCGAAAAACAGCACGAAGGTCGGATGCCGACCGTTGAACAACACATCGCGATAGGCCTGGCGCACCGCGTGGGCGACCAGCTTGTCCCGTACCGCCCGGCCGTTCACATAGAAATATTGCAGATCCGCCTGGCTGCGGGAGAAGGTTGGCAACCCGACCCAGCCCCACAGGTGCAGGCCATTGCGCTCGACCTCGATGGGCAAGGCCTGTTCCAGGAAACCCGAGCCGCACACCGCCGCCACGCGCCGGGCACGGGCCGCGTCGTCACGGGCCTCGTGCAGACTGAGAATGGTCTTGCCGTTATGGCGCAAGTGGAACGCCACGTCGAACCGCGCCAGGGCCAGGCGCTTGATGACTTCCTGCAGATGATCGAACTCGGTCTTCTCGGCCTTGAGAAACTTGCGCCGTGCCGGCGTATTGAAAAACAGGTCACGCACTTCCACCGACGTGCCCACCGGATGGGCCGCAGGCTGCACACGGGAGGCCATGTCCCGCCCCTCGGTCTCGACCTGCCAGGCCTGTTCGGCGTCGCGGGTGCGGGAGGTCAGCGTCAGGCGCGACACCGAGCTGATGGAGGCCAGCGCTTCGCCACGAAACCCCAGGCTCATGACCCGTTCGAGATCTTCCAGATCGCGGATCTTGCTGGTGGCATGGCGCGCCAGTGCCAGCGGCAGGTCGTCGGCGGGAATACCACCACCGTCGTCACGCACCCGCAGCAGCTTGACGCCACCCTGCTCGACGTCCACATCGATGCGCCGGGCACCGGAGTCCAGGCTGTTCTCCAGCAGTTCCTTGATGACCGACGCCGGGCGCTCGACCACCTCGCCGGCGGCGATCTGGTTCGCCAGCCGAGGACTGAGCAGCTCGATACGGGCGTTGCTGCCGATCACTTCATCGCTCATTGCTTGGACGCCACTTCATTGCCCGGAATGGTCAGGGTCTGGCCGATCTTGAGCTCGTCGCTCTTGAGATTGTTGGCGCTGCGCAAGGTGGCGGGCGACACCTGGTAGCGCACGGCAATCATTGCCAGGGTTTCACCGGGACTGACCCTATGGTCCCGCGGGCCTTGGGCGATCTTGCCGGAGTCACGCAGCCAGGCGATGTAGGTGCCCGGCGGCGGGTTCTGCTGGAAGAACTGGCGTACACCGCTGCTGATGGACCGGGCCAGGGCCTGCTGGTGGCTGGAAGACGTCAGCTTGGAGGCTTCGTTGGCGTTGGAGATGAATCCGGTTTCCACCAGGATCGACGGGATGTCCGGCGACTTGAGCACCATGAAGCCGGCCTGTTCGACACGCTGCTTGTGCAGGGGCGTGACGCGGCCGATATTGCTCAGGACCTTCTGGCCGACATTCAGGCTGGAGGTCAGCGAGGCGGTCATCGACAAATCGAGCAACACACCGGCCAGCATGCGGTCCTTGTCGTCAAGGCTGACGTTGCCGGCACCGCCGATCAGGTCGGAACGGTTTTCGCTGTCGGCCAGCCAGCGAGCAGTCTCGGAGGTGGCGCCCCGGTCGGACAGGGCGAACACCGAGGCCCCGAAGGCCGCGGTCGAAGGTGCCGCGTCGGCATGGATCGAGACGAACAGGTCGGCGCCTTTCTTGCGGGCGATTTCGGTACGACCGCGCAACGGGATGAAATAGTCGCCGGTACGGGTCAGTTCGGCGCGGAAGCCCTTCATGCCGTTGACCTGGCGCTGCAGCTCCCGGGCGATGGACAACACCACGTCTTTTTCGCGCTGCCCACGCGAGCCCGAGGCCCCTGGGTCTTCCCCGCCATGACCGGCATCGATGACCACAATGATATCGCGCTTGCCGGCCGGGGCCGGTGGCAGCTTGATCGCCGGCTCGGTCGGCGTGACCGGCACCGCCGGCACCGTGGCGACATTGGCAGGAGGCGGCGGCGGTGGCGCGGCGTCGGCCGGGTTGTCGAACAGGTCCACCACCAGGCGGTTGCCGTACTGGGCATTGGGCGCCAGGGTGAAGCTTTTCGGGGTGACGGTTTTTTTCAGGTCGATGACCACCCGCAGGTCGGTCGGCGTACGCTGGGCCGAACGCATGGCGGTAATCGGCGTATTGGCGGTGGGCACGTTCAGCGGCGCGCCCAGGGAGGCGCCGTTGATGTCGATCACCAGGCGGTCCGGGGCCGTGAGGGTGAACACGCTGTGCTGCACCGGCCCCGTCAGGTCGAACACCAGTCGCGTGTTGTCCGGCGCCCGCCACAGGCGAACGCTGTTGACCTTTGTCTCAGCCACAGCATCGACGGCCAGTGCCGTAAGCAACAGTCCTACGACAGCAGCCACCGCGCGAAAGCGCATACCAAACCCCATCATCAAATAGTTTCCAGTGCCAATGCGGCACACCACGACTCGCCGCGCGAGCCTTGCGGCGTCAGTTTCAGCGAACGCCCGCCATTCTGCGCGCCAATGGTAATGGTCAGGTCAGGCTTTGGCAAAAAGCCTGCACCCTTGCAGGGCCATTCGATCAGGCACAAGGCATCGTCTTCGAAATAATCACGGATACCGAGAAACTCCAGCTCTTCCGGATCCACCAGTCGATACAAATCGAAATGAAACGCTCGGATATCACCGATCTCGTAGGGCTCCACCAAGGTGAACGTAGGGCTTTTCACCGCGCCGACATGCCCCAGGCCGCGAATGATGCCGCGGGACAAGGTGGTCTTGCCCGCGCCGAGATCGCCTTCCAGGAAGATCAGGCCGTGGCCTGCGGTGACCTGCGCAATGCGAGCACCGAATTGCGTCATGGCCTGCTCGTCGGCCACGTACAGGGTTACTTCAGACAAGGTGACTGCTCCTCCAGCAACTGACGAATGGCCGGAATCAGGTCGGTCGCCGCCAGCCCCCGGCCCGAGCGCCCGACCTGTGCGCCGGCATTGGCGTGCAACCAGACAGCCAGGCAGGCGGCCTCGAAGCCATCCATGCCCTGGGCGAGCAAGGCGCCGATCACCCCGGCCAATACATCTCCGAGGCCGGCCGTGGCCATGGCCGGATGGCCCTGGCCGCAAACCGCCAGGCGACCGTCCGGGCCGGCAACCAGGCTGCCAGCGCCCTTGAGGATTACCGTGGCGGCGTATTTCCTGCTCAGTGCCCGGGCCGCCGCCGGACGATCGGCCTGCACCTGTGCCGTGGAAATATCCAGGAGCCGGGCCGCTTCACCCGGATGCGGAGTGATCACACAGCCCTCGGGCAAACCGACCGCGCCCGCGCTCAGCAGGTTCAGGGCGTCGGCGTCCCATACCTGCGGCACGGAAACGTTGGCCGCCGCCGACAGCAAACTGCGCCCCCAGGCGGCCTGGCCCAACCCGGGGCCCACCACCAGCACGTCCGCCCGCTCCAGCAGGCCCATCAGCTGGTTCGCCGAATGAGTGCCTTGCACCATGACCTCAGGTAAACGCGTCAGCGCAGCCGATACGTGTTCGCTGCGGGTCGCCATGGAAACCATTCCGGCACCGCAACGCAGGGCGCTTTCGGCACTCATCTGGATCGCACCGCCAAATCCCCGGTCGCCGCCGATCAACAGGACGTGCCCGAACGAGCCTTTGTGGGAAGTGGGCGCGCGAGGCGTCAGACGCGGCAGATTTTTTGGTAAGAGCAATCGTGCAGTGGACGGCGCCGATTCAACGATATCCGCATCGGCGTGCAGGTCATCGAAGACCAGCTCACCGACGCGGTCCGCCGCGTCGCCCGTGAACAGGCCCAGTTTCAGACCAATGAAGGTCACCGTCAGGTCGGCCGCGACCGCCGTGCCCAGGACCCGTCCGGTGTCGCTGCACAGGCCGGAAGGAATATCCACCGCGGCGACCGGCAGCCCGCTGACATTGATCGTGTCGATCGCCCGGATATAGGGTTCGCGCACATCACCGCTCAAGCCCGTGCCAAGCAAGGCATCCAGCAGCACCCCTCGCAATTCGGATTCGTCGTTCCACGTCTCCAGCGGCACCCCCACTGCCACGGCCTCGGCATGGGCAATGGCGGCGTCCCCCTGCAGGCGACGAGGCTCACCCACGGTCAGTACCCGCACCGACCAGCCGGCACGGCGGGCCAGGGTCGCCACCAGGAAACCGTCGCCGGCATTATTGCCATGACCGGTCATCACGGTCAGCTCGCCGGCCTGTGGCCAGCGCCGGACGATCGCCCGCCAGGTGGCACGGGCTGCGCGCTGCATCAATTCGAAGCCGGTGGTCCCCGCCGCGATCAGTTGTGCGTCGAGGGCCCGGACCTGCGCGGCACTGTACAGCGCGTCGGGAAAATCATCTTTAGTGTGCGGCATGCGTCTTCAGGCTCCGATGTCTGGCAGAATTATACGCATCTCAGCTCCGGTTTCTCTTGCCACATGCCTGTCATTCCCACCGACCTCCCCGCCCTCGCCCAATCCATCAAGGACTGGGGCCGCGAGCTGGGCTTCCAGCAAGTCGGCATCAGCGGCCTGGACCTCGCCGAACATGAGCAGCATTTGCAACGCTGGCTCGACGCCGGCTACCACGGCGAAATGGACTATATGGGCGCCCATGGCAGCAAACGTTCCCACCCCGAGGAGCTGGTGCCGGGAACATTGCGCGTGGTGTCCCTGCGCATGGATTACCTGCCGGGCGACACCGAGATGGCCCACAGGCTCGCCCAACCGGAAAAAGCCTACGTCTCGCGCTATGCGTTGGGCCGCGATTACCACAAATTGATCCGTAAACGCGTGCAACAATTAGCCGAAAAAATCCAGGCGGTCATCGGCCCCTTCGGTTATCGCGCTTTTGTCGACAGCGCCCCGGTACTGGAAAAAGCCATTGCCGAACAGGCCGGGCTCGGCTGGATCGGCAAGAACACCCTGGTACTGAACCGCAAGGCCGGCAGTTATTTCTTCCTGAGCGAGCTGTTTGTCGACCTGCCGCTGCCCGTGGACCCGCCCCACGCCACGGAGCACTGCGGCAAATGCACGGCCTGCCTGGATATCTGTCCTACGAAGGCATTCGCAGGGCCCTACCTGCTGGACGCCCGCCGTTGCATTTCCTACCTCACCATTGAACTGAAGAACGCCATCCCCGAAGAACTGCGTCCCTTGATCGGCAATCGAGTGTTCGGCTGCGACGATTGCCAGATCGTCTGCCCTTGGAACCGCTTCGCCCGGCCTACCGGGGAAAGCGATTTCAAACCCCGGCATAACCTGGACAACGCCGGCCTGGCCGAATTGTTCCTGTGGGACGAGGACACCTTCCTCAGGAGCACCGAAGGCTCGCCACTGCGCCGAGCCGGCTACGAACGCTGGCTGCGCAACCTGGCGGTGGGCCTTGGCAATGCCCCTTCGACCATTCCCGTACTGCAGGCCTTGCACGCGCGACGCGACTATCCGTCGGAACTGGTGCGCGAGCATGTGGAATGGGCGCTGCGCCAGCACGCCGAGCGTCAAACCTCGTCGTTATAGACGAACTTGGGCATTTCCCAGTGAAAGCGGATCGCCAGGAGGCGTAGCAGGAAACCACCGAACAACGTGATGAGGATTGCCTGTTCGCTTGGCAGCTGCAGATAGACACAGAGCAGATAACACCACGCCGCGGCAAACGACACGCTGGCATAGAGCTCACGGCGGAAGATCAGGGGAATATCGTTGCAGAATATATCCCGCAGGATGCCGCCGAACACCCCGGTGATCACGCCACTGACCGACGCCACCAGCATGCCATGGCCCATCTCAAGGGCGGTCATGCAACCGATCAGGGTAAACGCCACCAGGCCCACGGCGTCGAGTACCAGGAACATCGAACGCAGGTGACGCATCCAGCGCGCCAGGAACACCGTCAGCATCGCCGCCGCAGTGGTCAGCACCAGGTATTCCGGATGCTTGACCCAGGTGAGGGGATAATGACCGAGCAGCACATCGCGCACCGAGCCGCCCCCCAGCGCGGTGACACAGGCGATCAGCACCACGCCGAACCAGTCCATGCCACGCCGTCCGGCGGACAAGGCGCCGGTCATCGCTTCGGCGGTGATGGCGATCAGATAAAGCATCAGCAACATGTTGGCGGTCCTTGCGGGAAGGCGCGCAGTCTAGCCATTTCAGGCAAGCACCAAAAGAGGGCGGTTGCGCATGTCCAGCGCAGAACCCGTGGCGAGGGGATTTATCCCCTCGTCACAAGAGCGCCGCGCGCTTCAATCAGAACTTGATGAAATGCTTGCGGTAGTGCTGCAGCTCGGCGATGGATTCGCGGATATCGTCCAGCGCCAGGTGGCTGCCGCCCTTCTGGAAGCTGTCGCGAACCTGCGGCGCCCAGCGGGCGGCCAGTTCCTTGAGGGTGGAGACATCCAGGTTGCGGTAATGGAAATAGCTTTCCAGGGATTTCATGTGGGTATAGAGAAAGCGTCGATCCTGGCAAATGCTGTTGCCGCAGATGGGCGACTTGCCCCGGGGCACCCATTGCTCCAGGAAGGCGATGGTCTGGGCTTCGGCCTCGGCCATGCTGATCTTGCTGTCGCGTACCCGTTGAGTCAGGCCCGAGCCACCATGCTGGCGAGTGTTCCACTCGTCCATGCCGGCGAGGACTTCATCGCTGTGGTGGATCGCGATCACCGGGCCTTCGGCCAGGGTGTTGAGGTCACTGTCGGTGACAATGGTGGCCATTTCGATAATGACGTCGGTGTCGGGGTTCAGACCGGTCATTTCCAGGTCGATCCAGATCAGGTTCTGCGGATTTTGCATGGGGGGCTCCTCGGCGTAGCTGCGCAGTTTAGCCTAGGCCGGCTCCTGGGCGTGCTAAACTCGCCGCCGTTTTATCTAATCGCTGCATTCTTCATACGGAACACCCATGGCCAAACGCCAACTCAATCGCCGCCAGAACTGGCGTATCGAAAAGATCCAGGGCGAGCGCGCCGCCCGCGCCGCCAAACGCGAATCCAGTGCGGTGCAAGCCCTGGAGGGTGGTGACCTGGGTCCCGAACAGACCGGCCTGGTGATCGCCCACTTCGGCGTGCAGGTCGAGGTCGAAGCCTGTGAAGGCGAGCTGGCTGGCCAGGTCTTCCGCTGCCATCTGCGGGCCAACCTGCCGGCGCTGGTCACTGGCGACCGAGTGGTGTGGCGCGCCGGCAACCAGGGTATCGGCGTGATTGTCGCGCAATTGCCACGTCACACCGAGCTGTGCCGTCCGGACAGCCGGGGCCAGCTCAAGCCGGTGGCGGCGAACGTCGACATGATCGTCATTGTGTTCGCCCCGCTGCCAGAACCTCACGCCAACCTCATCGACCGTTACCTGGTCGCGGCCGAACATGCGGGTATCCGCCCGCTGTTGCTGCTCAACAAATTCGACCTGATCGACGAGCATAACGCCCCGGCGCTGAACGCCTTGCTGTCGGTCTATCGGCAATTGGGTTATCCGGTACTGGAAGTCTCCGCCCATCACGGCAACGGCATGGAGCAATTGCAACAGCAACTGGACGGGCGCATCAGCGTGTTCGTCGGACAGTCGGGTGTCGGCAAGTCGTCATTGGTCAACAGCCTGCTGCCGGAGGTCGACACCCGTGTCGGGCCTTTGTCCGAGCTGTCCGGCCAGGGCACCCACACCACCACCACCGCCCGGCTGTTCCATTTCCCTGGCGGCGGTGAGCTGATCGACTCCCCGGGCATTCGCGAGTTCGGCCTGGGTCATGTCAGCCGGGCCGATGTGGAAGCCGGGTTCATCGAGTTCAACGACCTGATCGGCACGTGCCGCTTCCGCGACTGCAAGCATGACCGCGAACCCGGTTGCGCCCTGCTCAAGGCACTGGAAGAAGGCCGTGTGCACCAGCAACGGATGAACAGCTACCGCTCGATCATCGCCAGCCTGCCGGAAAACAGCTACTGACTCGAAAGGAAGGGAAGCCGCACGCAGTTGTGGCGAGGGGTTTGATCCACGCCGGGGCACGAAACGCCCCCTCCCCTTCGTACTTTTGGATAAAAGCCAGGTACAGGGGCGGCTGCGCAGCCCGGCGGGGATAAATCCCCTCGCCACGGGTCCATCGACAAATCTTCAGGTCACTGCCCAGGCGTTTCGGCAGGCTTGGGCGCGACCTCGTCGAACAGGTTCAAGCGCTCGCGCAACTCATGGGCGGGCACCGGCTGCTGATCCGGTGGCAAGGCATTCGGGTCAGCCGCGGCGCCCGACGGCGTCGCCGGTGTCTCTGCGGGCGTGCCCTGATCCTGAGCTGGATCTGGCGCAGGGTCATCGGTCTGCGAACCCTCGATGGCTTTCTGCGCCTTCTTGGTCAACACGACGATGTCGATGCGTCGGTTGACCGGGTTGAACGGGTCCTTGCGGTCGAACAGCGCCGACGAGGCGTAACCGACCACCCGCGCCACCTGCTCGTCCGGGTAGCTGCCGGCCACCAGGGCACGCCGTGCCGCGTTGGCGCGGTTGGCGGAGAGCTCCCAGTTACCGAAGTCACCCTTGCCG
This sequence comes from Pseudomonas sp. 7SR1, assembly GCF_900156465.1. Taxonomy (NCBI): domain Bacteria; kingdom Pseudomonadati; phylum Pseudomonadota; class Gammaproteobacteria; order Pseudomonadales; family Pseudomonadaceae; genus Pseudomonas; species Pseudomonas sp. 7SR1. The sequence goes on from NZ_LT707064.1 coordinate 948,236, forward strand.
ATGTAGGGCTTGGCATCGGTATGACCGCTGATGCTGATCTTGTTCGGCACCGCCTTGATGGTGTCGGCCATGGCCAGCAGGATGTCTTCGAAATAGGGCTTGAGCCGCGCGCTGCCGGAGTCGAACATCGGCCGGTTCTCGGCATCCATGATCTGGATGCGCAAGCCGTTCGGGGTGATTTCGAACAGGATCTGGTCCTTGAACTTCTGCAGCTCCGGGTTCTCTTCGACCTTGTTCTGCAATTCCTGCAGGAGCAACTCCAGGCGTTCGCGCTCGACCTGCTCGGCCATGCCTTCGGCCTCATTGGCATCGACCGTTGCCTTGTCGGGCTGAGGCTGGGATTTGACCTCGGGGTTGAGGGTATTTTCCGGCGCAAGGACCGGAGAACCGCCCAGGTCGATGATGTAGGGCGTGCCGCTTTCGGAAAAACCGACCGGATCCTTGAAGTAACCGGCGATGGCGATCTTCTGCTCCGGGGTCGCGGTGGACAGCAGCCACAGCACCAGGAAGAACGCCATCATCGCCGTCGCGAAGTCGGCAAAGGCGATTTTCCAAGCACCGCCATGGTGCCCGCCGGCAATGCGCTTGACGCGCTTTACGATAATCGGCTGATTATTTTCCATGACCTAAGTGCTCTGCTTCACAAATACTGTTCCGTTCTGACGGTGCCTGTTGCTGCCATACTGCGTTGCCGCTCCTCGCCATAGCGGGCTATGACTCGTCGCGGCGCCTTGTCTGGCAGCAACAGTCACTGGCCAAAAAAGGAACGTATTTGCAAAGCAAAGCACTAGCGACCGCGAACCGCTTGTTCCAGCTCGGCGAAGCTTGGACGGTGCGCCGGGTAGAGAACCTTGCGACCGAACTCGACCGCCAGCGATGGCGGCATACCCGAGGCCGAGGCCACCAGGGACGCCTTGATGGCTTCATAGACGTTGAGCTCTTCCTTGGCATCATGGGCCAGGGAATGGGCCAGCGGGCCGAAGAAACCGTACGCGGCCAAAATACCGAAGAAGGTACCCACCAGGGCCGCCCCCACGTGCAGGCCGATGGACTTCTGGTCGCCATCGCCCAGGGAAGCCATGGTCACCACGATACCCAACACCGCGGCGACGATACCGAAGCCGGGCATACCGTCGGCGATACCGTTGACGGCGTGGGACGGGTGCTCCAGGTCTTCCTTGAGGCTGTACAGTTCCATGTCGAACAAGCCTTCCAGCTCATGGGGAGCCATGTTGCCGGACGACATGATGCGCAGGTAGTCACAGATGAACGCCGTCATCCGGGCGTCCTTGAGCACGGCGGGATACTTGGCGAAGATCGGGCTGGCGGCGGCGTCTTCGATGTCGCCTTCGATCGCCATCATGCCTTCACGCCGGCTCTTGTTGAGGATCTCGTAGATCAGCCCCAGCACTTCCAGGTAGAACGTGTGGCTGAAGCGCGAACCGAACATGCTCAGGGATTTCTTGAGCACGTGCATGGTCATGTAGCCAGGGTTGGCCTGCAGGAAAGCGCCAAGGGCCGCACCACCGATGATCAGCACCTCGAAGGGCTGGACCAGGGCGGCGATCTTGCCATGGGAGAGCACGTATCCGCCGAGCACGCTCGCGAACACGACTATGATGCCGATAATTTTAGCCATAGATAGAAAGTACTTATTTAAGTCGGGTTCAAGGTCATATTCGGAAGCTGGAAAATCTCTTCTTCTCCTTATCGGCAAAACTGCGCCAGACTATAGCCAGTTCTGGCGAAAAGCCAATTTGCCACGTTGCAGCATGCGATGATCACCCCCAGCCATGGCTAACGAAACGAAGGTTCCAACTCCACGACCGACCACCCTCGAAGGCTGGGTAAAGCTGCTCGAGGGCGTCCATCTGCCGGTGCCGCAGGCCAGTCACGACCTGGTCTGCAAGGCCATCGCCGACAGCAATCGCTCGTTGCGCGATATCGCCGAGCTGATGCAGGACAGCCCCGCCCTGGCCCTGAGCGTCATCCGGGAAGCCAATCATCACACCCGGGGCAACCTCGCCGAGCCCGCGGAAAATCTCGAAGTGGCCATCAACCGTCTCGGCCTCAAGCGCACCGAGGAACTGCTGGCACGCCTGCCCTCGCTGCCGGAGCAACAGATACCCGTTGCCCTGCGCCAGCTGCAATTGATCAGCCAGCATGCCACGCAACAGGCCAATGGTTTTTTCGCCAGCCGCCTGGCGCGGCTGTGGCAGGACATTCACTGGGGCAGCCTGCTGTTTCTCTCGCCGCTCTGGCCCATGGCGCTGACGCATCCGCGCCTGCTGGGGGAATGGGAGCTGCGGGTCCTCCATCAAGGCCAGCAGGCCAGCAAGGTGGAGCACGAATTGTTCGGCGTCGGCCTGCTGAGCATCTGCCTGGCCCTGGTGGAGACCTGGCGCCTGCCGGTCTGGGTGGCGCAGGGTTACCGACTGTTGCTCAATGAACGTCGCGAACTGGCGAAAGTCCTGCGCATCGCCCGAGACAGCGAACATCCGCTGCGCCAACAGAACCGCCTGGACGATGACCCGACCCTGCGGCGCTGGCTGAACCAACCGGCCAACACCGTGCTGCTGGCCAACGGCCTGGCGGTTTCAGCGCACCATGCCTGGGACGCTCCCCACAGCGCACGCTGGCAGTACCTCACGAGCCTGTACCTGCAGATGCCCGTGGAAGAGATCCAGCAGCAACTTCACCAACAAGCCGCCAACAGCGCTCGCCAGAACAGCATGCCGGACCTCTGGCACCCGGCCGTGGCCCTGGTCTGGCCCCCGGGCAGTCGCCGCATCCCCTCCGGGCGAGCATCCGCAACGCCACCCAGCACCGTCGACCTGACCCAGTGGCGCAAGCAGTGCGCCGCCTTGCTGGTGGAGCCAAGCCCCTTCAGCAACGCCATGCACCTGACCACCGCCGCCCGGGACGCCCTGGCGGCGTGCGGCATGCGCCGGGTGATGATCCTGATGGCCGACCGCAGCCAGGCCAACGTGCGCGTGCACCAGACCGCCGGCCTGCCCAGCGAGGCGGCGGCCATGAGCTTCCCGATCAACCAGAGCAAGGTCTTGCAACGGTTGCTGGCACAACAGGCCCAGGTTCGCCTGAACCCCGACAACAACGCTCAGTTTTCGGCACTGCTGCCGCCGGTCCTGCGCAGCCTGTTCAAGGGCGAGCACCTGCTGCTGCGTTCACTGACCTGCAATGGCAAGGTGATCATGCTGGTGGTCGTGGACCAGGGCGGAGGCCCGTTCTCGGACGTGACGGTCCAGGCTTTCGGCAAGACCGCGCAATGTATCGAGCGGGCCCTGCACACCTTTACCAACCGCGGCCGTTGAACTTGATACAATCCTTTCCCTTTGCGCCCCTGGAGACCTCACATGCCTGACTTCTCTGGCTTGCCGCTGGTGATCGAACCAAGCGACCTGCTTGCGCGCCTCGACGCACGCGAACTGATTCTGGTGGACCTGACCAGCGCCGCCCGCTACAGCACCGGGCACGTTCCCGGCGCGCGCTTCGTCGACCCCAAGCGTACGCAACTGGGCCAGCCGCCAGCGCCAGGCCTGTTGCCGGCCAAGGCTGACCTCGAGGCATTGTTCGGCGAGCTCGGGCACAACCCGGACGCGGTCTACGTGGTCTACGACGACGAAGGCGGCGGCTGGGCCGGGCGCTTCATCTGGTTGCTGGATGTGATCGGCCACCCGAACTACCACTACCTCGACGGCGGCCTGCTGTCATGGCTGGACGAAGGCCTACCCGTGTCCACCGAAGTACCGCCCAGCGCCGGTGGCCCGGTGCCGCTGACGCTGCGCGACGAGCCCACCGCCACTCGCGAATACCTGCAAAGCCGCCTCGGTGCCGCCGACCTGGCGATCTGGGACGCGCGCGGCCCGCTGGAATACTCCGGGGAAAAAGTCGTTGCAGCCAGGGGCGGACACATCCCCGGCGCGGTCAATTTCGAATGGACCGCCGGCATGGACCCAGCCCGCAACCTGCGTATCCGCCGGGACATGCCGCAGATTCTCGAACAGCTGGGCATCACCCCCGACAAAGAAATCATCACCCACTGCCAGACTCACCACCGCTCCGGCTTCACCTACCTGGTGGCCAAGGCGCTCGGTTACCCACGGGTCAAAGGCTATGCCGGTTCCTGGGGCGAATGGGGCAACCACCCCGATACCCCTATCGAGCTTTGAAGGTTCCAAAAAGGACAGTTAATGAAAAACCGCTTGTTCATCCTCACCCAGTACCTGTTGCCCCACCACCTGCTGTCACGGCTGGCCGGCTGCATTGCCGAATGCCGCGTACGCTGGTTCAAGAATGCATTCACCGCGTGGTTCGCCAAGCGCTACCAGGTGGACATGTCCCAGGCCCTGGTGGAAGACCTGACCGCCTATGAGCACTTCAACGCCTTCTTCACCCGCGCCTTGAAGGAAGGCGCGCGCCCACTGGACGAAACCCCAGGCGCGATCCTCAGCCCCGCCGACGGCGCCGTCAGCCAGCTCGGCCCGATCGAGCACGGCCGGGTGTTCCAGGCCAAGGGCCACAGTTTCAGTGTGCTGGAACTGCTTGGCGGCGACTCGGCCAACGCAGCGCCGTTCATGGGCGGCGATTTCGCCACCATCTACCTGTCGCCCAAGGATTACCACCGCGTGCATATGCCGCTGGCCGGTACGCTGCGGGAGATGGTCTACATTCCGGGACGGATCTTCTCGGTCAACCAGACCACCGCCGAAAACGTTCCCGAGCTGTTCGCCCGCAACGAACGCGTGGCGTGCATCTTCGACACCGAACGCGGCCCCATGGCCGTGGTACTGGTGGGCGCGATGATCGTGGCGTCCATCGAAACCGTCTGGGCCGGGCTGGTCACGCCACCCAAGCGCGAGCTCAAGACCTTCCGCTACGACGAAGCCGCCCGTGCGCCGATCCATCTGGAAAAAGGTGCCGAACTGGGCCGCTTCAAGCTGGGTTCCACCGCCATCGTCCTGTTCGGCCCGGGCCAGGTGAAGTGGGCCGAGGAACTGGTGGCCGGCTCGCCGGTACGGATGGGCCAGGGGCTGGCCTTGCCGAGGACCTGAACCATCGGTCGCCCCGTGGGAGCCGATACACTCGCTCCCACGGGCGACCTGGAATTCGATCGGAACTTCTTTCGACCACAGCTGCTATTGTTGGAGACATCCTTTTCGTTTTCAGCCGGAGTCGTCCACGGCATGAATGAGACCAGCCCTCTCCAGTTACTGCGCGTCTCGACCCCGACGCAGCCACGCCTGTCGTTCTGCGATGCCACGCCACGCGACCTCAAGCGCTGGATCGCCAACCTGCCCAAGGCCAACATCGGCGAAACCGCTCGACTGCTGTACCAGGCCATCGGCGAACTCAACCTGCTGCTCACCACCAGCGACAATCGCCTGCAGCTGCTCGAATTGCTGCGGCCCGAGGTGTACTACGTCTGCAAGCATCTGGAGCGGCATTTCCTGCACCAGGCCATTGTGCTGGACGACCGCTCACGCAAGATCGTCAACCTGTGCCAGGCCCTGCAAAGCCAGCTGGCGATGGGCTACAAACAGATCGTGGCGCGCATTTCACCAAAATTCACCAAGGACCGCGCCCGCCTGCTGAGCACCGCGCTGCAACGGGCGATGCATGCCCTCGACGGCCCGCTGATGCGCGCCACCGAGCTGTACAGCCCAGTGCCTGAAGGGTTATGGCTCGATTTGCACCAGCTGTACCGCATCGCCTGCCAGCATCGGTTGCAACATCAGAGCATCAATGACGAGCTGGCCAGCCAGGTCCAGCAACTGAGTCCGGAGCAAAGCTATGTGGTCGCCCTGCTGCTGGGCGCCTCGCGCAGCAACCAGCTGCGCCAGGGCCAGATAGCCCGGCTGGCCGAAGCGCTGGAAATCTGGAGCCAATGGATCAAGCTGGACCCGGCCACTTCCGCCACGAGCCTGTTCGCCGTCGCCCCGGGCCTGGATGTGGGGCCGCGCTATCGCTCCAAGTTCAGAGCCGAGCAACAGCCCAGCCTGCTGGGTTTCGATCCTCAGCCGCTGGTGCGCGCCATCGCCGTGCATCTGCAGCAGCCGACCGACCACACCCTGCCGGTGCCCGGTGGCATGAGCACCGACACCCTGCAGCACCTGCAGGCGGCCTGGGGCGAGGCCGTCGAACGCAGCTTCCAGCGCACCGAGGGCAACGGCACGCTGACCTTGTGCGTGGGCATGAGCGCGCTGCATTACTACCTTGGCGGCAAACGCTCCTTCAGCGAAATCCTGAAGACGCCGAATGCCCGCAAGGCGCGCTTCGAAGTTTCACAGAGCAAGCCCCACGACACCTGGAACCAGGCCTTCGACGCAGCGCCCGCTGGCGACAGTGACCTGCTGCCCTACGAGGAAATCGAATACCCGGCCAACCCGACCGACGATGAAGGCAGCGGATCGGACCACCAGCAGCATTTTCCAACCTACGACCTGCCGATCATCAATCACAGCCCTGGCGGTTATTGCCTGGGCTGGCCTAAGGAAGTACCGGAACAACTCCAGGCCGGGGAAGTGGTCGGCATCCGCGACGCCACCGATCAGGTCTGGAGCATTGCCGTGGTGCGCTGGATTCGCCAGGTGCGCAACGGCGCCATGCAAATGGGCATCGAACTGGTCGCCCCTTATGCCCAGCCTTGCGGCCTGCAACTGGTGCGTGAACAGGACCAGCAAGGTCACTACCTGCGTGGCCTGCTGCTGCCGGAGATCAGTGCCATCGACTTGCCGCCCACCATGATCGCCCCGCGCCTGCCCTTCCAGGAAGGCCAGCGCGTATTGATCAACACCAACGGTCAGGAACGCCGTGCCGGCCTGGACCGTCGGGTCACCAGCACCCACAGTTTCAACCAGTTCGCCTATCACCAGGAGGACGCAGGCCCCACCGGGAAGGACGACGCCCCCGAAGCAGACTTCGATTCATTGTGGAAGTCGCTTTGAACAGCCCACACACAACCCTTTATGGCAAGGGAATCTATCCCCTCGCCACAGGTGAACGCTTCCAAAGAATGCACCAGACTCGAATCAGAGCTGCCCGTCGCGATCCCTGAAGCCCAGCAGGTACAAGACGCCGTCCAGCCCCAGGGTCGAGATCGCCTGCCTGGCCGACTGCTTGACCAGCGGCTTGGCCCGGAACGCCACGCCCAGCCCGGCGATGGCCAGCATCGGCAGGTCGTTGGCGCCGTCGCCCACGGCGATGGTCTGCTCCAGGCGCAGGCCTTCCTTCTCAGCCAGCTCACGCAGCAGGTCGGCCTTGCGCTGGGCGTCGACGATCGGCTCGACGGCCACCCCGGTCACCTTGCCGTCCACCACGGCCAGTTCGTTGGCAAACACATAGTCGATGCCGAGCTTGGCCTGCAACTGCCTGGCGAAGTAGGTAAAGCCGCCAGACAGGATCGCAGTCTTGTAGCCCAGGCGCTTGAGTTCGGCGAACAGGGTCTCGGCGCCCTCGGTCAGGCGCAGGGAAGCGCCTATGGAATCCAGTACGCTGACATCCAGGCCTTGCAGCAACGCCAGGCGTTCCTTGAAGCTGGCGCGAAAATCCAGTTCACCGGCCATGGCCCGCTCGGTGATGGCCGATACCTTGTCGCCCACGCCAGCGGCCTTGGCCAGTTCGTCGATGACTTCGGCTTCGATCAGCGTCGAATCCATGTCGAACACGGCCAGGCGCCGGTTACGACGGAACAGCGAGTCCTCCTGGAACGCGATGTCGACGTTCAGCTCCTGGGCCACGCTGAGGAACTCGGCGCGCAGTGCCTGGGGATCGGCCGGTTCGCCCCGTACGGAAAACTCGATGCACCCCTTGCCCTTGTCGGCCGGGGTATCGAGCGGCATGCGCCCGGACAGCCGGTCGATATGGTCGATATTCAACCCGTATTTTGCGGTAATCGAGCTGACGCGCTGCAATTGCTCGGCGGTGACCTTGCGGGTCAGCAAGGTAACGATGTGACGCTTCTTGCCCTGGCCTGCCACCCAATGCTGGTAATCGGCTTCCGATACCGGCGTGAAGCGCACCTGCTGGTCAAGTTCATAGGCGGTGAAGAGGATATCCTTGAGTACCGACTTGCCTTGTTCGCTATCCGGGATTTCAACCAGGATGCCAAAGGACAGCGTGTCGTGAATCACCGCCTGACCGATGTCGAGAATGTTCACACCACCCTGGGCCAGGACGCCGGTAATGGCCGCAGTCAGACCCGGACGGTCGCTGCCAGTGATGTTTATCAGGACGATTTCGCGCAAGGCGCACCCCCGCAGGTGGAAAAAAACCGCATTCTACCCACTTTCGGTGACCATCGGGCACCGCCAGTGCTTTGCCGGTCATGGGGCTGTCGCTATACTGCGCGTCAATTTCACGGACAAAGAGCCGAGCTCAGTGAACCGGCCCACGCCAGTCAAAACCGACAATTTCTTTCTGCTGATCTTCCGTGCACTGCGCCATCGTCGCGTGCCGATTGCATTGCGCATTGCCAGCCATAACGTGATCCTGGTCGCCCTGGCGCTGGTCATCTATGCCTGTGTGATGGGCTTGCAGTTCAAGCAGGCGATGCACGAACAGGCCGACGCCCTGGGCGAGAGCCTGACCACCCAGACCGCCACGTCCGCCACCGAGCTGCTGGTGTCCAACGACATCCTCAGCCTCAATGTGCTGCTCAACAACCTGACCAAGAACAAGCTGGTGGCCCACGCCGCCATCTACAGCGTGGACAACCGCATCCTCGCCGAGGCCGGACAGCGGCCCAAGCCTGGCCTGCTGGGCGAATCCGGGGGCATGTACCAGAGCAAGATCACCTTCCAGGACGTGACCGCCGGGCAACTGCGCATCAGCCTGGACATGGACCAGTTCCAGCAGCCGATGACCATCAGCCTGCAAAGCATGGGTATCCTCAGCGCGATATTGCTGGCCCTGGCCCTAGCCTTGAGCCTGCGCCTGGGGCGGCACCTCTCCACGCCGCTGCTGCAATTGCGCGTCTGGTTGCGGGATATCGACGAACATACCCCGGCCATCCAGCGCCAGGACGAGATCGGCGACCTGGCCCGGCAGCTGCACGCCAGCTTCGCGCCGGAGCCTGAACCTGAGCCAGAACCCGAGGAAATCGACTACGCGGATGATGATGCCGAGCCCGGTTTCGAAGTCCGCAACCTGCGTGATCCCGGTTTCGACGAAACCCCGCCCATGCCTGCCGCCCGGCCCGCGCCCCGTCACGTAGTGCGCACGGTTGAAGACGACGAGGACGACGATGCCTTCGCCGACCTGCGGGACGAAACGGTGACCGGGCAAACGCAGCCGGTCGCCAGGGCTGCCGTCTCGAACCAGCCGCAGCACAGTGCCGTGCTTGCCGTGCAGCTCGGCGCCCAGGATCAATTGCGACGCCTGCCCCAGGCCCGCCTGAAGGAACTGCTGGAACGCTATCGCGATTGCCTCGACCAGGCCGCCTCGCTGTACCAGGGTGAATTGCATACCCTGAACGATGGCAGCACGCTGATGCTGTTCCACACCGAAGACAGCGGTGACGATTACCTGACCAATGCCATCTGCTGCGGCGAACTGCTGCGGGCCCTGGGCCATCAGTTGCAGATCGAAGTGGCCGACAGCGGCATTACCCTGCAATTACAACTGGGCCTGACCCTGGGCGACGGACTGTTCGGCCTGAGTCAGATTGACCTGCTGCTGACCGAAACTGCCCAGGACGCCCTGGCCTTGTCCCAACACAGCCGCAACCTGTTGCTGGTGGAGCGCAAGATCAACGACGACGCCCTGATTCGCCAGCGGGCCCGCATCCGCCCTATCGCCAGCCCTGAAGGCGCCTGCTGCGTGGAGCGACTGATGGAGCCCTATCCGTCCTTGCTGGAGCGGCAACTGGCGCGAATGCACGAGCGCCAGGCCTGATATCCAGTCGTTGAAGCGAACGCAAGCCTGCAGATGAGTGATTATCTGCAGGCTTTTTTGTTGCCATCGCCGATCGGTTGCGAGCAGGCTCGCTCCCCCACAAGATCTTCGTAGGCGGCAGAATCCGTGTTTACTCAAGGTTGAATGTGGCTTGTTCGCGAAGGAGCCAGGACAGGCGCCGACAATCCAATCGACAGAAACGACAAAGCCCGCATCAGTGCGGGCTTTGTCTTGTTTGCAGTCCAGCTATCAGAACCGGAAAACTTCCATATCCGTCCGAATCGGCAAGGCCATCGGGATCTTTGGCGACTTCTCCGGTTCAGCAGGCTTGGCCTGGGCCGGAGCGGACTTGCGCACCGGCGCTTCGACGATGGGAGGTTGGTTGGCCAACGGCTTGAGCGCCGTCGATAGCTGCTCGGCCAGGCGCTGCACCAGGATACCTTGGGCCTGGACCTGGGCCGCAGTGCTGCCCGCATGTTGCTCCTGCAGATGAACGATACGGTTTTCGCGGACCTTGCCGCGACGGTCGATCAACCGCCATTGGGCGTCGAGCACCGCCGGCTGCGATTCGCCAGAGTCCAGGCGGGTAATGGAAAGCAGCACCTGGACATCGGGGGTGAAACCCTGGGTCGCTGGCGCAAGGACCACTCGCTGGCTGTCCAGGTGACCCGCCACCTGGCGCAGCAGCAACTGATCGATGTCCGAAGAAAGGCTACCGGCCCAACGACCGTCGGTGGCGGCCTGCAAGCTACCGTCGGGTTGGCGTTGCAGCAGGGTTTCGCGTTGCAGGTAGTCAGCGATCAATACAGGGCCGAGCAACACAGCCATGCCCGTGCTTTGTGCAGGCTGGGCCGGGTTTCCACTGTCGAGTTGATACAGCGACACCGGCTGGTGAATGCTGCAGCCCGCCAGGCCAAGCAGGCCGGCGAGCCACAGAATAGGAAGGCGCAGAGCAGTCATCGTTCCGTCCAGGTGGCGGCCACAAGGCTTACCACAGTGAAAAAATACTCGGTCATTATGAAGAACGCTCGGCCACGCCGGCGCTTGAAAGGGCCTATCATCCGTGAATATCCGTTCCGACTCCAGCGCGAAAGCATCGATCTGCGGCTTTTAATCGCAGACCGAGGCCTCTGGCACGCTTAATTCAGGTTTTCGACGAGCAGTGCATCCACTCGCTGGAAACCCCTCGGAAGCTTGTTGCCCCGGCGACCGCGTTCACCCTTGTAATGCTCAAGATCGTCCGCTTTCAACGAAAGCGTACGCTTTCCAGCCTGCAGCACAAGCGTGGCACCCTCCGGTAATACTGCAATATCCGTGACAAATTCCTCACGGCTTGCAACCCGTTCGCCGGAAATGCCGATTATTTTGTTGCCTTTGCCTTTCCCCAGCTGCGGCAGATCGCTGATCTTGAAGACCAGCAAACGGCCCTCGGTAGTCACCGAGGCCAGCCAGTTGTTATCGCGATCGAAGACCGGACGCGGCGCAATGACCTTGGCGTTGTTCGGCAGGCTCAACAGCGCCTTGCCCGCCTTGTTCTTGGCTTGCAGGTCCTCACCCTTGACGACGAACCCGTAGCCGGCATCCGACGCGATAACGTACAGCCCGTTATCATCAGGCATCAGCACGCATTCAAAAGTTGCACCCGGTGGCGGCGTCAGACGACCGGTCAGCGGTTCGCCCTGGCCGCGAGCCGATGGCAGGGTATGGGCCGGCACCGAATAGCTGCGTCCCGTGGAGTCGATGAACACCGCATACTGGTTGGAACGCCCGGGCGCCAGGGCCTTGAAACCGTCGCCGGCCTTGTAGGAAAGCCCGGCGGCGTCAATATCATGACCCTTGGCGGAGCGTACCCAGCCCTTTTCCGACAGTACGACGGTCACTTTCTCATTGGGCAACAGGTCGTGTTCGCTCAACGCTTTGGCTTCGGCCCGCTCCACGATCGGGGAGCGTCGGTCGTCGCCGTAGGTTTCGGCATCCTTGAGCAATTCGGTGCGCACCAGCTTCTTGAGCTTGGCTTCGCTGCCCAGCAAGGCGAGCAGCTTGGCCTGCTCCTTGAGCAACTCGTCCTGCTCGGCCCGCAGCTTCATCTCTTCCAGCCGCGCCAATTGCCGCAGGCGGGTATCGAGGATGTAGTCGGCCTGGATTTCGCTCAGGGCGAAGCGTTCGATCAGCTTGGCCTTGGGATGCTCCTCGGTGCGGATGATGTGGATCACCTCATCCAGGTTGAGGTAGGCGATCAGCAAGCCATCCAACAGGTGGAGGCGACGCTCGACCTTGTCCAGGCGGAACTGCAGGCGCCGGCGTACCGTCTTCACGCGGAATTCGAGCCACTCCACCAGTAGCGCCCGCAGGTTCTTCAACTGCGGCTTGCCATCCAGGCCGATGATATTGATGTTGACCCGATAACTGGATTCCAGATCGGTGCTGGCGAACAGGTGCTGCATCAGCGCCTCATGATCGACCCGGCTGTTGACCGGAATGATCACGATGCGGCAAGGGTTCTCGTGGTCCGACTCGTCGCGCAGGTCCGCCACTTGCGGCGCTTTCGACGGTTTTGCCTGCATCATGGCCGCAATCTGCTCCAGGACCTTGGCCCCGGACACCTGGTGCGGCAGTGCGGTGATGATGATGTCGCCATCTTCCACGTGGTACACGGCGCGCATACGCACCGAACCACGACCGGTCTCGTAGATTTTCAGCAGGTCGGCCCGCGGCGTGATGATTTCCGCCTCGGTCGGGTAATCCGGCCCCTGGATGTGTTCGCACAGCTGCTCCACCGTGGCTTTCGGCTCGTCCAGCAGGCGCACGCACGCCGTGGCTACTTCCCGCAGGTTGTGAGGCGGTACGTCGGTGGCCATGCCCACGGCGATGCCGGTGGTGCCATTGAGCAGGATATTCGGCAAACGTGCCGGCAGCACCAACGGCTCCTCCAGGGTTCCGTCGAAGTTCGGCCCCCAGTCCGCGGTACCCTGGCCCAGTTCGCTAAGCAACACTTCAGAGTAACGCGACAGCCGCGCCTCGGTGTAACGCATGGCGGCGAAGGACTTGGGATCGTCCGGCGCACCCCAGTTGCCCTGGCCGTCCACCAGGGTGTAGCGATAGCTGAACGGCTGGGCCATCAACACCATGGCCTCGTAGCATGCCGAGTCGCCATGCGGGTGGAACTTGCCGAGCACGTCACCGACGGTACGCGCCGATTTCTTGTGCTTGGAATCGGCATCCAGCCCCAGTTCACTCATGGCATAGACGATGCGCCGCTGAACCGGCTTGAGGCCGTCGCCAATGTGCGGCAAGGCGCGGTCCATGATCACGTACATGGAGTAATTGAGGTAGGCACTTTCGGTGAAGTCAGCCAGCGATCGGCGCTCCACGCCGTCCAAGCTGTCTGCAAGAATGTCGCTCATGCGGGCCTCATCAGTTCGTTGTCTGGCACGACGACAGGCGTGTCGCCGCGCTGGGTAGATTCAATCGGGTCCAGGGCGCATCGGCCCCGTGGTTGCCCATTCATGGCGAAGCGCTCCAACCGCCATCGGGCGCGGCGAAACGCCAGATGACCGGCCGTCTTTCGCCATCGGCGCGTGGCCCATCGTTGTTGTCCAGGCCGATCCAGGCGCCTGCGGCATCCACCACCATTGCTTCGGCCAGCCCATAGGGTTGGGCGTAGCGGCGTTTATCCAGAAGTCCCTCGGCCGCGAATGACCAGCAGCGCTCCACCTTGGCGGTCTGCGGATCGCGCCGGCAGATCTGATAGGCGTTGCGTTCCAGGGTAAACAGTTTGCCGTCGAACAGTGACAGATCGGCGAAGTCCCGCGAGACCGCCTTGGCATCGGCAAACTGGGCCGGTTGCATTTGCTGCCCCGCTTCGCTCAGCAGCGCGCACTGGCCGTCGCAATCCCATACCGTTTGCTGGCGCTTGATCAGCAACAGGCCGCGGCGCTCGCGCTCGGCCGCCAGCCACAGTTGGTCACCGGCCGGGTTGACCGCAATGCCTTCGAACAGCGCATTGAAATGCAACAACATGCCGCTGGCCCGGGCCTGGCGGATCATGGTCGGGGCGATCTTCAACCAGGATGCATCGCCCGACGGCGACACCTGCAACACGGCGGCATGGGACTCGCTGACCACATAGCGGTTGCCTGCGCTGTCGCAGGTAATGCCTTCGAAATCCAGCTCGCCACCACGCAGGAACGAAGCGGCCCAGGTCCGCGAACGCAAACCCCAGGGCAAGTCGCTTTCAGGCACCGGCGGTACCTCGATGGTCGAGACAAGGGCTTGCCAGACCGCCGCATCGGAGGTGTCCAGGCGATAGAGGCGATCATCATCGCGATCGGACACCGCCCACATTTCGCGGCCACACAGGGCCAGCCCGGACAGATTGCCGCCCCGCATGCCATCGACGACGTGCTCCGACAGCATTTTCAGTTCCGTTGCCGGCCCGGCGACGACGCTTCCCACCCATAGCAACAGCGCCAGGGCGAACCCGTTGCGCATCAGGCCAGCACCTCGGCCAGGTCGCCCTTGGACTCCAGCCAGGTCTTGCGGTCGCCGGCACGTTTTTTCGCCAGCAGCATGTCCATGATCTCCGTCGTCGCCTCGAAGTCATCCAGGGTCAACTGCACCAGGCGGCGCGTATTCGGGTCCATGGTGGTTTCGCGCAGTTGCGGCGGGTTCATCTCACCCAGCCCCTTGAATCGCGTGACCTGCGGCTTGCCGCGCTTCTTCTCGGCCACCAGGCGATCGAGAATGCCATCGCGTTCGGCTTCGTCCAGGGCGTAGTAGATATCCTTGCCCAGGTCGATACGGTACAGCGGCGGCATCGCCACATAGACGTGACCGGCATCCACCAGCGGGCGGAAATGCTGGACAAACAGCGCGCACAGCAGCGTGGCGATGTGCAGCCCGTCGGAGTCGGCGTCGGCGAGGATGCAGATCTTGCCGTAGCGCAGTTGGCTCATGTCCTCGGCGCCCGGATCGACGCCAATGGCCACCGCGATATTGTGCACTTCCTGGCTGGCCAGCACTTCGCTGCCGTCCACTTCCCAGGTGTTGAGGATCTTGCCCCGCAACGGCAGGATGGCCTGGAATTCCTTGTCCCGGGCCTGCTTGGCCGAGCCGCCGGCGGAATCACCTTCCACCAGGAACAGCTCGGAACGCATGGGATCCTGTCCGGCGCAATCGGCCAGCTTGCCCGGCAATGCCGGCCCCTGGGTGATGCGCTTGCGTTCGACCTTCTTGCTGGCCTTGAGACGACGACCGGCGTTGTTGATCGCCAGCTCGGCCAGCAACAGGCCGGTTTCCGGGTTGGCATTGAGCCACAGGCTGAAGGCGTCCTTCACCACACCGGACACGAACGCGGCCGCCTCGCGGGAGGACAGGCGTTCCTTGGTCTGGCCGGAGAACTGCGGCTCCTGCATCTTCATCGACAGGACGAATGCAATGCGCTCCCAGACGTCTTCCGGCGCCAGCTTCACGCCACGGGGCAGCAGGTTGCGGAACTCGCAGAACTCGCGCATGGCATCCAACAGGCCCTGGCGCAAGCCATTGACGTGGGTACCGCCCTGGGCGGTGGGGATCAGGTTGACGTAGCTTTCCTGGACGCTTTCGCCGCCCTCGGGCAACCACAGCAATGCCCAGTCCACGGCTTCCTTGTTGCCGGCCAGGCTGCCGCAGAACGGCTCATCGGGCAGGCGCTCGAAACCACTGACCGCGTCCACCAGATAGGAACGCAGGCCATCCTCGTAATGCCACTCGACCTTTTCACCCGTGGCCTTGTCCTCGAAGCTGACCAGCAGCCCCGGACACAACACGGCCTTGGCCTTGAGCACATGCTTGAGGCGGGTGACGGAGAACTTGGGCGAATCGAAATACTTGGGATCCGGCGCGAAATACACGCTGGTCCCGGTGTTGCGCTTGCCGACGGTGCCGACCACTTCCAGCTCGGTGGCCTTGTAGCCATCGGCAAAGGTCATCTGGTATTCGTTGCCGTCACGCTTGACCCGTACCCGGACCTGGGTCGACAAGGCGTTGACCACGGAAATACCCACCCCGTGCAAACCGCCGGAGAACTGGTAGTTCTTGTTGGAGAACTTGCCGCCTGCGTGGAGCTTGGTGAGGATCAGCTCGACGCCCGACACGCCTTCTTCCGGGTGGATATCCACCGGCATGCCACGACCGTCGTCGCTGACTTCCAGCGAATGGTCGGCATGCAGGATGACCTGCACCGACTTCGCATGCCCCGCCAGGGCTTCGTCGACACTGTTGTCGATGACTTCCTGGGCGAGGTGGTTCGGCCGACTGGTGTCGGTGTACATGCCGGGGCGCTTGCGCACCGGGTCGAGGCCCGAGAGGACTTCGATGGCGTCTGCGTTATAGGAGCTAGCGCTGGGAGTGGCCATGGGGTCTCGTCGTCAGTGTTCAAATAAAAAGGGGCGATGGCTTACAGCGACGTGAAGTCGATCGCCTGGTACAGATCGGCGCCAATTCCGGCAAAACTCAACAACGCCGGCAATCGTTGGGCAAATCCCTGGAAACTGTGATCGCCACCGGCCTGGATGCGCAGGGCACAGGCGCGGTAGTACTGCTGGGCGTGGCGATAATCCAGCGTTTCGTCACCGGTTTGCAACCATATCTGAAACCGCTGCGGATCCCGGGGCGCCGGCACTTCCAGCTCGGCCAGGGCCGTGACGTGGTCGTGGGTCAACTCCCAGGTTTCGTCGGTGTACAGATTCCTCTGCGTGCCCAGGTAGCCATCGAACATCCGATGGGGGCTGACGGCAGGGTTGATCAACAGCGCCTTGAGGCCGTGGCGTTCGGCCAAGTGAGTCGCATAGTAGCCGCCGAGCGAGCTGCCGACCAGCAGCGGACGGCCCAGTTGTGCGATCGCCTGTTCCAGCTGGGCCATGGCTTCGCGGGGGTGGTGATGCAGTGCCGGCACTTGCAGTCGGTCGGCCAGGCCCAGGCGGGGCATCACATCGATGAGCTGGCGGGCCTTGGTCGAGGCTGGCGCGCTGTTGAAGCCGTGGATGTAGAGGATCGAGGCCGACATGCCAATTTCCTGTGTGTGGGGGCAAAGGCCGGAGTTTACAGGGAGATTGGAGTGGTTTGGGGGGATTTGGCCTTATCGCCGCCCCATCTCTGCTGGCGGTGCTGCGATTCTGTTGGGAGGGCTAGCTTGCTCGCGATGGCGGCCTGACTTGCTGTGTATTTTTTGACCGAGTACATATCCATTGCTGCGGTAACGGCCGCTTAGGGTTCCGCCCTTACGGCGGGTCACTTTTGAAAAGGCGCCAAAAGTAACCAAAAGCGCCTCGCCCCACCACTGGGCACCTCGCCAAGGCGAGGTGTTCCCGAACGCAGGCATTGCTCCGTGGGCCCGCCGCGAAGGGCCATCCATGGCCCAGCGCGGCTATCCCGGCATCCATGCCGGGATACCCACTACGCAACGCCTGCGTTCGGCCCTTGTGGTTTAACGGGGCGCTCAAGATCAAAAGCCAAAGCCAGAGCAAGAGCAAGAGCAAGAGCAAGAGCAAGAGCAAGAGGTTGCCTGGCCTATCGGGGATCAACGACGTCCAGCGCTCGGTTTGCCAGCAGCTCAGAGAGTTCGACCATCTGCTGGACGCCGAAGGCTATATGCCGGTTGGAGCCTTCCAGGTTGAAGGCCAGGTCGCTGAGCATCGCATTGGCCGAGGCCAGGGTTTCGCTGAGGTTGGCCAGGAGGGTTTCGCTGTCCAGATCTTCGACGACGGTGAATAGCTGACCGGGTAATGGTTTCTTTTTAGCCTGGGGTTCTGGGGCGAGGTAGAAGTTGAGAGCGCGTTCGGCGGCTTCGTCGAGTTTTTTGGCATCGAGGCCGGCGTGAGCCGAGGTGGGATCGGTTTCGGGGGGATTGGGGGTTACTTTGAACATGATGAGGCTCCCTTATGTAGTGGAGCCGCCATTTCCCGTTTCCAGGCGAGAGGGTGGCAGCTATGCGCGGGCTGGAAAACCGGAGTGCGGAGCAAACCCGGCAGACTCGAAAGTCTCCCGCGCACAGCCGCCATGAAGCAGAACTGCACACGCAAAAAAGCGATGCAGTATCTCATGTGGCGCGCTGTTGCATCCTCACTTATCGGGTTTCCAGGCCCGGTCGCTGAATTGCAGCGACCGAAAAAGGTTAGCGAGTCCCCTTCCCACCCGGCAACCGCCAGAGATCGTCGGAAAAATCTGCCTGAATGTCCGACCTTTCCCACAGATTTAGGGTCGACTGTAAAGCCGCCATCGCGAGCAAGCTCGCTCCCACAGTTGGATTGGGTATGGCCAGAGAAACTGGTCGGCCGTCAGGCCGACTCGCTTTGGCTTTGGCTTTGGCTTTGGCTTTTGATCTTAGACGCCCCATTAACCACAAGGGCCGAGCGCAGGCGTTGCGTAGTGGGCATCCCGGCATGGATGCCGGGATAGCCGCGCTGGGCCATGGATGGCCCTTCGCGGCGGGCCCACGGAGCAATGCCTGCGCTCGGGAACACCTCGCCTTGGCGAGGTGCCCAGTGGTGGGGCAAAGACCTTTTGGTTACTTTTGGGGCGTTTGCCAAAAGTAACCCGCCGTAAGGGCGGAACCGTAAGTGGCCGTTACCGCAACAATGGATATGTACCCAGTCAACAGTTCAATACCCCTGAGCCCCATAATCAACCACAAACTCAAACCCAACCACCCGCTCAACCCCCGTCTCCAACCGCCCATCCGGCCAAAGCCGCAACCACCGATACCCGGGCGCCTGCTCACCGACGGCAAAATCCTCACTCCCCGGCTCGAACTGAATGCAAGTCGAAGGCGAAGCCAACAACCGCACCCCATTGCGCTCCCGGTCGATCTCCTGGTGCACATGCCCCCAAAGCACTGCCCGCACCTGAGGAAACCGATCCAGCACCGCAAACAGCGCCTCGGGATTGCGCAACCCGATAGGCTCCATCCACGGGCAGCCAATCGACACCGGATGATGATGCAGGCACACCAGGTGATGGCGCTCCGGCGCTTCGCTCAAGGCATTGGCCAGCAGGATCAATTGTTCTTCTGCCAGGAAGCCAGGCACCGAGCCCGGCACCGCGGAGTCCAGCATCGTGATTCGCCAGTTGCCGATATCCACCACCGGATCGAGCAAAGTGCTCTGCACCGCCGCCTGGAGCATGACCTGCGGTTCGTCATGGTTACCCGGGATCCAGCGCGCCGGGGCATCGATTCGCCCGCTCAGGCGCCGGAATGCCTCGTAGGATTGCAGTGTCCCGTCCTGGGACAGGTCGCCCGTGGCAAGCATCAGGTCGACGTCCGGCTGCTGCCTGAGTACCAGGTCAATCACCGCTTGCAGGCTGTCACGGGTGTTCATGCCCAACAGGAGGCCGTCAGACTCGGCGAACAGGTGACTGTCGGACAGCTGGACCAGCAACGCCGCATCGGCGGTGGTCAAGGTGGATACGCTCGGCAAATCGCTCGCTCCCAGGCGCGATGACGCCATTGGCTGAAGTCGCAATTATGCTGGGGATGATCGAAAGGGGAAACCCGCGAACCGGAACCGGTTCACACTAGCGAACGACTTCGAACTCGTGCCCCAGCGCCAGGCAATGACTCAGCCACTCTCCCAGGAACAGGTTCAACTGGGCTTTCTCGTCCGGCTGGTGCATTGAGGCATTGGGATAAGGATAGATGCCACGGAAGCGTCTTGCATGTTCGGCGCTGACGACTTCGGCCATGCGGGCATCGTGGTAGACCTGGACTTCCAGCTGCGGCACCGGCAGCCAGGGCAGGCTGTGCTCCTGGCGCACTTGCAGCGTGGTGGTATAGGGGCAGGTCTGCAGCACTTCGAGGGCCAGCACGCCGAGCATCTGGTCGCCATGGGTCACGGCGATGCGGCGCGGCGCCGGATCGTTGCGCATGTCCGGCAACAAGCGCATCAGGCGGGCATAGTTGGCCTCACAGGCCGCCTGCAAGCCCACCAGATCGACGCGATAGCGATCGCGTAGCTTGTTCAGGACCATAGCCCCCTCACTTCATCGCGGTTCAAGGCCAGCCACTGCAAGGCAATGATGCTGGCCGCGTTGCAGATACGTCCGTCGCGCACCGCCTGCAAGGCATCTTCGTAAGCCCAGACCTTCACACGAATGTCTTCGGCCTCTTCCACAAGCCCGTGCAGGCCGCCTGCCCCCGTGCTGTCGCAACGCCCCAGGTAGAGATGCACGAATTCATTGCTGCCGCCCGGCGATGGGAAATACTTGGTCATCGGCCACAGCGCGGCGAATACGAGCCCAGCTTCCTCCTGCGCTTCGCGATGAGCAACTTCTTCCGGTTGTTCGTCCTTGTCGATCAGGCCGGCCACCAGTTCCACCAGCCACGGGTTGACCGTCTTGCCCATGGCGCCCACGCGAAACTGCTCGATGAGCACCACTTCGTCGCGCTGCGGGTCATAGGGCAACACGCACACCGCGTCATGGCGCACGAACAGCTCACGACTGATTTCACGGCTCATGCCCCCAGCGAACAGCTCATGGCGCAGGTGAACGCGATCGAGCTTGTAGAAACCCTGGAAGCAGCTTTCGCGCTTGACGATGTCCACGGCGGTCGGTGTGGCGTTGGCGAAATCAGTCATGACAGTCCTCGTATGGAGCAGATCGATGCGAGGTTCCAACCTCGACTTCGCGCCATCCTAACGCGCCCGTACCGTTTGATGCAGCCCCTTTCCACTGATCGGGATAGACGGCAGGGGATGAAAGAATTCTAATGAGTTTAGTGGCGAACTGATTGCCCCGCAGACAGTCGAAGCGGGGAGCTTTTCGCCTTTCCCTGTTTCATGAAGGACACCCATGTCGCTTTTCAAAACCGTTTCAGTGGCCCTCGTCGCCCTGACCCTGGGCGCTTGCCAAAGCCTGTTCCAGCCCAATTACCGCGCACCGCTGGAAACCACCCGCGATGCCTCGGAACAGTTGCAACCCGGTTGTGCCAGTGCCGACTGCCCCTTGGTGAACATCGACACCCTGCATTTTCCCGCCGAGCCGGCACTGGACGGCATCGTCGAAAAACGCTTGCTGCAAATGACCCGCACCGCACCCGACGCCCCGGTGGCGCCGACATTGGCCGCCTACCGCGACCAGTTCCTGCGCAGCGCCGCCCCTGGCAGCAGCAGTTATCTGCAGGCCAAGGTACGGGAGCAACATGACGGCCTGGTGATCATCGAACTGTCCAGCTACCTGGATACCGGCGGTGAACACGGGACACCCGGACGCGGCTTCATCAACTATTCGCGCCAGCAGAACAAGGTGCTGACCCTGTCCGACATGCTGCTGCCGGGCCAGGAGGACGCCTTCTGGAAAGCTGTCCAGGTCGCCCATAACAGTTGGTTGATCAGCACCAAGCTGGATCAGGAGCCGGAATTCATCAAGCAGTGGCCCTTCAAGAAAACCCCGAACGTGGCGCTGACCTACGGCGGGGTGATCCTCAAGTACGAAACGAGCACCATCGCGCCCTACGCCCTGGGCCACATCGAACTGAAGATCCCCTACCCGCGCCTCAACGGCATTCTCAAGCCCGAGCTGTTTCCCGGCCGTAGCTGAACGCCCGGCCCAGCATCAGTTGCAGCGCCCCTGCCACGATCAGCGATGGCAGGGTCGCGCCGAAATCCGGGTAGAAGTGGGCGAGCACATGATAGGTGCTCACCCCGCCCAGCCACGCCAACAACGCCGGCCAGCGCAATGCGGCCGACATTACCTGGCTGCTGCGCCTGCGCAGGATGAAATGATCCACCAGCACCACGCCGAACAGCGGCGCGAACACCGAGCCGATCAGCAGCAGGAAGTTCTGGTACTGCGCCAAGGGCGCGAAGCAGGCGATCAATGTGCAGATGACACCGATGGCCAAGGCCAGGTGCTCGACCTTCAACCCCGACAACATGCCACTGGAAACCGCGGCCGAGTGAATATCGGCGAAAGCGTTTTCCGACTCGTCCAGCAGGATCAACAGCAGCGGGATGCCCAATCCGGCGCCTGCCAGGGCCAATAGCAATGCATTGACTTCGCCGCTCGGCGCAAAGGCCAGGGTGTAGGCCACGCCCAGGCTCATCAGCCAGCAGTTACCCATGAAAAACCCCAGGGCGGTGCCGCCGAAGACGTTCCTGGCGCACTTGCCGAAACGTGAGTAGTCGGCGATCAGCGGCAGCCACGACAACGGTATGGCGATCGCGATGTCGAATCCCACCGCCAGCGGCATCGAGCCGTCGCCCGCCTGGGCCCACAGCGCCGCCAGGTCAGCCTTGGCGAACAGGTTCCAGGTCAGCCACAGGCAAGCCCCCAGCAGCAGCCAGATGCCCCATTTGCGCAGCACCTTGCGCACGAATGTCAGCGGTCCGCTCACCGCAAGCAAGGTCGCCAGGGCGCCGAAGAACAATGTCCACAGCAAAGGGCTCGCACCCAGGCTGCCCTCGCTGAAGGCCCGTGCGCCAAGCAGGCTGGCCGCATCGCGCATGACGATGATTTCGAACGAGCCCCAGCCAATCAGTTGCAACAGGTTCAACACCGCCGGCACGCTCGCGCCCCTGCCACCCAGGCTGAGCCTGAGCGCCGCCATGGCCGACAGGCCGGTGTCGCTGCCGATCACGCCAACGGCCGCCAATAGCAGGACACCCACCAATGTGCCGAGGAAAATCGCCAGCAACGAACCGCTCAGCCCAAGGCCCGGCGCGAGCAAGGCACCGACCTGCAAGACCATCAGGCCGATGCCGAGGGAGAACCACAGGGAAAACAGGTCGCGGGCGCCGAAGACACGTTTGTCCAGGGGGACTGCGGTATCCGGGGAGTAGGTGCTGGGTTGGATGTTCACGAGTGTTATCTCAGAGGAGTATTTGTTGTTTTGGGGCCGCTATCGCGAGCAAGCTCGCTCCCACAAGGGATCACAGGCGCACACAGACTTTGTGTTCACAGCAGATCCCCTGTGGGAGCGAGTTTGAACTGGTCAAGTAATCTTGGACACCAGTTAAGGCTTACGCCGCCAGCCGTTCTTTGGCGACCGGTGACCGATAGTCGTTGTAGCTATGAGGCCTGACGGTGTTGTAGCGCGATACATAGCGCTGCACATCCGCTCGGGCTTCATGCTCGGATTCGTAGCCTGTTTCGGGTACCCACTCTGATTTCAGACTTCCAAAGAAACGCTCCATTGGGGCGTTGTCCCAGCATTCGCCTTTACGACTCATGCTCTGCTGTAGCCCGTGTTCCATCAGTACATTCCTGAATTTATGGCTGGTGTACTGGCAACCCTGGTCGGAGTGAAACAGCACGTTTGCAGGGCGACGGCGCACTTCAACCGCCATTCGTAGAGCTTCGCAGGTCAACGTGGCATCGGAGATCATCGAAAACGCCCAACCCACCACCCGGCGAGCATACAAATCCAGAACCGCCGCGAAGTACAGCCATCGCTTGCCCACCTTGATGTACGTCACGTCTCCACACCACACCTGATTAACCGCCGTCACATCAAACTTGCGCTTGAGTATGTGTGGCGCCACCAGCGCTTCCACCCCTGGTGACTTGTACTTATGACGCCTGCGCTGACGACTGACAATGCCTGCCTCTCGCATCAAACTGCGAGCCATAAACCGCCCGACACTGTGTCCGCTGGCTTGCAACTGCTTGGCCAAGGTGCGGGCCCCCGCCGACTCTCTCGACGCCTTGTGATGCTTGACCAGCACGGCCTTGAGCTTTTCTCGCCGAGGATTCACTTTGTCTTGGCGCTGACGCCAGGCGTAAAAGCTGCTGCGGTTGATGCCAAGCACCCGACAGCACTCATTGACGCCGTATTGCTCGCCCAGCTCACAGATCAACGAGAGTGATCTTTGGCGTCCAAAAGCAGGAGAGCACTGGCCTTTTTTAGGATTTCGATATCCCGATCCTTTTGCCGCAGCAACGCTTTGAGCTCCTGGATCTCACGTTGATCGGCGGTAATCGCTTTGGCCCCTGCCGGCGTTGAACCTTGGCGTTCCTGACGAACCTGATCGACCCAACGGCGCAAGGCTGTAGGGCCAATATCCAAACCGACACAGACCTCAGGTACCGATTGCCCCTCGTCCAGCACCATGCTGGCGGCCTTGAGTTTGAACTCTCTCGAATAGGATTTACGCATAGCCAAACACCTCAGATTTGGGCGCTATCATAGCGCCCGATTGAGGTGTCCAAAATCATTAGGCCAGTTCAGTTTGCTCGCGATGAGGGCAGTGAAAACACCGCCCCCTCGGCTCACATCACACTTTCTTGTAAAGCTGACTGCCTTCCTGCTTGAACCGCTCGGCCTGCTCCGCCATTCCCTGGGCGACGTCGACGTCCACCGCTTCGATGCGCTGGTTGGCGGCGTATTCGCGTACTTCCTGGGTGATTTTCATCGAGCAGAATTTCGGCCCGCACATCGAGCAGAAATGCGCCACCTTGGCCGAGTCCTTCGGCAGGGTTTCATCGTGGTACGAACGGGCGGTGTCCGGGTCCAGGCCGAGGTTGAACTGGTCTTCCCAGCGGAACTCGAAACGGGCCTTGCTCAGGGCATTGTCGCGGATCTGCGCACCAGGATGCCCCTTGGCCAGGTCGGCCGCATGGGCGGCGATCTTGTAGGTGATGATCCCGGTCTTCACGTCATCCTTGTTCGGCAGCCCCAGGTGCTCCTTGGGGGTCACATAGCAGAGCATGGCACAGCCGAACCAGCCGATCATCGCCGCACCGATACCGGAGGTGATGTGGTCGTAGCCCGGCGCGATGTCGGTGGTCAGCGGGCCGAGGGTATAGAACGGCGCCTCGTCGCAGCACTCCAGCTGCTTGTCCATGTTCTCCTTGATCAACTGCATCGGCACGTGGCCAGGGCCTTCGATCATGCATTGCACGTCGTGCTTCCAGGCGATCTTGGTCAGCTCGCCCAGGGTTTCCAGCTCACCGAACTGCGCTTCGTCGTTGGCGTCGGCAATCGAGCCCGGACGCAGGCCATCGCCCAGCGAGAAGCTGACGTCGTAGGCCTTCATGATTTCGCAGATGTCTTCGAAGTGGGTGTAGAGGAAGTTTTCCTTGTGGTGCGCCAGGCACCACTTGGCCATGATCGAACCGCCACGGCTGACGATCCCGGTGACGCGCTTGGCAGTCATCGGCACATAGCGCAGCAGCACGCCGGCATGGATGGTGAAATAGTCGACACCCTGTTCGGCCTGTTCGATCAGCGTGTCGCGAAACAGCTCCCAGGTCAGGTCTTCGGCCACTCCACCGACTTTTTCCAGGGCCTGGTAGATCGGTACGGTACCGATCGGGACCGGCGAGTTGCGAATGATCCACTCACGGGTTTCATGGATGTGCTTGCCGGTGGACAGGTCCATGACCGTGTCCGAACCCCAGCGGATGCCCCAGGTCAGCTTGGCCACTTCTTCTTCGATGGACGACCCCAGCGCGCTGTTGCCGATGTTGCCGTTGATCTTCACCAGGAAGTTGCGGCCGATGATCATCGGCTCCAGTTCGGTGTGGTTGATGTTGGCCGGAATGATCGCGCGGCCACGGGCGATTTCATCGCGGACGAATTCGGGGGTGATGACCTTGGGGATGCTGGCGCCGAAGCTGTGGCCGGCGTGCTGTTGATCCAGCAGGCCAGCGGCACGAGCCACTTCCAGCTTCATGTTCTCGCGGATGGCGACGTATTCCATCTCGGCGGTGATGATGCCTTTGCGCGCATAGTGCATCTGGCTGACGTTGGCCCCCGGCTTGGCGCGACGCGGATTGTTCACGTGGGCGAAGCGCAGCTTGGTCAGCTCGGGGTCGGCCAGGCGTTCCTTGCCGAAGCTGGAACTCAGACCTGCCAGGCGTTCGGTGTCGCCCCGCGCCTCGATCCAGGGCGAGCGTACATCGGCCAGGCCTTTGCGTACGTCGATGATCACGTTCGGGTCGGTGTAGGGGCCCGAGGTGTCATAGACCGTCACCGGCGCGTTGATCTCGCCACCGAAGTCGGTGGGGGTCACGTCGAGGCTGATCTCGCGCATGGGCACGCGGATGTCCGGGCGGCTGCCCTGGACATAGATTTTTTGCGAGCGGGTAAAGGGCTGAACCGATTGCTGATCGACCTGGGCCGAATCACTGAGGTTGGTCGCGTTTTTTGATTTTGTCGTCATCACGGGCTCTCCAGACACACATCCAGGCAGTGGATTTTTGTCGGAGCGAACCTGTAGCGAATGGACGCACCCCTGCACGATCGTGCGGATGCTGTGCTTGCTGCTCGAGGATGCTCGAAGATCGAAAGTCGATTGTCGAACAACATCCCGGACGAAGCACAAGAGGACTCGCCGGGTGACGAGAAATCTTGTTCCCTACGCAGGCGTTAACCTGATCAGGTTCAACGGGATCCGAAATTATTCGATCTCAGCCTCAAAGCAAGGCACCCCGACAAGAACCCGGCCAGTCTAGACACAACCACTACAGAACGCCATGGCTACGGTAAAAGGCTTGATGAATGGCGCATATACAGGATTGTTGCCATGCCCCGGCGCAACTACACTCGCTACGCCGCGCCTTCGTGCGCACTCATTCGTCTAGGGATCGTCTCATGCTGCGCAAACTCTCACTGGCCCTTGCCGTGTCTTGTGCGTCCAATGGAATGGCTTGGGCTGCCGAAGCGCCCTTATCGACCAGAACCGACCTGGTGAGCGTGTACCAGGAAGCGGTGGACAACAACGCCGACCTGGCCGCTGCCCGCGCCCAGTACGGCGCCCAGAAGGAAGTGGTGCCCCAGGCCCGCGCCGGATTGCTGCCCAACCTTTCCGGCGGGGCCGAGGTGGCCAACGTGCGCACCGACATCGATGAGCCTGCCGCCATTGCCAACCGCAGTGCGCGTTCATACCAGGCCACATTGTCCCAACCGCTGTTCCGTGCCGACCGCTGGTTTCAATTCCAGGCTGCCAAGTCGGTGAACGAGCAGGCGGCACTGCAACTGTCGGCCACCGAACAGAACCTGATCCTGCAAAGCGCCGAGAGTTACTTCAATGTGCTGCGCAGTCAGGACAACCTGGCGTCGACCAAGGCTGAAGAAGCCGCGTTCAAGCGCCAGCTCGACCAATCCAACGAGCGCTTCGACGTGGGCCTGTCGGACAAGACCGACGTGCTGCAATCCCAGGCCAGCTACGACACCGCGCGGGCCAACCGGATCCTCGCCCAACGCCAGGTCGAGGATGCCTTCGAAGCCCTGATCACCTTGACCAACCGCCAGTACAACTCGATCCAGGGCATCGTCCACACACTACCGATCCTGCCGCCGGCGCCGAACGATGCCAAGGCCTGGGTGGACACCGCCGCCCGGCAGAACCTCAACCTGCTGGCCAGCAACTACGCCGTCACGGCGGCCGAAGACACCCTGCGCCAGCGCAAGGCCGGCCACGCCCCGACCCTCGATGCCGTGGCGAGGTATGAGAAAGGTGACAACGACGCGCTGGGGTTCAGCAACCCGAACGCGATTGGCCGTCCATACGGGGGCGATGTCGAGCAGCGCACCCTGGCCCTGCAGTTGAACATTCCGATCTACAGCGGCGGGTTGACCACCTCCCAGGTCCGCGAGTCCTACTCGCAGTTGACCCAGACCGAGCAGCAGCGCGAAGGCCTGCGCCGGCAGGTGGTGGAAAACACCCGTAACCTGCATCGCGCGGTGAACACCGACGTGGAACAGGTCCAGGCACGGCGCCAGTCGATCATTTCCAACCAGAGCGCGGTGGAGGCCACGGAGATCGGTTACCAGGTGGGCACCCGCAATATCGTCGATGTGCTGGATGCCCAGCGCCAGCTGTACACCTCGGTGCGCAACTACAACAACGCCCGCTACGACTACATTCTCGACAACCTGCGCCTCAAGCAGGCCGCCGGCACCCTGAGCCCGGCCGACCTGCAGGACCTGTCGCGCTACCTCAAGCCTGATTACAACCCGGACAAGGATTTCCTGCCACCGGACCTGGCGCAGGCCGCGGCGGAGCAACTGCGCTCACGGCCGGCGCAGTAGCCCACGGATCTCGCGGCAGCTACCCCTGTGGCGAGGAGATTTATCCCCTCGCCACAGATATTTTCTCTTGCCACACAGCAATCATCACCGTCCCGCGATCAACCGCCCCAATCCGTCCAGCAAACGCTGCAGCGCCCCCTGATTGGTGCGCATCACCTTCAGGCCAGCCTCGGCCATGCGCTGGGCATCCCGGGGCAGTTCGAACAATCGCTGCACCGCCAAGGCCAGGCTCTCGGCATCGTCGACTTCCTGCAATGCCCCGGCGGCTCGCAGCTGGGCGGCGATTTCGAGGAAATTGAACAAGTGCGGTCCACTCAGAACCGGCTTGGCCAGGGCCGCCGGTTCCAGCAGATTGTGCCCACCGTTGGGCACCAGGCTGCCGCCGACAAAGGCGCTGTCGGCCAACGCGTAGAGAAACAACAGTTCGCCCATGGTATCGCCCAGCAGCACCGAAGCCTGGGCGGTCACAGGCTGCCCGCTGGAACGCCGGACCGTGGCGAAGCCTTCGCGCTCACAGAGCCGGTACACCGAGTCGAAACGCTCGGGATGACGCGGCACCAGGATCAGCAGCGCATCGGGATAACTGTCGAGCAACTGGCGGTGGGCGGCCAGCACCACCTCGTCTTCGCCCTCATGGGTGCTCGCGGCGATCCAGACTGCGCGCTCTGTCGCTTGCCATTGATGCCGCAAGACGCTGGCACTTTCCAGCAGTTGCGGATCGATCGTCAGGTCGAACTTGATGGATCCGGTCACCTCGACGGTTTCGGCCCGGGCGCCCAACTGGCGAAAACGCTCGGCCTCGGCTTCGGTCTGGACGGCGAACAGGCTCATCTCGGCCAGCATCGGACGGGTGAGCCGGGGAAACCGTGCGTACCCCCGCGCCGAACGTTCCGACAACCGGGCATTGGCCAAGGCCACGGGAATGCCGCGCCTGGCGCATTGATGGATGTGATTGGGCCACAGCTCGGTTTCCATGATCACCGCCAGCTTCGGACGCACCCGATCGAGAAAGCGCTTCGCGGCGCAGGGCAGGTCGTAGGGCAGGTAGCAATGCTGGATGCGCGGCTCGTTGGCGAACAAGGCCTGGATCCGCTCCGAACCGGTGGGCGTCATGCAGGTGACGGTGATCGGAAGCTGTGGATAACGTTGCAGCAGGGCCCGGATCATCGGCGCGGCGGCAATGCTTTCGCCCACCGACACCGCATGCACCCAGATACCTCCCGGCACCAGGGTCGGCAGGCGCCAGGAAAAACGCTCGCCAATACGCCGGGCATAAGCCGGCGCCTTGCGTGCCCGCAACCACAACCGAATCGCTACCAGTGGCAGCCCCAGATAAAACAATGCGCTATAGAGAGTTCTGTTCATGGCGGCGGAGTTTATCGGGTTTTCAGCCAATCGCCTGCAGCTGCACGGCAAAACGTTCCGCCAACCAGCGCGCGGCCGGGCCCAGGGGCTCGTCGCGCCGCCAGACCAGTTCCACCACCAGCGCTGGCGGGGTCCATTCGCTGTTGAGCTCGATCATCTGCCCCTGATAGGCCGGGTACTGCACCACATGCCGTGGCAGCCAGGCCCAACCCAGGCCACACCTGAGCCATTCGGCCAGGACATAGAAGCTGTCGGCGCGCCAGACTTGCGGGCTGGCCTGCTCACTGCCGGGGTAGACACTGGACTGGGTCGCCATCAGCAACTGGCGATGACGGGCCATTTCCAGGCAAGTCACGTATTCCTGCGTGGCCATGGGATGTTCGCGTCCGCACACCGTCACCATCTCGACGCTGCCCAGGACCCGGCGCTCCAGTGCCGCAGGGATCTGCTCGTGATAGAACAGCAGTCCGAGGTCGGCGTGGCGCTCCACCAGCTTGCGCGCTACATCTCCCTGGGCAGCGCTGGCCAGTTGCACCTCGAGGGTGGGGAAGCGCTCGGCCAGGGCGGTCAGGCTGTCGATCACCGGCTGATAGGGCATGGCCTCGTCCTGGGCCAGCCGCAGCCGTGCTTCCTGTCCTCGCATCAAGGCCTGGGCCCGCCCATTGAGGCGTTCGCACTGGCGCAGCACCTCCCGCGCCTCTTCCAGCAAGGCTTCGCCGGCTTCAGTGAGCCTGGGCTGACGGCCACTGCTGCGCTCGAACAGGTTCACTCCCAGATCGGCTTCCAGCAAGGCAATGGCGCTGCTGATGGCCGACTGGGCCTTGCGTTGGTCCCGGGCCACGGCGGAGAACGAACGCTTTTCGGCAACACCGACAAACAGCCGCAGCTGCTCCAGATTCCACTGCACGTTCATGACCCAACCTATCTCTATATCAGATAGGTAATGACTTTACCGCATCTGAACGCTCACTAGAATGGCGCCATCGAAAGTCGCAACAGCCAAGAGGAATCGCTCATGAACGCTTACTACTACCTGGCCATCGCCATCTGCGCCGAAGTGATTGCCACCGTCTCCATGAAAGCGATCAAAGGCTTGAGCACGCCCTTGCCCTTGCTACTGGTCATCGTCGGTTACGCCACCGCGTTCTGGATGCTGACCCTGGTGGTGCGCACTGTCCCGGTGGGCGTGGCCTATGCGGTCTGGGCCGGACTGGGCATTGTCATGGTCAGCGTGGCGGCCTTGTTCATCTACGGGCAGAAGCTGGACGTGCCGGCGATGCTGGGGATGGCGTTGATTGTGCTTGGGGTGGTGGTGATCCAGCTGTTCTCCAAGACGGCCGGCCACTGAAGCACACCGGTCATTGACTGGAATACCTTGTGGCGAGGGGCTTTATCGATTCGTCGCAGCGCCCCCTTTTCAAGACAACTGACATGCTGCCGTGCTGTCAGGTGATGAGGTGGCTACACAGCCCAGCGGAGATAAATTCCCTTGCCGCAATCGGACCGAACTTGAATCGCAGATCAGACGCTTCTCATCGAGTCTGTATACTGCGCCCTCGTCTTGAACACAGAGGTCGCTGCATGCCATCCGTTATTTCCACCGACGTCCTGATTGTCGGCGCCGGAGTCGCCGGCCTCTGGCTGAATGCGCGCCTGCGTCGCCAGGGTTATTCGACCGTGCTGGTGGAAAGCGCCAGCCTGGGTGGCGGGCAGAGCGTCAAATCCCAGGGCATCATCCATGGCGGCGCCAAGTACGCGCTGCATGGCGCACTGACCGGCGCCTCGGAAGCCATCGCCGACATGCCGCGCCGCTGGCGCGAAGCGCTGGCCGGCGACGGCGAGCTGGACCTGTCCGGCGTTCGCCTGCTGTCCGAAGCCCACTACCTGTGGTCGCCCGGCACCCTGGCCGGCAACCTCACCAGCTTTTTCGCCAGCAAGGCCGTGCGCGGTCGCGTCGATCAGGTCAAGGGCGAACAACTGCCCGCAGCCCTGCAGGACAAGCGCTTCAAGGGCAAGGTCTATCGTCTGGCCGAACTGGTGGTGGATGTCCCCAGCCTGATCGCGCGCCTGGCGGAACTGGCTGGCGACGGTCTGCTTGCCGGACAACTCATTGAGCCGCTGCGCGAGAATGACGAACTGCTGGGCCTCAAGGTGGACGGTCGCGAGATCCGCGCCCAACGCATCGTCTTAAGCGCCGGGGCCGGCACCGCCGACCTGCTCGCCGCCCTGGGCCTCGACCAGCCAGCCATGCAGCGCCGGCCGCTGCACATGGTCCTGGTCAAAGGCCCTTCCCTCAAGCCGCTCTACGCCCATTGCCTGGGAGGCGGACCGAAGCCGCGCATCACGGTGACCACTCACCCGGCCGCCGATGGCCAGTGGGTCTGGTACCTGGGTGGCGACATCGCCGAAGCCGATGGCGTTGCCCGCGATCCCGCCGCGCAGATCGCTACCGCCCAGAAGGAACTCGGTCAGTTGCTGCCCTGGATCGATCTGAGCTCCGCGCAATGGGCCACCCTGCGAGTGGATCGCGCCGAACCCTTGCAGTCGGGCCTGACCCGTCCGGATAACGCCTTCCTGGCCGAGCGGGATCGTCTATTGGTGGGTTGGCCGACCAAGCTGGCCCTGGCTCCGGATTTTGCCGACCGGGTAATCACGGCACTGCAACGCGACGGCATCGTGCCAAGCCATCCGGCCCCCCTGCCCGACTTGCCGAAACCGCCCATGGCTGTGCCTGCCTGGGAGCAACTGCTGCCATGAGCCAGCCGACCCTGCACGATTTTCTTCGCCCACTGGGCAATGGCGGCCCGCTGGTTTCCCCCGTGGGCCTGGGTACCGTCAAGCTCGGGCGCGACCAGGGCGTCAAATACCCCAACGGCTTTCGGATCCCGGATGACGACGAAGCGCGGATGCTGCTCAGGCTGGCACGCGACCTGGGCATCAACCTGATCGACACCGCACCGGCCTATGGCCGCAGCGAAGAACGCCTCGGTCCGTTGTTGCGTGGGCAACGCCAGGAGTGGGTGATCGTCAGCAAGGTCGGGGAAGAATTCAGCGACGGCCAGTCACGCCATGACTTCAGCGCCGCCCACACCCGCCTTTCAGTGGAGCGCAGCCTCAAGCGCCTGGAGACCGACTATATCGACCTGGTCCTGGTGCACTCCGACGGCAACGACCTGGCGATCCTCAACGACAGCGAGGTCTATCCAACCCTGGCGGCGCTCAAGGGCGAGGGCAAGATCGGTGGCTTCGGTTTCTCCGGTAAAACCGTCGATGGCGGCTTGAAGGCCCTGGAGCAAGGCGATTGCGCAATGGTCACCTACAATCTGAACGAACGAAGCGAGAAGGCTGTCATTGACTACGCAGCCGAACACGGCAAAGCGATCCTGGTGAAGAAAGCCCTGGCCAGCGGCCATGTCTGCCTGACCCCCGGGGTGGACCCGGTCCGTGCCAGCTTCGAACTGTTGTTTGAACATCCCGGGGTTGCCAGTGCTATTGTCGGCACCATCAATCCGCTGCACCTCGCCCATAACGTCGCGACCGTTGCCAAGGTCCTGCGTAAAGACTGACGCCGCATGCGCGGCATGAAGAAGGAGTCGACATGCCGCGTACGCTCATCAGAAAGAACCCCAGCAACTTCAAGACCCTGCCCCTGTATGTCGAAGCGACTCCCGAAGGCCTGACCTACCAGAGCGTGGGAATGCCGCTGAACTTCGCCCAGACCCTGCAACGCCGTCGGCCGGTGACGGTGGCCGATGCCGAACGCTTTTCCCTGGAGCTGGCCAACCTGGGGGTCTCGGTGCGCCTGACCCTGCATTGGCAGAACCGCGACTACTGGGTGCTGGTGCGCCAGCGGCGGCAGGATCGCGGCGACGTGGTGCTCAAGCTGATTTCCGGCTACGTCCCGGCCCATGAACTGAACCTGCCGCTACTGACCGCCATCCAGGAAATCGCCGAGGAATGCCTGCTGGAAACCCCCGAAGGCTGGCTCGGCGGACGCTTCAACGATACCTGGCTGCCGGCCCCTTACGCCGCTGCCCTGCATTATCGCGAAGCCTTGCCGTTTCGCCTGGCACCGCTGTCCGGCTCGGCCCGCCCGGTGCGCAGTGCCAACCTGCAGCTGATCGAGCGACCAAGAGCCTATGTGCATCTGCCGACGGCATCCTTGCAACTGATCTACGATTTGCGCCTGGATGTGCCCCGGGAAGCCAAGTCCCTGAGCCTGTTTCATGTGGATGAGCGCCTCGAGGGTGACCAATTGGTGGCCACGCTTGATCGCAAACGGCCCGACCTCTACCTGATGCCGCTGCACGACGGCCAACCCTTGCCCGAGCTGTACACCCTGAAAAAGGACCAGCTCTACCCGGCCAGCACCCGTGGGTTGTATCTGGCGGAAAGCTTCGCAAAGCAGGATGGCTGGCTGGTGCGGGAGGAGCGGATTCGCTGGAAGGATTGGTTGCGCCAGCAAGGGCTGACGCCTCCGGGCAAGGAGTCGGGCCTGACCCGGCTCAAGGGCAAGGCCCGGCAGTTGCTCAAGAAAATCGTTCCGCGCAAGGTGGCTCGTTAGGACGAAGAGCGACCAGTCAAGCCGGACCTGTGCCGAGGGGACGTATCGCTAGACTCCCTCGCCACAAAGGCTCTTCGCCTTCATTGAGTCGCAATCGCCGGACTCAGTTATTGCGGATCTTCTCCACAATCGCTGTCGTCGAGCTGTTTTCCACCAGCCCGAGCACCTTCACGGTACCGCCATAGGCGGTGACGATGTCCGCACCCACGACCTGGTCGATCCCGTAGTCGCCGCCCTTTACCAGCACGTCCGGCTTGACTTGGCGCAGCAGGTTTTCCGGGGTGCCTTCGCTGAAGCTGATCACCCAGTCCACCGCGCCCAGGCCGGCCAGGACGGCCATGCGCCGGTCGACGCTGTTGATCGGCCGACCCGGCCCCTTGAGACGGCTCACGGAAGCGTCGTCGTTGACCGCAACGATCAGGCGATCGCCCTGTGCCCTGGCCTGCTCGAGATAGGTCACATGGCCGGCATGCAGGATGTCGAAGCAGCCATTGGTGAACACGATCTTCTCGTTGTGGGCACGGGCATCGTCAACGGCCAGCAGCAACTGCTCCAGCCCCAGCACACCGCGCTCGGAACCTTCTTCACGCTGGATCGCACGACGAAGTTCCGGGGCGCTGATGGCAGCCGTACCGAGCTTGCCAACCACGATGCCTGCCGCCAGATTCGCCAGGGCCACCGCGTGCGGCAATTCCTCCCCAGCGGCAATCGCCGCGGCCAGGGTGGAAATCACCGTATCACCGGCACCGGTCACGTCGAAGACTTCACGGGCGCGGGCTGGCAGGTGCAACGCCGGGTGGTCGGGACGCAGCAGGGTCATGCCGTGCTCGCCGCGGGTCACCAGCAGGGCCCCCAGATCGAGGTCCTGCATCAACCGGGCGCCTTTGCTCACCAGTTCATGCTCGTCGGCACAACCGCCGACGATGGTTTCGAACTCGCTGAGGTTCGGCGTGATCAGGCTCGCGCCACGGTAAATGGAAAAATCCTTGCCCTTGGGATCGGCCAGCACCGGGATGCCACGGGCACGCGCGGCCTGGATCAACACCTGATGATTCTTCAACGCGCCCTTGCCATAGTCCGACAATACCAGGACCTTGATGCCTTCGAGCATCTGGTCGACCTCGGCTCCAAGGGCCAGGGGATCGGTGGCGAACGGTTCTTCGAAATCGATCCGCAGCAGTTGCTGGTGACGGCTCATGACCCGCAGCTTGACGATGGTCGGCTGGTGCGCGATGCGCTGGAATCGTGCCCGCACGCCAGCGCCCCTGAGGCTGTTGGACAGACTGTCGGCGGCCTCGTCGTCGCCGGTGACGCCGATCAGGGAGGCCGGCGCGCCGAGGGCGGCAATGTTCAACGCGACGTTGGCCGCGCCACCGGGACGATCCTCGATGTGTTCGACCTTGACCACCGGCACCGGCGCCTCAGGGGAAATCCGTGAGGTACCGCCATGCCAATAGCGGTCGAGCATGACATCGCCGACCACCAGGACAGGGGCTTGATCGAATCGCGGCATCGACAACTTCATGGAGCATCCCACATACAAAATGAACAGGGCGGCGATATTAGCACAGGGTGGGCGAAGGCTCGTCCATGGCGGTGGGAAGCCGCGCCATTATTCCTGTTTCAGCAATGCCGCCAGCCGGTCACATGCCTGGGACAGCTCGACCTCGCAAGTATTGATTTCGCATTCGGGCGCCAGCGGCGCTTCGTAGGGGCTGTCCAGACCGGTGAAATTCTTGATCCGCCCGGCGCAAGCCTCGCGATACAACCCCTTGGGATCACGCTGGGCGCAGATCTCGAAAGGCGTGCTTACATACACTTCCAGAAACGTTTTTTCAGGAAATAACCGCCGGGCCGCATCCCGATCATTGCGAAACGGAGAGATCGCCGCGACGATGACGATCAGGCCGGCGTCCACCATCAACCGCGCAACCTCGGCAATGCGCCGGACATTCTCGCTGCGGGCCGCGTCATCCATCCCCAGGTCGCGGCACAACCCTTGGCGCAGGTTGTCGCCGTCGAGCAGACAGGTGTGCAACCCCTGCTGGTTGAGCTGCACCTCCAGGGCATTGGCCAGCGTCGACTTGCCGGCTCCCGACAAACCGGTCAGCCAGATACAACGCGGCCGCTGGGACTTGAGCGCGGCCCGGTCACCGGGGGTAAGCGCCGGCGCGTAGGGGCGGATCTGCACCTGTTGCATCGATACCTTTGACGTCTCATTCATAGCCGAGCATCTCGTAGTCGCGCTGGTAAACCCGCCGAACCAGCCGGCGGGTACGCACCGAACAGATTTCCCGGACCGGCATCGAGGTACGCTGCGCGGTGCGGTTCACATGAGGCAGTGTAGCGGCAAGGCCCAGATGCTCGCATACCCGCCGAAAATCTCGACCCATATGTTCCTGATAACCGATGAAGTCCATCGCCAGGTGACCGAGGGAATCGGTGAGAAATTCAGTCTGTGGGGCGAAATGCAACTGACGCGCGACATTCTCCGGATGCAGCCAGCGGGCGACGAAATCGTCGAAGTCACGGTAATGCCTCACCAGCGCTTGCGCCCTTTGGTCCCGCGGCCCCAGCTGATTGCCGCGCAGGAAAGCATAGGCGCAATAGGCACGCTCCAGAGGATCACGGACAAAAGCGAACTTGAAGCTGGCGGCGTATTGCTCCGCAAACTGCTCCTCGTACCAGTACAGCGGTAGATGCCCGGGGCTGAAACCATCGAACATGCCCACGCAGACACTGCTGCCGGCGCATTTGGGAACATGGATGAACAGGCAGGCGCGCTGGGCGAAGGCTTCGGGGAAGCGGCAGTTGGCCGACAATGATTTGTTGACGGCTTGCCGATCGACAATCGACAGGCGGCCCAACAGAAAGGAGCGTTGCGACTTGGGCAACAGTTTCCAGAGATAACGTTGCAGCATTGGAGTACCCGCGCGAAGGGGATCGTCTCATCGATCAGTGAAGGTCGTTCAGGAAAAGTCCTGTAGCCAGGACGTTATCAAACGCGGCGCGCGGATTTATGGCGGGTTGGTTCACACAGGTAACCCATTGGATACAAATGCCCGCGGGAGCTCGGATGCTCCCGCAGGTATCACGCTGTATCAGGCGATGTCCTGGGCTGGCGCATCCAGGCCCATGGCGTGCAGGCGTGCGTAGTAGCCGTTCTGGGCAAGCAGTTCGCCGTGGGTGCCGCGCTCGACGATACGCCCCTGGTCCATGACCAGGATCAGATCGGCTTTCTCGATAGTCGACAGGCGGTGGGCAATGACCAGGGTGGTGCGACCTTTCATCACTTGGTCCAAGGCCGCCTGGATATGCCGCTCGGACTCGGTATCCAGTGCCGAGGTGGCCTCGTCGAGAATCAGCAACGGCGCATTCTTCAACAGTGCCCGGGCAATGGCCAGGCGCTGACGCTGGCCACCGGACAGCAGCACGCCGTTCTCACCCACTTCGGTATCCAGCCCCTTGGGCAACTGCTCGATGAAATCCATGGCGTAGGCATCACGGGCAGCTTTCTCGATATCGGCCCGTGGCGCGCCGGCCAGGTCGCCATAGGCGATATTGTTGGCCACGGTGTCGTTGAACAGCGTGACGTGCTGGGTCACCTGGGCGACATGCCGGCGCAGGTTGCGCAGGCGATAGTCCTCGATTTCCACATCATCGAGCAGGATCTGGCCGACTTCATGGTGATAGAAGCGCGGGATGAGGCTCGCCAGGGTCGACTTGCCACTGCCCGAACGCCCCACCAGGGCTATCATCTGCCCAGGCGCTGCCGTGAAGCTGATGTCCTTGAGGACCTCGCGGTCGGCACCGGGGTAGGTGAAACTCAGGTTGCGCACATCGAGACGGCCGCTGACGCGTTCCTGCTCGACCGTACCGTTGTCGATTTCCGGCGCGACATCCAGTTGCTCGAAGATGCTTTCCGCACCGGCCACGCCTCTCTGGATGGTGGAACTGACTTCCGAAAGCTGGCGGATCGGCTTGGGCAGCAGGCCCGCGGCCGTGATGTAGGCCACCAGATCACCGGCCGTGGCATCCCCCCGCAGGAACAGCACCAGGAACATCAGGGCCGCCATGGCGGTGTAGATCACCAGTTGCAACATTGGCGTATAGACAGCGCCCGTACGCGTCATGCGCAGCTGTTTTTCGGTATTGCCCTGGCTGGCCCGGGCAAAACGCTGTTCTTCGTAGGCTTCGCCGCCAAAGCTGCGCACGACGCGATAGCCCTGGATGGTCTCGGACGCCACGTGCGTGACGTCGCCCATGGCCACCTGGATTTTCTTGCTCTGCTTGCGGAATTTCTTGCTGGTATTGCCGACCATGAATGCGATCAACGGCAGGATCGCCAGCATCACCAAGGTCAGTTTCCAGTTCATCCAGACCAGGTAAACGAAGAGGAACACCACGGTGAGGCCTTCGCGGATCACCACCTTGATGGCATCGGTGGCAGCACCGGTGACCATGGTCACGTTAAAGGTGATGCGGGAAATCAGGTGCCCCGAATTGTGGGTATCGAAATAGCGGTTGGGCAGCACCAGCAGCTTGTTGAACAGCTCGACCCGCAGGTCATGGACCAGCCCCAGGGAAACCCTGGCCAGGTAATAGTTGCCCAGAAACGACCCCAGGCCCTGCCAGGCGGCGATCAGGATGATCAGCAGCGGCACCGCCATCAGCAGCTTCAAGTCCTTGAGGTAGGCCACGTTGGGAAAGAGCACCGCATCGGGGTTGCTCAAGCCATCGACGAAATATTTGAGGATCCCGGCCAGCATGGGCTGGGTGGAAGCAAATATCACGAAACCCACGATACTCAGCAAAAAGATGCCCACGTAGGGTTTGACGTATCCCAGCAGCCGAAAATAGATTTTCAGGCTGGAGTCCTGTTCCGCTTTGGGCGGTGCATCACTCATCGTAGAGCTCACTGGTTAGGAAGAACACGGAATTTTATCACAGCCACCCGGCTTGACCCGCGCCCAGGTCAAAACACCGGCCAAACCGATCGGCAGCCAGCTGATGAACCACTCGGCGCGCGGCGTTCCGGTCAGGCTTGCGGCATCGAACTGCATCGCCAGGAACGAAAATATCCACATGCCGAGCACACCCCGTCCCAGCAGGCTTTCCCGTGCGCGCCAGGCTTCGCGCAGCACGGCGAACCAGGCAATGCACCACAGCGCCAGCCCCGGCAATCCAAGCTGGATGGCGACATGGCTGAACAGGTTGTGTGCGTGGTCAAAGGAAATACGGCCAACGGGGATCCGGTAGTCTGCCGCCAGTCCCAGGCCACCCCACGGGTGCTCGGCAATCATGTGCAGGCTCGACATGAAGATCTCGGGCCGGTAGGAAGCACCACGCGCCAGGACCAGCGGCTCGAGCAGCCAGAAGGTCAGCATCGCCAGCACCAGGGCGGTGGCTGCGATCACACGGCTACGCTGGTCGCGGCAGTAGATGGGCATGGCCAGGACGCTGAGCAGCAAGGCCAGCGCCGCGCCACGGCTCTGGCTCATCACGACGAATACGCCCAACAGTGCCAGGGCCACCGCCCAAACAACCTGCAGGCCGATGGAACGAGGCACCCAGTGCAACAGCCAGATCGCCGCCAGGCCAATCACGTAGCCGCCAAGGATTGGATGGGACAACTCGCCCAGTCCTTCCAGGCGGGCTACCCAGGGATTGTTTTCAACGCCGTAGAAATGAACGATCGCCATCAAGGCCGTCAGGGCAAGCCCCACTCCCCCCCATTGCATGATGCGGATGACTCGCTCGGGCTGGCCATCGGCCAGGATGGCAAAGGACAACAGGAACACCAGGATGTAGAGCAACCGCTTGGCCTCACGCGCCGGCTCCGGTGCATCGGCCCAGCACAGGGTAATCAGCGACCAGACTGCCAGTGCCAGCAGCGCGGTGTAGATGACACGCTGGGCACGCCACAGTTCTGCCAACCGCTGACGCGCCGGCCAGGCAAACAGAATTGCCGGCAACCAGACAAAGATAACAAGGCCCTGTTGATAAACTTTATTGCTTGGTGCCAGGGCGATTGCCAGCAGAAACCAGAACAAGCCAAAGGCCATCCATCGCTGCGCCCAACGTGTTGCTTGCATCTTCGCTCCTAAATGGTTCACCTGCCAAACAGGCATGGTTAAAACAAAAACTTTTGGGCATCATGGCCCGCCAAGGTACCGGCCCTTTCAACAAGGTTTCCCTACGATGCAATCCACACGGCTTCCCCAAGCCGCTTTGAATCAACTGATTGAAGGCGCCAGCATTCTGGAGGCCGACAGCTCCGGCCCAAAAGTCTATCTGTTGCAGGATGGCAACATCCTTAAGTTATTTCGCCGCAAGCGGCTTTTTTCTTCGGCTCTTCTACGGCCTTATTCGGTACGGTTCATCCGAAACGCGGCTCGCTTGCGAGAGCTTGGCATACCGACCCTCGACGTACTGGCTTTCTATAAATTGCCAAGCCCCGGCATGACCGCCGTACTGTATCGGCCGCTTCCTGGAAAAACCCTGCGTCAAATATCGAATCAGGAAAATTTCAGTTGGCAGCAAGCGCTTCCGCAACTGATCGAAATGATCCGCAGGCTGCACGCCAGCGGTATCTACTTCCGCTCGCTGCACCTGGGTAACATCGTCGTCACTCCGGAAAACGAACTGGGCCTGATCGATGTGGCCGATATGCGCTTTTTGCGCGCGCCCTTGCCGCGGCATCTGACGCGCCGCAATTTGCAGCATTTCGCTCGTTATATTGCCCGCGAGAACCTGAACGAGAGCTTTCCGATGCAGGCGCTGGAAGAAGCGCTACTGCCTGCCTGAAACCAGTTGCCGCGCGGTCTGGCTGAAGCTCAGCCAAGCCTGGTCAGGTGCCAGCGCTTGATATTGAGCCGCCGCGACCGCTTCTGCCGAACCCTGTGAAGTCTGGAGAAGTGCCTCGCTCCAGGCGTTGATATCGTTCGCCGGAGCGTACCGCCCCGCATCGCCCAGTTGCTCGCGAAACACCGCCAGCTGGCTGCTGAGCACCGGAATACCGGCCATGACCGCCTCTTGCAGGATCAGCCCGAGCCCTTCCTCGAGGGAGGGGATCACCACCCAGTCAAACGCCTTGTAAAGCGTTGCGACATCATCCAGATGCCCCGTCAGCAACACTTTCCCTCGTAGATCCGGTTGGGCGATCCGCGCCTGAAGCGCCTCGCGCCGCGGCCCTTCACCGACAATGACCAGGCGCCAATCAGGCTGGTTTGCCGCTGCAAGGGCAAACGCCTCCAGCAGGCAGGCGAAGCCCTTGTCGTCCACCAGGCGTCCAACGGCTCCAAATACCCGCAGACCGCCAGAAGGCAAGCCCAAGCGGATACGGGCTTCCTGGCGCGGGATGAGTGCGTGCTGGAAAGCCGCCGGGTCGAATGCGCTGCGCAGCACCGTCACAGGGAGACCTAGCGCGTCCTGCAACGCGGTCGCAAGGGTCTGGGAAACCGCCACCAGCGCCAGGCGTGAAGCAGGGAAGCCACGCAGCAGCTCACGACTTTCAGCTTTTATCCGCGTCGCACCGTGGAAAATCACCACCACCTGTATGTGTGGCATGCCCTCAAGGACAGGCAACAAGGTCCGGGCGACACCCAGACCGTCCAGCAGCACGACGCGAGCATCGCTGTCGAGCAGTGCCTGTCGGAATCGCTTACGCATCAAGGGCTTGAATAACCGCCAGACATGTCGCCCCTTCAGACGGGCCGACGAGAGACGCCACTCCAGCGCCTGCCCCATGTTGACCTGACAGGCCACGCCCGCGCCCTGCAAGAACCATGTCTTGACCGGCATCGCAGGTTCAAGCTGCGAGAGGATCTGGTGATGGACTTTGTGTACCGAAGCGAACGGCGAACCGCCCGCCCACATGACGTTAATAATGCTCATTGAGCAGCAAACCTTTCATCGCGTTCCGGGATTCGTGCTGCCGGGCATTTAAAAATTGATGAGCCAGCCAATGCAGACTCCGAGCAACAGAACCAGAGCCAGCTTGATCTGCTCGCGGCGCCTGCGGCGTGCCTTGCGCTGACGTTCCACAGGTACTTCGACGTGATCCCCGAAACCAGTATGCAAAACAGCATCTCCTTCCAGCGTGACCGCCGTCAAGTTCAGCTGTGCATAGCGAAGCGACAGGGCTTTTTCGCCTCCGAAGCCGGCAAACGGGGCACACAAGCGATACTCCTTCAGCCGTCGTAGCCCAGGATTGAGCGAAAAGCTCTGCCATTCAGGCTTGTCGGAGATCAACGGGTAACAGGCCACTCCAGCGATGACTTCACGCTCCCCCAGGTGTATGTAAGGGCTGTGTACGCACAAATCGTAAACATAGTTGCGCAACCACACCTGGAGAATATCGGGACGCTGCTCGAGAATGGCACGCGAATCTTCCACGAAGGCCGGGCGATAGAATTCCCAGTCGTCCTCGCAGTGAAAGATATAAGGGGTCTTGACGTGCCCATAGGCCAGGTCGATCGAGGCCAGTTGTCCCAGCTTCGGCCTGTTGACGAAAACTGTGCAGTGATCTTTCCAATGCGCCGGAATGACCTCATGTACCCCTTCATCGCCGGCATCCTCGGTGATGAAGACCTCCCGGATAGGCGCGGTATTGAAACGGTCGAAGCTCTCCAGAGTCC
Source organism: Pseudomonas sp. 7SR1 (assembly GCF_900156465.1). Lineage (NCBI taxonomy): Bacteria > Pseudomonadati > Pseudomonadota > Gammaproteobacteria > Pseudomonadales > Pseudomonadaceae > Pseudomonas > Pseudomonas sp. 7SR1. The sequence continues at coordinate 990,726 of NZ_LT707064.1, forward strand.
GCTTAAGCAGATCGAGCCGACCGCAACTGGTTACCACCAGGGTAATGTCACTCTCTTCGGAAAATTGCACCTGAAATACCATTTAGTTAAACGCTACCCCGCATCGGGCAGCCGAACGATTCCTGTCAAACGCCCAGCCTCAGGCGTAGTTTTTCAAGCAGGCTCAACGGCGCACGAGGCCGCAACGGCGGTTCCAGCGCCTCGACAATCTTCTGGCCTATGCGTGCAAAACTGAACTGCTCCAGCGCCAGTTTCTGGCCGTTGCGCGCGATACCCTGCGCCATTGCGGGATCGGCACGAAGCTGGGCGAGCTTTTCCTGAAGCTGCGGGATGTCGCGATACAACACGACGTTCTGCATGTCCTGCAGGCCCAAAGCCCGGGCCTCATCGGCGCCCTGGTCGAACGCCAGCAGCACGCAGCCACAGGCCATGGCTTCGAAGTTCTTGATCATGAACTCCCCCATGCCCACATCGGCGCTGACGAAAAAGCGGATACGATTGAGCGTCTCGCAATATTCTTCGCCCGACTTGGTGCGGGTCACCACCAGCGGCTCGACGCGCCCCAACTCGTCCAGCAGAGCCTTGCGGCCACTGTAGGCAACGCTGTTGGTGCTGCCGACAAAAGCCAACTCGATATCCCGCTCGCGCCCCTGATCCTGCAACAAGGATTGATCGTAGCCCTTGGGCACGAATACCGCATCGAAACCTTCCCCGCGCAGACGCTCGGCGACCGTGAAGCCGGAACTGATCACCCGTGCCCAAGGCAGGCGGCGGTAATGAGCACTGAATTTTCCAGTGTATTTGCACGCAATATAGTTCTGGTAGGCATCGTGTTCGAGGATCACCAGGTTGGGGACCGTACGGATGAATCCGGCCTGGCGGATCTCCTGCTTGAAGCGCAGGAAAAAGACGATCCGGTCGTAACGCGACACGTCCACATGGCGCCTGAAATAGCCCCGCAGATTGCGCTGTTCACCACTGTCGAGCCAACGCAGGTCACATTCGCAATGGGCGGCGACACCTTCATAAAGCCGATCAAGAATGGCCCGTTGTTCTTTCTGCACCAGGAATAGAACTTTCATCGTCTTCCTATCGGACCAAGGAAAATATGTTGCTTAATATTTCAAAACAGCTCGACTGCATCCATTTCAAACGCTGACTCATAACTTTCCCTGATGAAAACCTGTCGCATCGATCTCCCAAGAGGATGTCGCCGCCAGTTGTTTGATCGATGCAGTATCGGGGACAGGCAATACCGACCATTCATTGTGCTTCCAGGAAACAAAATGAAAATAAGGAAAAGCACGCTCCCCATCTCGATCATTGGTGAGGCAGCCGTCGCGCCAGTACCAGCGATGAGGGAAGTCTTGCGAACCGTCGTGCCACTTTATGCAACCGCCCGGCGTACTGAACGCTTCGATGAACTCGCTGCTTCGACGCCATGGATTGAATTTTCCGACCAGGGAAAACAGCGGCTTGGGAAAATTCTTTCGCCACAGGAAAATGCGGCTGAACGCCCCCTCGTCCAAGGCGTGATGTTCGTCGTCGGTAAAACGCTCTTTCCAGTTCTTCATCAGCTTGAACACTTCACGCTTGCGTGCAGTGTTGCGCATCAGGCACAAATGCCCAGCGACACGTCGCTCATGGGTTGAAAACAGGTCATACCGGGCCAGGCGCTCAGCGGTGAAGTATTGCCGGAGGTTGCCATATATCAGGTCAATATCGCCAAAAGCCCAGAAATCATAGCCGTCGAGGCGGTCGACATGGATGTAACCAAGGGCGGGCTTGATATCGCACAATTTATAAGGCTCGGCAGGCCTGAAATCGATATCCAGTTTCCGGGAAACCAACTGGCAATAGGCTGCAAACGTCATGCTTTCTACCGTCACGTTTGGCGGAAGATTTTCCGGCACGCCACAATCGCTGAATAACAGCCAATCGATATCAGCGTTACGCCGACAGCTCTCAAGGAACAATGGCATCCAGTAAGGCCAACGGCCGAAGTAAGGGATGATAAAAAGAATACGCGGGCAGGGATTGATCAAAACAACTCACCTTCACTAAGGACGAAGACGCCAGGGCCTGTTATGCGTCATTTATGTTTTATTTTCGCTTCAGAAGGTTTCAACAACCAAAAAAGTTCGTGACGCCTGACCGCCTTGCGGAAAAATTCGTTCTCACCATAAACGGGAATAACTCTACCCGCCATAAAGCGCTGTATCAATCGCCTCACTCGGCGCTTCAATGGCGCAGACGGTTGCAAGTCGTGCATCATCCCCAGCGCCATGGCCTTGTCCCGCTGCCCCCTCAATGACAGAGGCAGGCTCAGGGGCTGCATCGACCGATCCGGATCGAAAAACGGCGGCAAGGCGACCCCCTCCCCTGCATTGCCCATTGGCCAGCGGTCATTGTCATGCAGGTGGTTGGCATAACCCAGCAGCGTTGCGGGCTGCCACTCCAAGCCTTCGAGGGCTTGCAGGACGGCCTGATGGGCGCAGAGGTGATCGGGGTGCGGGTCCAGGGTTGGATGCGGCAGCACGATGACGTCGGGGCGAGCCTTGAGGATCAGCTCGCGCAGATCGGCCAGCAGGTTGTTCCAGGTCGGTGCCCCATCGACATCGCCAGGCAAGGCAAACGGGTTCATCTGACGAAACAGCCGGGTATCACTCAGGTCCGCCTCGCGCGACCCTTGCGGCTGGCCGGGCGTCGCTTGCATCGCCGCCAATTGCAGGCAGAAGTATCCCAGTTGCACACAATGTGTTTCCGGCACCCCGGCCCAGCGCGGCACCGTGATGCTGTCCCAGGCACGCAGGCGTCCCTTGAGCCGAGCCGCCTCGATGCGGTCCAGCCCCATCCGTTGATAGTGTTCGGCTTCTATCTCGCCAGCGGTCAGCGTCACGACCCAGGCTTCGTCAGCCTGGCTGTACAAGCCGTACGCGGCCAATTCCGCATCGTCGGCATGGGGGGCGATGACCATCACCCTTTGATGGCGCATGTCCACGGGTGCGAAGGACCATAAGGTCGCCCCCCCCAACAAGCGGCAGAAGCGCCCCCGCAAGCGCAGCTCGCCAGCGGTCAGCGCGGCCCCTTGCTCACTGAGGTTGAGGTAGCGCACGCCGTTGACCCCGCGCTCGAAAGTCTGCCGATCCGAATACCCACCGCCCGACAATAAGACGACCGGATCGATGAAGCGCCCCAACCAGGTACTCTTGACCCGTAGCGCCAGGATCAACGTCGCCCCTTCATCCAGCATCACCCCCTCGTCCAATCGCAACCGCCCGGCATCGAGATGCACCTTGGGCTGCTGGGTGAACGGCGGGAAGCTGTACAGATAGTCCTCCCGAGGCGAATAGAACAGATGGTCGGCGAACCATGCCTCATGGGCCATCCAGCCCAGGACCGCGAGCAACAATGGCAACCACCAGGCGACCAGCACACCCGACAGGACCAGCACCATGAGGGCGAGCAACAGCACGACGCGCTTGTTGCGACGGTGGCGCTTGAGCAATTGCTGCTTGCGACTCAAGGGCAGGTTCATACGCTGAACACCGGCACGGGGTTGCACCAACGGTCCTTATATTCCCGGTCTGCCCGGCCGAAAGAGAAACGCATCGGCTTGCCGAGGGCACGGGCATGCTCCCAGGCCCCTTGGGTATTGAGGAAGCTCAAGACACTGCCAGGGCTGAACTCACGGGTCTGCGGGTCGACACCGCCGTTGATGTACTCGACGCTGATCCATTCAGGCGCTTCGACGCGATACACCAGTTGAATGGCAATCGGCGCATCGTTGAGCAAAATCACCGAACCGATGAGCAGTTCGCGCAGCAATTCGATCACTTCGCCCATGCGCTCGGCTCCGGTGGCCGCAAAACCCCAGCGACGCAGGAACAGATCACAGTAGATCGCGGCCAGCTCGTCGCTGGAGAACGCTTCGACCGGCCTAACCACACCACCAGCCTCTTCCAGCAAACGCAACTCGCGACGCTGGTTATAGCGAAACTTCTTCGACAGTTCTTCCGGCGTGCGGGCCATGGCCAGCTGTTCTTTTTGTGGCTTCAAGCCACTGAAACGTCCTTCGTTGAGGGCCGACAGGTAACGTCCACGATGACGCAACGGTGCCAGGGCATCGGGCGCCGCCGGCAGGATCAGCTCGGCATTGCCCAGGTCGAACAGGCCTTTCTTGCCGCTGCGCTTGAGCACGTCCTTGGACAACGCCAGGTCGCGCCCCCAGGTGGGAATCGCCGCCTTGAGCTCACCCTGCTGCTCATAGGCCAGGTATCGCACGGGGATGCCAGCCAGGGCCGCGAGGCGCTCCACCACCATGGGATGGGTTGCCACGCTGCCACCAAAACGTTGCCAGGCCTGGGCATAGACCGAAGCGTCTACGGCTGTCCAACCGCGTTCGCGCCAGCCTTGAAATCGATTGAACATCAGGCCCCCGGCGCCAGTTCGGTCACTTGTGGCAGACGCCAGAAAGCCTCGCGTACGGCGCGATCCGAGAAGCGTTCACGCAAGCGGTCGAGCATCAGTTCGGCACATTGACGACGCTGCAGATCGTCCATGGCCGCCAGGTGCTGCAGCCCCTGGGCCATATGCTCGGCGTCACCCAGCGGGAACAGGATGCCCACGCCCTCGACCACCTCCTTCGCCCCGCCACAGGCGGTGGCCAGCAATGGCACGCCGGCGGCCATGGCTTCGAGCAATACCATGCCGAACGGTTCGTGATCGGAACTCAGGGCAAACACATCGAAGGCGCGAAAATAGCGACGCGCCTCGGGCACCTGACCGAGAAACAGCACACGGTCGGCAATGCCCAGTTCCAGGGACAGCTCTCGAAGGTCTTTCTCCAGTCGCCCCTTGCCGAGAATCGCCAGCTGGCTGTTGCCAGGCAGATGCGCCAGCGCCGCGGCGAAACCTCGCAATAGCGTAGCCTGGTCCTTGTCCGGGTGCAGGCGGCCGACATTGCCGATGATCCAGGCGTTCGAATCCAGCCCGAGGGTCTGCCGCGCCTCATCCCGGGAAAGCAGGCTGGCCTGCGTCGCGTCGAGGTCAATACGGTTGTAGAGGGTCTGGATCCGGCTGGCCGGCCATTTCGGCAGACAGCGACGCAGGTCGTCGCGCACCGCATCAGAGACGCCAAGCAAGCTCAAGCGCTTGCGGTAGACATGGGCGAACAGCCGGCGGGTCCGCCGCTGATAGTCCCCAAAGGCATGGTGCACGCCTATCACCGGCAGACGGGTGCCCAGCAGGGCGATATAGATTGGCTTGAAGCGGTGAGCAATGCAGAAACTGAAATTGCGTGAGGCGGCGATCCTGCGCAGATCGGCGATGGCGCCCAGCTTCAGGCCGCGCACGGCACTGGAGCTGTATTCCATGAACAGCACCTCGTCCGAGGCACAGCCGGCGGCGACCTCGGCGTCGGCAGCGCCGGTGAGGAACACCGTGGTCACGCGATAGCCAGTGCCGGCGAACAGACTGGCGTATTGACGGGCACAGTCGAGGAACGGCCCGTCATAACCGTGGCAGAACTGCAGCACATGTCGCTCAGCCGAGCGTGTCATAAGCGTCCACGCCGTCTTTGACCACCAGGATGTCTTCCATGATCAGGTACTGCAGGTCGGAACCATAGAACATGTTCAGCGCATCGGTGGGCGAGCAGATCATCGGTTCGCCACGACGGTTGAGCGAAGTGTTCAAGGACACGCCATTGCCCGTCAGCACTTCGAGGGCCTTCATCATGTCGTAGTAGCGCGGGTTGTATTCGCGCTTGAGCACCTGGGCACGGGACGTACCGTCCTCATGGACGACTTCCGGTACGCGGGTCTTCCATTCCTCGGCCACTTCGAAAGTGAAGGTCATGAACGGCGCGGGGTGATCGACCTTGATCATCTGCGGCGCGACGGTGTCGAGCATCGAAGGGCAGAAGGGCCTCCAGCGCTCGCGGAACTTGATCTGCTCATTGATGCGATCGGCCACGCCAGTGGCGCTCGGGCAACCGATGATCGAGCGACCACCCAGGGCACGCGGACCGAACTCCATGCGCCCCTGGAACCAGGCCACCGGATTGCCGTCGACCATGATCCGGGCGATGCGCTCGGGCGTGTTGTCGATCTTGCGCCACGCCGGTCTGCTTGGATGACGGGCACACGCGGCGATCACGTCTTCGTTGCTGTAGGCTGGGCCGAGGTAGACATGCTCCATCTTCTCCACCGGTACGCCGCGAGCGTGGGACACATAGGCTGCCGCCCCCACTGCGGTGCCGGCGTCGCCGGAGGCCGGTTGCACGAACAGTTCCTTGACGTCGTCGCGGGCGATGATCTTCTGGTTCAGCTTGACGTTCAAGGCGCAGCCGCCGGCGAACGCCAGCTTGCCGGTTTCCTTGAGTATGTCGCCCAGGTAGTGATCGATCATCTGCAGCGCGAGCTTCTCGAACAGCGCCTGCATACTGGCCGCGTAGTGAATGTACGGCTCGTCGGCGATGTCGCCTTCACGTTTCGGGCCGAGCCATTCGATCAGCTTCGGCGAGAAGTAGAAGCCCTTGCCCTTCTCTTTGTAGCGACGCAGGCCGATCACGTTGGCGTAGTCGGTGTTGATCACCAGCTCGCCATTCTCGAACGAGGCCAGGCGCGAGAAATCGTACTTGCTGGCGTCGCCATAGGGCGCCATGCCCATGACCTTGAATTCGCCATCGAGCATCTCGAACCCGAGGAACTCGGTAATGGCGCCGTACAGGCCGCCCAAGGAGTCCGGATCGTAGAATTCCTTGATCTTGTGGATCTTGCCGTTTTCGCCGTAGCCGAAAAAGGTCGTGGCGTACTCACCCTTGCCGTCGATGCCCAGGATCGCGGTCTTTTCCTGGAAGCCTGAGCAGTGATAGGCGCTGGAGGCGTGGGCCAAGTGGTGCTCGACCGGCTCGATCTTGATTTTCTTCGGGTCGAAGCCCAGTTGCTCCAGGCACCAGACGATCTTGCGGCGATAGCGCTTGTAGCGGCGGTTCCCCATCAGAATCGCGTCGAGGGCGCGGTCCGGGGCGTACCAGTAACGCTTGGCGTAATGCCAGCGAGCCTCGCCGAACAGGCTGATCGGGGCGAATGGAATCGCCACCACATCGACGTCGGAAGGCTTGATGCCGGCCTGCTCCAGGCAGAACTTCGCCGACTCGTAGGGCATGCGGTTCTTTGCATGTTTATCGCGTACGAAGCGCTCTTCCTCGGCCGCCGCGATCAGCTTGCCGTCTATGTACAGCGCTGCGGAAGGATCATGGCTAAGGGCGCCGGACAGGCCAAGAATCGTCAATGCCACAGGGGTCTAGCCTCTTATGTCTGCATGTGGGCGCCAAGCGCCGCGAAAAAATGATGTGCCACGTGCCGGGGCGCGGGGCAGCTAAAGGGCGGGATTATAGCTTAAAAGCGATCCTAAGCCTCTAGCAGTGAGTGGCAAGCCTGGGACGCACTGTTCGGAGGGGCCACGGCAAGCCGGCGCCTGGGACTTGTGGGGAGGGGATCCATCGGCCTGGCTGCGAAGCAGTCCCCAAATCGGCGGCCTGGTTGCGCTCAACGGGTTTGGGGTCGCGGCGCGACTCAACGGGAATCCCCTCGCCACCAGGACTGCATCCGACTGCCGGCGTACGCTGCTCGCTAGGACGAGGCGCTATCGATTGTTCTGGGCAACCGCTGGTCAATCACCCGGTACAAGGCGCTGCCCTCAGGCCAGTTGCGCATGAACCGGGCCCGGTCACGTGCGTAGGCCGGGGCGAAGCTGGCGTGGGTGCGGTGCTGGCACATCGAGTCCAGGTCGATCAGCGCCCAGCGGTCGTGCTGCCAGAACAGGTTGTGACCCTTGAGGTCGCCGTGGCTGATGCGCTCGCGGATCAGGTCGGCGAACAGACGGTCCAGCGCCAGCAATTCGGGCTCCGGCGCTTCACCGCTTTCCATGTAGGGTGTGAAGCGCTCGATGATGTCGGGCCCAGGCAGGTAATCGGTCACCAGGTACGCACCGCGACGCAGCCACAGGAAACGCTTTTCCAGCAATGCCAGCGGCTTGGGCGTGGCGATGCCGAGGAAGGCCAGGCGATGGCCTTCGCGCCAGGAATGCCAGGCACGGCTGGGGCGCCAGAAGCGCTTGAGCCAGTGGGCGAAATTCTTGATGTTGTAGCGCTTGATCACCAGGGGACGACCGTCCACTTCGACTTTGCCAACACTGGCCGCGCCACCGGTCTTGTACAGGTGTCCCTGGTCAAGCAAGGCATCCGCCTGCGCCAGGACCGGTGCCATGGCTGCCTCCTCGTCACGACGGATCGCCCGCAGGCCGAACGGTCCCCGTTGCACACTGAACAGGCTGCATTCGCGACCGATCTTCTCCAGGAAATCTTTCAGGCGCCAGGCCTGCACCTTGTCGATCTGTTTCTGCAGCGCTTCCATGGGCAGCGCGTGCTCGGCGTTACCGAGCAGGTAATGCACCAGCAGTTCCTCGTTGAACGGCTCGATGGACTTGGGTAGCTGGGCAAAGAACACCCCGAGGTTCTCCAGCACCTTCTGTCGCGACAAGGGTTGCCCAGGGGTTTCGGCGCGGATGCCGGCACCGTCGATCAGATAGAGCTTGCCGCCATGACGCAGCAGGTTGTCCAGATGAAGATCTTCCTGCCACAGGCCTTTGCTGTGCAGCTGGGCAATGGCGCCCAAGGCCTCGGCCAGCACAGCCGTCTGCTCGTCCGCCAGCAAGGGCAGGTGCTCGACCTGCTTCCAGGCATCCGCCAGGCTCTCGGCCTCTTCGAGCAACTCGAACAGCAACCAGCCGCCCTCACCTTCTTTCAGGCCATCGGCAAGCAATAGCGGAGTGGTCAAGCCCTGCTCGGCCAGCAAGCGCACGCCCTGCAATTCTCGCTGGAAGTGCCGGGCGGCCTTGCTGCCCACCAGCAACTTGGCCAACACCGGCCGGCCGCGCCACACACCGGCACCGACATAACGCTGCCCCGGCAACACTCGCAACAGCGTCAGCAGCTGCAGTTGCGCCGGCCCGGCGGCGTCCGCCAATTCCAGGCTCAGCGGCAGGACCGGGCTGCGGCCGGCATCTTTCAGTTCGGACAATTGCATCAATGGGCTTCCTTGTGGCTGCGCCGGGCGGTAAGGCGGCTCATCCAGCTATCGACCAGTGCCCCTTCGATCGGCTGGTCCAGATAGGCAGACAGTAGCTCGCGCACGTCGTTGTCATTCCAGGCGCGAGCGCGACGCAGCAAGGGCTCCAGATCCTTGACCCGGTCGCGCTGGCCGAACAGCAGTGGTCGAGTCTTCTCCAGATCGATCAACCGGGCCTGGTAGCCGTTCGCGATCGCCTGCAGGAAGATGTGCTTGGGATAGAAACAGCCATGGACCTGACGCATGCCGTGCAGGCGCCGCGCCAATTGGCCGCAGGCCTGCAGGATGGCGCAGCGTTGCGCTACCGTCAGCGCCGGCCAGCGATGCAATAACGAATCCAGGTCGTCCCAGCCGTCGAGCGCCCGGGTCAGCAGGATCGCACGCACCTCGCCGTCCACCTTGCGCTGGCCGTAGAACACTGCTTGCAGCGCCGGGATCCCCAGTTCGCGATATCGGCTGATATTGCGAAACTCCCGGGAAAAGCTCGGCTCGCCGAAGGGATGGGACCAGGTTCGAGTCAGGTAATTGCTCTGGCGCTTGAGGTAATAGCCCTGCCCTTCCAGTTCAAGCCGGAACACGCTGCTCCAGCCCCCGCCCGAGGTATTGGGTTCATCCACGGCGTCCAACTGCCGCGCCCACAGAGCCTCGAAGCTGTCCAGGCCGTGACGCGCCAGCAAGGGCCGGTCTTCGGCGGCCAGAAAATCAGTCATTCACGCCCCTCGAAAAATCTCACCACATGGCGGATGCGCTTCTTGTCGCACGCATCGAGCCGGTCACGCTGGCGGTATTGCAGGTAAAAGCGCAGGCGCTGGGTGGCGGACAGGTGATACTTGGCCACTTTATCCAGGCATGCCAGGTCTTTGGTGATGCGGTACTTGAGCCAGAAACCACGCCAGAAATCACCGTTGGGACAGTCGATCAGGAACAGTCGCGACTGGTCGTCCACCAACAGATTGCGCCATTTCAAATCGTTATGGGTGAAACGATGTTCATGCATGATCCGGGTGTACCCCGCCAGTTGCTGGCTCACCTTTTCGACCCAGGCGCGATCGGCCAGGCGCTGGTCGTGATGCTCGGCCAGGGCGGAAAGGTCCTCGGTATGGGGCAGCTCACGGGTGATCATCGCGCCGCGGGCATAGGCCGCGCCATGCCGTTCCAGCCCCCAGGCGACGACTTGTGCCGTGGGAATGCCCCATTTGGCGAAACGCTTGAGGTTCTGCCATTCGGACTTGACCCGGGGTCTGCCCAGGTAGCGCCGCAGGCCCTTGCCGGCCCCGGTGTAACGCTTGACGTAATAGTTCACGCCATTGCGCTGTACCCGGATCACCTCCGACAGCGGGTCGCGTGTCAGGCGCTCGCCCTCCAGGGCGAACACCGCGTCGAGGCTGCCGAAATCCCGCGCCAGTTCAGCGTAGGCAGGTTCCAGATTCCAGCCCGACATCAGAGCGCGTCCCCGTACCGTTGTTTACGTGCATAGAGCTTGTTGGCCTTGCCTTCGAGCCAACGCAGCAGCGTGGCTTCTTCGGCGAGGATCCGGCGCAGCGACTGCTGGAAATAGCCTTTGAGAAAACGCAGCTTGTCACGCTGTGTCAGGCCAATGTCCAACGCCGAGAAATACAGCGCCGCCAGGTCCTTGTTGCGCCAGCGCCGGGTGATGGCCGGGCGGGTCTGGGCACGGTGCAGGTCGATCACCGACAGTTTGAGATCCGCAGCCGTGACCGGTTTGTCGGTGTGCAGCAGGAAATGGCAGATGTAGCAGTCTCGATGGTTGACCCCGGCACGGTGCATCATGCCGGTCATGCGTGCCACCTCGGCGATCAGGGCCCGCTTGAGTGCCGGTTGCGGCGGCTGCCTGACCCAGTCGATGCTGAAATCTTCGAGGCTGATGGTAGGCGCCAGCTCCTCGGTGACAATGAAAGAGTGCTGGTCTGCCGGGTTGCTGCCTTTTTCGCCATAGGCCACGGCCGTCATGGTGGGTACACCGACTTCCTGCAAGCGCTGGATGGCTTTCCATTCCTGCCCCGCCCCCAGGACCGGCAATTTGGCAGTCAGCAGGTTCTTGAAGATTTCGCCCCAACCGATTCCCCGGTGGATCTTCACGAAAAAGCCGCGACCGTCCACCTCCGTGCGCAAGGTGCGCCGGGCTTCCAGTTCGCGATAGACCTCGCCCTTGAGCGCTTCGACTTCGGCGAACGCATCGCGTCCGGCCCAAAGGCTCTTGAACGGTTCGGCCAACATCACTTTCATTGTGCGTGCTCCGCCAGAATCACGTCGGCCGCGTGCTGCGGCATGCTGTAGAGGTCCGCCGTTTCGGCGAAAGCCAGGCCGTTGCGGCTCCAGGCAGCCCGCGCCTCGGCGTCGCTCAGCATCCGCTGCAGGTACTCGGTGAGCTGGGCCTGTTCGAACGGCTCGTCCAGCACCAGGCCGCAATCGGCCTCGGCAATGTAATGAGCGTACCCGCACACCGCGCTGACCAGCACCGGCAAACCGGCCACCAACGCTTCCAACAGCACGGTGCCAGTGTTTTCGTTGTACGCCGGGTGGATCAACAGGTCGGCCCCTAACAGGAAACGCGGGATGTCACTGCGGCCCTTGAGGAACCGCACGTTGTCGCCCAGACCCAACGCGGCGCTCTGCAGTTGGAATACCTTGGGGTCGTCCTGGCCGATTACAAACAATCGGGTGCGTTTTTTCAGTTCCGCCGGCAACGCGGCCAGGGCCTTGAGGCTGCGATCCACGCCCTTGGTCTTGAACCCGGAGCCGATCTGCACCAGCAACAGCTCGTCGTCAGCCAGTTCGAATTCGGCACGGAACGCGGCGCGTATGTCATCGGCATCGGCGGGCCGTCGGCGATCCTGGGCGATGCCCGGTGGCAGCAGGTGAAAGCGTTCCAGCGGTGTGCCGTAGTGCTTGATGAACAGCGGCTGCTGGACTTCGGAAATCATCAGCACATCGGTTTTCGCATCCTTGGCGAACACGGCCCGCTCGTACTCGGCGAAATGCCGGTAGCGGCCCCAGCGCCGGTACAGCGAGTTGCGCAGGTTCTGCGCCTTGTCTTCGAAACAACCGTCGGCGGCGTAGTACACGTCCAGGCCGGGCATTTTGTTGAAGCCGATCAAACGGTCCACCGGGCGCTTGGCCAGGTCGGCCTCCATCCACGCACTGAGCTTCTCGTTACGGCGGTGATTGAACAGCGCCTTGACCGGCGCCACCAGCACCTCGAAACCGGGCGGCACGTCTCCTTCCCAAATCAGCGTGTAGACACGGATCTGGTGACCGCGTCGCTGGCACTCCAGGGCAATGCGCATGAAGTCACGCTGCAGGCCACCGAAAGGGAAGTACTTGTACAGGACAAAAGCCAATTGCATCAGCGTGATTCCTCAGCCAATAACGTGCTCAGGTGGCTGGCGACACGCTCGGGGTTCAGACGCGTGAAGCACAGGGGCTGCTCGCGTTTCAGGTCAAACCGCCGGGCATCTTCGGCGGTCGGCGGATAGGTGCATTGTTTCTGCATGCAGGGTGCACAAGGAAAATCACTGGCAAGGTGGACCTGGCCCTTGCCGTAGGCACCGGTGAGTACCGGGTTGGTGGGGCCGAGCAGGGAAATGGTCGGCACGTCCAGCGCCGCGGCCAGGTGGCCCAGCCCGGTGTCCACGGCCACGCAAGCCTGAGCGCCGGCCAGCACCTTGCCCACAGCGCCCAGGTTCAGCTTCGGCAACACCTGGGCGTTGCGCAGCCCTTTGGCGATGCGCTCGGCCCGGGCCTTTTCCAGGGGGCTGCCCCACGGCAACTTCACCACCACGCCGAGCTGCCCCATGCGCTCGGCGAGCTGGCGCCAATAAAGCTCCGGCCAGTGCTTGGACTCCCAGGTCGTGCCATGCAGGAACACCACGTAGGGGTATTGGCGCGGCAATTCCACCAGCTTGTCGACGTTCAGGCCATAGTTGCCCAGGGTCTGGGGCAGGTCATACCCCAGCGCCAGCGCGAACAACTGCCGCACCCGCTCCACCGCATGCTGACCGCGAGCCACCGCCAACCGACGGGAATAGAACCGCGCGGCCAGGGGTTCACGGGCCGATTGCTTGTCCAGGCCGGCCACCGGAGCCTTGACGTAACGGGTCAGCCAGGCGCTCTTGAGCAGGCCCTGGGCATCGATGACCAGGTCGTACTTTTGCGCCCGCAGGCTCTGCTTGAAGCCTCGCCACTCGCCGCTCTTGATGGTTTGCCAGAGGTTCTTGCGCCAGCGCCGAATCGCCACCGGTATGACCTTGCCCACGGCCGGGTGCCAGGTGGGAATCTCGGCGAAACCTTCTTCCACCACCCAGTCGAACCGGATGCCAGGGATCGCTCGCGCGGCGTCGGTCAATGCCGGCAGGGTGTGGACCACATCGCCCAGGGAGGAGGTCTTGATCAGCAATACCCGCAAGTTACTGGACCTCCACGGGGGTGCCCTGCACGCGCGCCAGGGCATCGGTCACCGATGGCGGCATGAGCTGGCGCAGGCAGTTGTAGTGGCCGAAGCGGCAAGTGCGGTCGAAGCATGGGCTGCATTCGATGCCCAGACGCACTACTTCGACCTTGTCGGCCAGCGGCGGGGTAAAGCCCGGCGAGGTGGAGCCATAGACAGCCACCAGCGGACGGTTCAGGGCCGCCGCCACGTGCATCAGGCCTGAATCGTTGGACACCACCGAGTCGGCGCAAGACAGCAGGTCGATGGCTTCGGCCAGGGAGGTATCGCCACTGAGGTTCACCGCCTCTTCCCGCAGGCCGGGAATCAGGCGCGAGCGGATGTCTTCGCCCACCGGGTGATCCTTCTTTGAACCGAACAGCCACACTTGCCAGCCTTCACGGATCTTGGCTTCCGCGACCTGGGCGTAATGCTCGGCCGGCCAGCGCTTGGATTCGCCGAACTCGGCCCCCGGGCACAACGCAAGCACCGGACGGTCAAGGCTCAGGCCGAACCTGGCCAAAGCAGCGTCACGGGTCACCGGGTCGATCTGCAGGCTCGGCCGCGGATAAGGTTTCGGCAGCTCGGCACCCGGCTCATAGGCCAGGGCCATGAACCGCTCGATCATCAGTGGATAGCGGTCCTTGTCCAGCTTGCGCACATCATTGAGCAGGCCGTAGCGCAGCTCGCCGCGCCAACCGGTGCGCTTGGCAATGCCGGCGAAGAACGGCACCAGGGCAGATTTCAACGAGTTGGGGAGCAGGATCGCCTGGTCATACTGACCGGCCAGGGATCTGCCGATACGCCGGCGGGTCGCCAGCTCCAGCACGCCGTGACCGAGCGGGAAGCTCAAGGCCTTGCGTACTTCGGGCATGCGCTCAAGGATCGGCCGGCTCCACTCAGGGGCCAGGACGTCGATTTCGCACTGCGGATGGCGCTGCTTGAGGCACTGGAACAGTGTCTGCGCCATCACCATATCACCGACCCAACTGGGCCCAACGATCAGAATATTCATGTGCTTTCCAAAAACGATACGGGGAGGCCTACGCCTCCCCGCCTCGAGAATCACTGTGGCTTAGGTCGTTGCCTGCTGCCCTAATCTACAACACACCGCCAATCTACCGAGGGAGCGAGCCTGCTCGCGACAAGGCCAGCTCATTCAACATCAATGTCGCCTGACATTCCGCTATCGCCAGCAAGCTCGCTCTCACATTTAAAGCTTCAGCTCAGCCCCAGCTCACCCCAGATCCGCAATACCTGGCGGCGCTCATCCACGAACTGGTCGCCTGCGATCACCCCGGCATCTTTCTGCAAGGCCTGGCGGTGGGCGGCGGAGCGGTAGGCTTTATAGGCTTCGCGCAACAGCGTGGCATCTTCGGCCGGCATCAGACCGACCTCTTGCAACCCGTCCAGGATGCGGATGTTATCGGTGTAGCGCACCAGCGAGGGATGCTCTTCGGACCACGCCAGAGCCGCGTATTGCACCATAAATTCAATATCGACGATACCTCCGGCGTCCTGCTTGAGGTCGAAGGGCGCCGAGGCGTCGAAGGCGTTTGCCGCCGTCCCGGCGGCGGTGGCCTTGCTACCGAGATTGTCGCGCATCTTGGCGCGCATCTCGCTGACCTCCTGGCGCAGCGTCGACAGGTCACGCTTGCGCCCCAGCACCTGGGCGCGGACTTTCTCGAAGGCCTGGCCCACATCCTGGCTTCCCACCAGCACCCGGGCCCGCACCAGTGCCTGATGCTCCCAGGTCCAGGCTTCGTTTTCCTGGTAGCGGGCGAACGCCCCGAGGGAACTGACCAGCAACCCCGAAGCACCGGAAGGCCGCAGGCGCATGTCCACTTCATACAACTGCCCGGAGTTGGTCTGGGCCGTCAGCAGGTGAATGATCCGTTGGCCCAGCCGGGTAAAGAACTGGGCTCCATCGATGGGTTTCGGTCCGTCGGTTTCCGCCTGGGGATCGCCGTCATGGATGAACACCAGGTCCAGGTCGGAACCATGCCCTAACTCCAGGCCGCCGACTTTCCCATAACCGACAATAATGAAGCCCGGATCGCACAGACTGCCGTCGGTGCGCAGCGGCACACCGTGCTTGGCCACGGTCTGGCGCCAGGCCAGGGCCAGGACCTGTTCGAGAATCGCCTCGGCCAGCCAGGTCAGGTAATCGCTGACCTTCATCAACGGCAGGCTGCCGGCAATTTCCGAAGCCGCCACCCGCAGGCGATGCGCCAGCTTGAAATGCCGCAGCGCTTCCATCTGCTGTTCGAGATCATCCTCGGGGATCCGCGTCAGGCGCTCGCGCAGCTCGGCGGCCAGCTCCGGCGCCAGGGGCGGCTTGAACAGACGACCTTCATTAAGCAGCTCGTCGAGCAGCAGGGGGAAACGCGTGATCTGTTCGGCAATCCACGGGCTGGCCGCGCATAGCGTCAACAAACGTCGCAGGGCACCGGGGTTTTCCGTCAGCAGCACCAGGTAGGCCGAACGGCGGGCCACCGCTTCCACCAACGGCAGTACCCGCTCCAGCACCAGGTCCGGATCGGCGTGCTCGACGGCCTGGGCCAGCAGGCGCGGAATGAAGGCATCCAGGCGTTCGCGCCCCAGGCGCTGCATGGCGCGCAACTGCGGACTGCCGCGCAGGGCCGCCAGGGCCCTGAGCGCCTTGGGCGCGTCACGGAAGCCGCCCTCCTGCAACTGCCGGCACGCCGCTTCCTCGTCCTGACTGTCTTCCCACAAGGGCAACCATTCGCCGCCCACCACCACTTCGCTTTCGCCGCCCTCTTCTTCATCCGGGTCGGCGATGACCTGGCCGAAGTGCCAGGCCACGCGTGCGCGCCAATGCATCAGTTGTTCGTGGAAAGCCGCCCAGTCGGTAAAACCCAGCATGAACGCTATGCGCGCCTGGTCCTGGGGGGTGTCGGGCAGCATCTGGGTCTGGCGGTCGGCGATGGCCTGGATAGCGTGTTCGGTATAGCGCAGGAACTCGTAGCCCTGGCGCAACTCGTCGATCACCTTGGCCGGCAGGTAACCCTGGCCCTCCAGCGTCCCCAGCACCTTCAACAACGGCCGCTGCTGCAGACTCAAATCGCGGCCGCCGTGGATCAGCTGGAATGCCTGAGCGATGAACTCCACCTCGCGAATGCCACCCGAGCCCAACTTGATGTTATCGGCCATGCCCTTGCGCCGCACCTCCTGCTGGATCAACTGCTTCATGGTGCGCAACGCTTCGATGGCGGAAAAATCCAGGTAGCGGCGATACACGAAGGGCCGCAGCATATCGAGCAGTTGCGCGCCGGCCGCCTGGTCTCCGGCCACTACCCGCGCCTTGATCATGGCGTAGCGTTCCCAGTCGCGGCCCTGGTCCTGGTAGTACTGCTCCAGCGCGTTGAAGCTCAGCACCAGCGCACCGGCCGAGCCGTAGGGACGCAGGCGCATGTCGACGCGAAACACGAAACCATCGACCGTCATCGGGTCCAGGGCCTTGATGAGGCGCTGGCCCAGGCGGATGAAAAACTCCTGGTTATCCAGTGGCCGCTTCACCCCGACGGTTTCGCCTCCCTCGGGGTAGGCGAAGATCAGGTCGATGTCCGACGACAGGTTCAATTCCACCGCGCCGAGCTTGCCCATGCCCAGGATCACCATCTGCTGCGCCGTACCGCTGCGCCGGCCGGTAGGCGTGCCGAATTGCTGGCAGAGGCGCTGATACAGCCATTGATAGGCCTGGTCAATGCAAGTGTCGGCCATGTCCGACAGGTCGCGACAGGTCCGGACCAGATCGGCCCGACGGTTCAGGTCGCGCCAGATGATCCGTACCTGTTGCCGGGTGCGCTGGCGGCGCAGGACCCGACCCAGCTCGTCCTCGGTCTCGGCGGCCTGGACCGCGGCGCCGATCTGCCGGCACATTTCCCCGGTCGCCAGGTCGCGATCCAGCTCGCCGCTGCGTACCAGCTCCAGTAGCATCACGGGGTCACGAAGACTCTGCTCGATGACGAAATCGCTGGCGACGGCGACGCGGTTGAATTCGCCCCAGCGTTCCGGCGTCCAGGTGGCCAATCCGTGATCGTCATCCAGTGAGGCGACCGACGCACGGAACGACTGCTCGGCACGGCTGACCAACGGCAGGAGAATTGCCGGTACTTCGGCAAGCGGGGGCAGGCTCATGGTCTATCCTTGATCGGCGCGGGAAAGGCTGGATGTAGTGTTTTTTCGAGAGCCACTACCTGATCGACTGTCGAACAAAGATGATAAATAGCTGAAAATCTGATTTTATTGGCAGCCGACATCAAGTTTTTACCTGTTCGAGTTAGCTAAAGACCAACAGTAACGATTATTCTCACAACGAAACGAGGGGCCAAAAGCCTTTCATGTGTAGTTTTACTACTCGTCTATACATTCGGGAGGCTGAAACGGTCGACGATTTGTAGTAAAACTACACGCCGCCGAAACAACCTTCGGCAATCCAAGAATTTATATCGTCTGCCCACAAGGCCAGTCGCAAACTCAGGCAACCGATTCTGGTAGCCTTTCCGCCCTGGAGCAAGCCATGCAAGACCTCGATCCCGTCGAAACCCAGGAATGGCTGGACGCCCTGGAATCGGTTCTCGACAAAGAAGGCGAAGACCGCGCTCATTATCTGATGACCCGCATGGGCGAACTCGCGACCCGCAGCGGTTCGCAACTGCCCTACGCCATCACCACGCCATACCGCAACACCATCCCCGTTACCCACGAAGCACGCATGCCTGGCGACCTGTTCATGGAACGCCGCATTCGCTCGTTGGTACGTTGGAACGCATTGGCCATGGTGATGCGTACCAACCTGAAGGATTCCGACCTGGGCGGTCACATCTCCAGCTTCGCCTCCAGCGCGACGCTGTACGACATCGGCTTCAACTACTTCTTCCAGGCCCCGACCGACGAACACGGCGGCGACCTGATCTACTTCCAGGGTCACGCATCGCCAGGCGTCTACGCCCGTGCGTTCATGGAAGGCCGCATCTCCGAAGACCAGATGAACAACTTCCGCCAGGAAGTGGACGGCAACGGCCTGTCCTCCTACCCGCACCCTTGGCTGATGCCTGATTTCTGGCAGTTCCCGACCGTTTCCATGGGCCTGGGCCCGATCCAGGCGATCTACCAGGCACGTTTCATGAAGTACCTGGAAGCCCGTGGCTTCATCCAGCCAGGCAAGCAGAAGGTCTGGTGCTTCATGGGCGACGGCGAGTGCGACGAGCCGGAATCCCTCGGCGCGATCTCCCTGGCCGGCCGCGAGAAGCTGGACAACCTGATCTTCGTCATCAACTGCAACCTGCAGCGCCTCGACGGCCCGGTTCGCGGCAACGGCAAGATCATCCAGGAACTCGAAGGCGTGTTCCGTGGCGCCCAGTGGAACGTCAACAAGGTTATCTGGGGCCGTTTCTGGGACCCATTGCTGGCCAAGGACGTCGACGGCATCCTGCAGCGTCGCATGGACGAAGTCATCGACGGCGAATACCAGAACTACAAGGCCAAGGACGGCGCGTTCGTCCGCGAGCACTTCTTCAACACGCCTGAGCTCAAGGCCATGGTCGCCGACCTGTCCGACGACGAAATCTGGAAGCTCAACCGTGGCGGCCACGACCCGTACAAGGTCTACGCGGCGTACCACCAGGCGGTCAATCACAAAGAACAGCCGACCGTCATCCTTGCCAAGACCATCAAGGGTTATGGCACAGGTGCCGGCGAAGCGAAGAACACCGCGCACAACACCAAGAAAGTCGATGTCGACAGCCTGAAGTTGTTCCGCGACCGCTTCGACATTCCGGTCAAGGACAGCGAGCTGGAAAACCTGCCGTTCTTCAAGCCCGAAGAAGGCAGCGCCGAAGCCCGTTACCTGGCCGAGCGCCGTGCCGCGCTGGGCGGTTTCGTACCACAGCGTCGCGCCAAGAGCTTCAGCGTCCCGACGCCGCCACTGGAAACCCTCAAGGCTATCCTGGACGGTTCGGGCGACCGTGAAATCTCCACCACCATGGCCTTCGTGCGAATCCTCGCGCAACTGGTCAAGGACAAGGAAATCGGCCCGCGCATCGTTCCGATCATCCCGGACGAAGCCCGTACCTTCGGCATGGAAGGCATGTTCCGCCAGCTGGGCATCTACTCGTCCGTCGGCCAGCTCTACGAGCCAGTCGATAAAGACCAGGTGATGTTCTACCGCGAAGACAAGAAGGGCCAGATCCTGGAGGAAGGCATCAACGAAGCGGGCGCCATGAGCTCCTTCATTGCCGCCGGTACTTCGTACTCCAGCCACAACCAGCCGATGCTGCCGTTCTACATCTTCTACTCGATGTTCGGCTTCCAGCGCATCGGCGACCTGGCCTGGGCCGCTGGCGACAGCCGCACCCGTGGCTTCCTGATCGGCGGTACCGCCGGCCGCACCACGCTGAACGGCGAAGGCCTGCAGCACGAAGACGGTCACAGCCACATGCTGGCCGGTACCATCCCGAACTGCCGCACCTATGATCCGACCTATGGCTACGAGCTGGCGGTGATCATCCAGGACGGCATGAAGAAGATGACCGAAGAGCAACAGGACGTCTTCTACTACATCACCGTGATGAACGAGTCCTACCAGCAGCCAGCCATGCCGGCCGGTGTCGAGGAAGGCATCGTCAAGGGCATGTACCTGCTCGAGGAAGACACCCGCGAAGCGGCGCACCACGTCCAGTTGATGGGCTCCGGCACCATCCTGCGCGAAGTGCGTGAAGCGGCGAAGATCCTGCGTGAAGAATTCAACGTCGGTGCCGACGTGTGGAGCGTCACCAGCTTCAACGAACTGCGTCGCGACGGCCTGGCCGTAGAGCGCAGCAACCGCCTGCACCCTGGCCAGAAGCCAAAGCTGAGCTACGTCGAAGAATGCCTGAACGGTCGCAAAGGTCCGGTCATCGCCTCTACCGACTACATGAAGCTGTTCGCCGAGCAGATCCGCCAGTGGGTTCCTTCCAAGGAATTCAAGGTGCTGGGCACCGACGGTTTCGGCCGTAGCGACAGCCGCAAGAAGCTGCGTCACTTCTTCGAAGTCGATCGTAAGTTCGTTGTGTTGGCAGCCCTGGAAGCCCTGGCTGACCGTGGCGATATCGAACCCAAGGTGGTGGCCGAGGCCATCGTCAAGTTCGGCATCGATCCGGAAAAACGCAACCCACTGGACTGCTGAGGAGAATTTTCGTGAGCGAACTCATTCGCGTACCTGACATCGGCAGCGGTGAAGGTGAAGTAATCGAACTGTTTGTGAAGGTAGGCGACCGTATCGAAGCCGACCAGAGCATCCTGACGCTTGAATCGGACAAGGCCAGCATGGAAGTGCCTGCGCCGAAGGCCGGTGTGATCAAGAGCCTGAAGGTGAAGCTGGGCGATCGCCTGAAAGAAGGCGACGAACTGCTGGAGCTGGAAGTCGAGGGCGCCGCTGCGGCGCCTGAAGCGGCTGCCCCTGCGCCAGCGCCTGCGGCGGCTGAAAAGCCCGCTGCGGCCCCGGCTGCCGAAGCAGCGCCTGCTCCGGCCGCTGCGCCGGCCGCCGCCACTGTCCAGGACATTCATGTTCCGGACATTGGTTCGTCGGGCAAGGCCAAGATCATCGAAGTGCTGGTCAAGGCCGGCGATACCGTCGAAGCCGACCAGTCGCTGATCACCCTGGAATCCGACAAGGCCAGCATGGAGATCCCATCGCCGGCTGCCGGTGTGGTGGAGAGCGTCGAGATCAAGCTGGAAGACGAAGTCGGCACCGGCGACCTGATCCTGAAGCTGAAAGTAGCGGGTGCCTCGGCACCTGCCGCGCCTGCCTCGGCCGCTGCACCCGCCGCCAAGGCTGAAGCAGCTCCAGCGCCAGCCGCCGCGCCTGCCGCCAAGGCCGAAGCAGCGCCTGCCCCTGTCGCCGCCGCGCCTGCGCCAAGCGGTGCCAAGGTGCACGCCGGCCCGGCGGTGCGTCAGTTGGCCCGTGAATTCGGTGTCGAGCTGTCGGCCGTTGGCCCGAGCGGGCCGCACGGTCGTGTGCTCAAGGAAGACGTGCAAGCCTACGTCAAGGCCATGATGCAGAAGGCCAAGAACGCACCGGCCGAAGGCGCCACCGGTGGCGCGGGCATCCCGCCGATCCCGGCGGTGGATTTCAGCCGTTTCGGCGAAACCGAAGAAGTGGCCATGACTCGCCTGATGCAGATCGGCGCGTCGAGCCTGCATCGCAGCTGGCTGAACATCCCGCACGTGACGCAGTTCGACCAGGCCGACATCACCGAGCTGGAAGCTTTCCGCGTCGCGCAGAAAGCCGTGGCGGAAAAGGCCGGCGTGAAGCTGACCGTGTTGCCGTTGTTGCTCAAGGCGTGCGCACACCTGCTCAAGGAACTGCCGGACTTCAACAGCTCCCTGGCCCCAAGCGGCAAGGCTGTGATCCGCAAGAAGTACGTGCACATCGGCTTTGCCGTCGACACCCCGGAAGGCCTGCTGGTACCGGTCATCCGCAACGTCGACCAGAAGAGCCTGCTGCAACTGGCCGGCGAAGCCGCTGCCCTGGCCGACAAGGCCCGGAACAAGAAGCTCACCGCCGACGACATGCAGGGCGCCTGCTTCACCATCTCCAGCCTCGGCCACATTGGCGGTACCGGCTTCACGCCGATCGTCAACGCGCCGGAAGTGGCGATCCTGGGTGTTTCCAAGGCCACCATCCAGCCGGTCTGGGACGGCAAGGCCTTCCAGCCGAAGCTGATGCTGCCACTGTCGCTGTCCTACGATCACCGTGTGATCAACGGCGCCGCCGCTGCACGCTTCACCAAGCGCCTGAGCGACCTGCTGGGCGACATCCGTACCATCCTGCTGTAATCGGACGGCCCTCCTTCATCGGAGGGCCATCCAGGCCGCTGTTTCCGAGCGCCACGCTCGTACCTCAACCCCGCCCAGTTGGCGGGGCTTTTTTTGCCCGCCATACGTCGTCGACAGCGCTATAGGAAACGCCGCCGTCAACTTTCCTACCGCGCAAACCATCAATGACTACACAACCTGTTGATCATTGCCGACAACTTCTGTCCCCCTCCCGTTGAATAGCCATGCCCCGTCAGGCTTTAGCATGGCCCGTGCAAAAACAACCGAACGTTTGTACTCACACAGTTGATCAAGCATTGCTTTCGAATGGATTCGAATATGTTCAAACCCACCGTGGGCCCCATAATTGGCCACACGACAACCGACCACGCGCGCATATTCCTGCGCGGCAACCATGGCAATCAAAACAATCCGGTATTCGCCGGCCTGCGTTACAGGCGCCAGGGTGAGACAACATGGTCTGACGGCCATTTCGTCCAGTTGCATGCCCACCGCGATATGTCCGATGTCATTGTGTTGACAGGACTCCAGGCCGACAGCCGCTACCAATATCAAGCAGGCTGGTTTGTCCATGCAAACCCGAGCCAGCCCCTGGGAACGCTTCAGGAACCGCCACTGCAGTGGCCCCAGGCTATCTATTGCCTGCGCACCCTGCCCCGCGCGCGCGATGCTGCGTACGCCTATATCGTGGGTTCATGCCGTTATCTACGGATCACCGCCGGCATCCCGAGGGCGCCAGAACGGGGGGACCGGACCTTCGCCGGCATCCAGCGTATCGTGGACCAGGCCGACCCACCGATCCGCGGCCTCCTGATGACGGGGGACCAGGTGTATCTCGACGACTTGAACATCGTGGCGCCGGATCGAACCTACAAGGACATCCTGTTCAAATATCGCACTGTCTTTTCCCAGCCTCATATCGGCAAGTTGATGTCCGGCGTGCCGACGTACATGATCCTCGACGATCATGAGATCGAGGATAACTGGCCCGCCAACAAACAACTCAACGATGAAATCCTGTATGCGAACGCCATGAGCGCCTATCAACTGTATCAGGCCAGCCACAGTCCGGCCCATGAACTGTCGAGCGCCGGAACCTTGAGCCGACCGCTGCAGCAGTACTGGTATACATTGGCTCACGGGGATATCGAATGGTTTGTCACGGATAGCCGGACCGAGCGCAATCTGTCGCCGGATGATCGACGCATCCTGGATGCAAGGCAGGAACGGTCGCTGCTCCAATGGCTCGTCAACAGCACCGCCCGGGTCAAATTCATCGTGACCAGCGTCCTGTTCTACCCGGACAGCAAGCGTAACGATGGCGATGCCTGGCAAGCTTTCCCGCAGCAGCGCCTGCGGCTGCTGGAAAGCATCCGCCAGCACAGGATCCAGAACGTGATTTTCGTGTCCGGCGACGTTCACGGCTCCATGACCAGTCGCCTGGGCCATAGCGAGGATGCCGACTTCGAAGTCCACACCATCGTTTCCTCGCCGTTTTTCAACAGCGAACTGCTGCCATACGCCACGGCCTCGGATTTTATTTTCGAAAGCCCCATGGTCCGGAGCGAAAAAGGGGACTACCGCTATGAACTGACCAGCCCCGTGATCGGTCAGGACAACTTCGCCCACTTGCAAGTCACGGCCCAGAGCGTCCGCGTGACGTTTCACGACTGTGACGGCCGCCCGCTGGAAGTAGTCGAAATCCCGTTGCGCTGACAAACGGTCGCCCTGGCCGAGCCCTCTGATCGGCTGGGGACTGGAGAAATCCGCCGATCGGCCGATAAGGTTTATAGCACTTGGCCTTCATCTCTCTTGTCAGCCAGTGTCGCAATGATGCAACCTTGCGGCAATCCTTGAGAACGAGGGCGTCAGCCCGGCGCGATCAGCATTTTCGAAGCGAGTTTTCCCATGAAAAGCCAACCCGATGCCGCCAGCCGTATGGCGGCCGAGGTAGTGACGCAATTACCGGTGCCCTCGCGGCTCGGTATGCTGCGTTTCGAACGGCTGAATGAAGCGAGCTGGGCGCTGTTGTTTCTCGATCCCAATTGCGAACGCTACTTCGGCGTGCCGGCTGTGGAGCTCTGCTCGCTGGTCAGTTCGCCTTATGCCAGCCTGATGGAGCCCGAAGCACGCTATCAGCTGCACGATGCGATCCAGCAGCAACTGGCCCAGGCCCCGCATTACCAGGTTCGCTACACGCTGCACACTGCCAAGGGCCCCATGAACCTGCTGGAAATGGGAGAGTCCTACAAGCAACACAACCGCCACCTGCTGCGCGGCTACCTGATGGCGGTGGACAGCCTGCTGCAAAGCGAGCCGTCTACGCCGTCCCTGGACCTGGAAACCCAGAACTCGCGCCTGCAGATCGCTCTGGAGCTGAACCAGCGCGCCCAGCAGGAACAGCTCCAGCACCTGGACCGGGTGCGTGCACAGCAGGATCTGATCCTGCTGCTGACCCGCCAACGCTACAGCGCCAACAACTCCCTGCTGGAAGCCGCCGAACTCATTACCCGCAGCGCCTGCGACATTTACCAGATCGACTGCGCCAGCATCTGGAACCTGGAAGATGGCAAGCTGGTGCCCATCTCGGCCTATAACCGCGCCACCCAGGAATACTTTCGCCCGGATGTGATCGATGCCAGCGAGTATCCCGATTACATGGAGGCCTTGCAGACCTGTCGCGCCATCGACGCCCATAATGCGACCCGCGACCCGCGGACCCGGGAGATGGCCGAGAACCTGCGCTCACGCAACGTCAACGCCATACTCGACGCCAGCGTGCGCATCGATGGCCAGGTGGTGGGCGTGCTGTGCCTGGAACAGGTGGGCGCTACCCGCGCCTGGCAGTCGGACGAAATCGCCTTTGCCGGTGAACTGGCGGACCAATTCGCCCAGGTGATCAACAATCACAACCGCCGCATCGCCACCAGCGCCCTGCACTTGTTCCAGCGTGCCGTGGAGCAAAGCGCCAACGCGTTCCTGCTGGTCAACTGCGATGGCGTGGTGGAATACGTCAACCCCAGCTTCACCGCCATCACCCAGTACACCACCGAAGAAGTCCACGGCCAGCGCCTGTCAGAACTGCCGGCCCTGGAGAACCTCAGCGAACTGCTGTTCGATGCGCCCTCGGCCCTGGCACAGAGCAACAGCTGGCAGGGCGAGTTCAAGAGCCGACGCAAGAACCTGGAACCGTACTGGGGCCAGTTGTCGATCTCCAAGGTCTATGGCGATAACCGCGAACTGACCCACTACATCGGCATCTACGAAGACATCACCCAGGCCAAATTGGCCCAGCAGCGCATCGAACGCCTGGCCTACACCGACAACCTGACCAACCTGGGCAACCGCCCGGCGTTCATTCGCAACCTGGATGAACGCTTCGCCCGGGACAGCGATTCGCCCATCAGCCTGCTGCTGGTGGACATCGATAATTTCAAGCGCATCAACGACAGCCTCGGCCATCAGACCGGCGACAAACTGCTGATCAGCCTGGCACGACGCCTGCGCAACAGCCTGAGCCCCAGCGGCAGCCTGGCAAGGTTCGCCAGCAACGAGTTCGCCGTGCTGCTGGACGACACCGACCTGGAGGCCGGCCAGCAAGTCGCCAGCCAATTGCTGATGACCCTCGACAAGCCGATGTTCGTCGACAACCAGTTGATCAGCGTGACCGGCTCCGTGGGCCTGGCCTGCGCGCCGCTGCACGGCCGCGACCCCCAGACCCTCATGCGTAACGCCGGACTTGCCCTGCACAAGGCCAAGGCCAACGGCAAGCACCAGGTCCAGGTGTTCACCGAGGCACTGAATGCAGAGGCCAGCTACAAGCTGTTCGTGGAAAACAACCTGCGCCGCGCCCTGACCCAGAACGAGCTGGATGTGTTCTACCAGCCCAAGCTGTGCCTGCGCAGCGGCAGGTTGCTGGGCATGGAGGCGCTGCTGCGCTGGAACCATCCGGAAAAGGGCATGATCCGTCCGGACCAGTTCATCAGCGTGGCCGAGGAAACCGGCCTGATCATCCCCATCGGCAAGTGGATCGCCCGCCAGGCCTGCCGCATGAGCAAGCAGTTGACCGCCTCCGGGCTGGGCAACCTGCAGGTGGCGATCAACCTGTCGCCCAAGCAGTTCTCCGATCCTGACCTGGTGGCCTCGATCGCCAGCATCCTCAAGGAAGAGCAACTGCCCGCCCACCTCCTGGAGCTGGAACTGACCGAAGGTTTGCTGCTGGAGGCCACCGAAGACACCCACCAGCAGCTCGACCAGCTCAAGCGGCTTGGCCTGACCCTGGCCATGGACGATTTCGGTACCGGTTATTCGTCCCTGAGCTACCTGAAGAAATTCCCCATCGACATCATCAAGATCGATCGCAGCTTCATCCATGAGATTCCCGACAACCAGGACGACATGGAAATCACTTCGGCAGTGATCGCCATGGCCCACAACCTGAAGCTCAAGGTCGTGGCCGAGGGCATCGAGAGCGCCCAGCAACTGGCGTTCCTGCGCCGTCATCGCTGCGATGTGGGCCAAGGCTACCTGTTCGACCGGCCGATCCCCGGTGCGGAACTGGTGGAGAAGCTCAAGCGCTATCCCCGCGGTCCACTCGTCTGACTGCGACAAGCGATAGAGCCCCCTCGCAGCAGTTGCGTCTTTCTTAACCCATCGGCATTGGGCACACTGACGGTCTATTTCGCTCAACTCAATCTGACTGAGAGGACTGATGATGGTCTTGCGCTCGGAAATCCTGGTGAACAAAAACGTGCTTCCTACTCCTGATCAAGCTCTCCCTGGCCGTGAAACCCCAATGGCCGTGCCGGAAAAACACTTCGTCCTCGACGCGCCATTGCTGGGCCCATTCGTAACCAATGTGGATTTCGCGATCTTCGGCCTGGGTTGCTTCTGGGGTGCCGAACGCAGGTTCTGGCAGCGCGAAGG
Source organism: Pseudomonas sp. 7SR1 (assembly GCF_900156465.1). Lineage (NCBI taxonomy): Bacteria > Pseudomonadati > Pseudomonadota > Gammaproteobacteria > Pseudomonadales > Pseudomonadaceae > Pseudomonas > Pseudomonas sp. 7SR1. Next base: position 1,018,074 of record NZ_LT707064.1, read on the forward strand.
CGTGGTCAGCACGGCGGTGGGCTATGCCGGTGGTTTTACGCCAAACCCGACCTACGAAGAGGTCTGCTCGGGCCTGACCGGTCACAGCGAAGTGGTGCTGGTGGTCTACGAGCCGGAGAAGGTCAGCTACCAACAACTGCTGGCGATGTTCTGGGAACTGCATAACCCGACCCAGGGGATGCGCCAGGGTAACGACATCGGTACCCAGTATCGCTCGGTGATCTACTGCACCACCCCCGAGCAGCTGGAAGCGGCGAAGAAGAGCAAGGAAGTGTTCCAGGCCGAACTGAGCAAGGCCGGCCTTGGGGAAATCACCACCGAAATCGACGAAGCGCCGACGTTCTACTTTGCCGAGGCCTATCACCAGCAATATCTGGCGAAGAATCCTGAAGGCTATTGCGGAATCGGCGGTACGGGCGTGACCTGCCCGATCTGACCCCGGAGCCTTGCAAGACAACGCGAGCAGGCTCGCTCCCAGAGGGTCTGGTGATGTATGCAACTGCTGCGTACACCTGCGCCCCACTGTGAGAGCGAGCTTGCTCGCGAAGCTATCCTTCAGACAGTATCAATACAGCTGGCCAGCGATCAGCTTTCAGCGATCAACCAATCCATCTGCCAGCCACCCTGGGTCTGCCCAAGCTTCTTCGACAACCAGGGCAACAGCTCACGCAACTCCTCTTCCAGCCCCCAGGGCGGGTTGGCAATCGCCAGGCCGGAACCGTTCAGGCTGTTGGGCGTGGCCAACGGATGCACCAGCAACTCCACCCGCAACAGCTTGGGCGCGCCGGTGCCGGCCAGATCCTGGTAGAAACGGCGCAGCATGCGCTGGTCCTTTACCGGGTACCAGATCGCGGCCACCGTCTGGCGCATCCGGCCGATGGCCTCCTTGAGGGACGCGGCGCAGCGCTGCATCTCGTCAAGCTGCTCGAAGGGCGGATCGATCAGCATCAGGCCACGTTTCTCCGCCACCGGCAGCAGCGCCCGGGGTACATGCCAGCCCTCCCCCAGGTGCACCGCCACGCGACGGTCGCCCTTCATGTTGTCCTTGAGCAGCACGCCGTCTTCGGGGTGCTTCTCGTTGAGCAACACCCGATCCTGCGGCCGGGTCAGGCGCCGCGCCAGTTCCGGCGAACCGGGGTAGTAGCGCAACTGCCCGTCCGGATTCATCTCGTGCAGCACCTTCATGTAGTCGGCGGTCAGCGCCGGCAGGTCGTCCTGGCCCCACAACCGCGCGATGCCTTCCAGGTACTCGCCGGTCCGATTGGCCTGGTCGCCCTGCAAGTCGTACAGCCCGATGCCCGCATGGGTATCGAGGTAGGCGAACGGCTGCTCCTTGCGCGACATGAGGGCAATCAGGCGGGTCAAGGTCAGGTGTTTGAACACATCGGCGTGATTGCCGGCGTGGAAGGCGTGGCGATAATTCATGGCGGCTCCTGCGAAGGGCGACGAGTTTACCTTGAAGCGTGCCGGACGTCAGGCGTTCGCAGCCGAGTGGATGTACCTGGGTCAGCGCCCGCCGTCAGCAAAACGGCCCTCTGTAACCACGAACAGGAACGTGGGCCCCAAGAAAATGCGTATGTCCGGACACGTTCTCGTCACACGGCGGAATCGGCCGCGTCTTACAACATGGCGGGCCTCGGGACTGCATCGGAGCGTGATAACGTTTCCAGCGTCGCAAAAAGCAAAGGATGCACCGCATGACAACCCGCTATTCGAAAATCGCAATGACCCTGGCTCTCGCCGCATTCGCCTTCCTGACCGTGTTCAACAACCTCACGGACTACCGCTCCAACTTCAACTTCGTCCAGCACGTACTGAGTATGGACACCACCTTCCCTGACAATGCCGCCCGCTACCGCGCCATTGTCCAGCCTTGGCTATGGCATGGCGCCTACTGGTTGATCATCCTCGGCGAAGCGATCACCGCCGGGCTGCTGGGCTACGGCGCCTTGAAACTGTGGCAGGCGCGCAACGCCGACGGCCCGGTTTTCACCCAGGCCAAGCGATGGGCCATCGGCGGCCTGACGGCAGGCTTCCTCGTCTGGTTCTTTGGCTTCATGGTGGTGGGTGGCGAGTGGTTCCTGATGTGGCAATCGCAAATCTGGAACGGCCAGGACGCCGCCTTCAGGTTCTACATGGCGATACTGGGAGTGCTGATCTTCCTCAACCAGCCCGATGCCGATCCGAGCTGAAAAAAAACGGCCCGCCTCCACTGGAGACGGGCCGTTTCGGATCGATCAAGCGAGCCAACCAGGCCTCGCCGAGCGCATCACTGGTTCAGGCGGAAATCTTTTTCAGCCGCTTCGAAGCGCTGCACCATACCGGCGGTAGGCGAGCCCATCTTGCTGACGATGTAGATCGCCAGGCTGGCGAAGATAAAGCCCGGGATGATTTCGTACAGGCCCAGCAGCTCGAAGTGCTTCCACACAATCACGGTGATTGCACCCACCAGGATACCGGCCAACGCGCCGTTACGAGTCATGCCTTTCCAGATCACCGAAATCAGGACCACGGGACCGAAAGCCGCACCGAAACCGGCCCAAGCGTAGCTCACCAGGCCCAGTACGCGGTTTTCCGGGTTGGCGGCCAGGGCGATGGCCACCAGAGCCACCAGCAGCACCATGGCGCGGCCGACCCAGACCAGTTCCAGCTGGGAAGCGCTCTTGCGCAGGAACGTCTTGTAGAAGTCTTCGGTCAGGGCGCTGGAGCACACCAGCAACTGGCAGCTCAGGGTGCTCATCACGGCCGCCAGGATGGCCGACAGCAGCACGCCGGCAATCCATGGGTTGAACAGCAGCTTGGCCAGTTCGATGAACACGCGCTCGTGGTTTTCGGTCACTGGACCGGCCACTTCAGGATGCGCCGAGAAGTACGCGATACCGAAGAAACCGACGGCAACGGTACCGCCCAGGCACAGGATCATCCAGGTCATGGAGATGCGACGGGCACTGGCGATGGACTTGACCGAGTCGGCAGCCATGAAGCGCGCCAGGATATGTGGCTGGCCAAAGTAACCCAGGCCCCAGCCCATCAGCGAAATCACGCCGATGAAGGTGGTGTTCTTCAGCATGTCGAAGGACGAAGGATCCTTCGCTTCGATAGCCAGGAAGGTGGTGTCCACGCCGCCGGTAGCCAGCAGCACGATGATCGGCGTCAGGATCAGCGCGAAAATCATCAGGGTGGCCTGCACCGTATCGGTCCAGCTCACGGCCAGGAAGCCGCCCACGAAAGTGTAGGCGATGGTCGCGGCGGCACCGGCCCACAGCGCAGTCTCGTAGGACATGCCGAAGGTGCTTTCGAACAGACGGGCACCGGCCACGATGCCGGAGGCGCAGTAAATGGTGAAGAACACCAGGATCACCACCGCAGAGATGATGCGCAGCAGACCGCTCTTGTCTTCGAAACGGCTGGAGAAGTAGTCCGGCAGGGTCAGCGCGTCGCCGTTATGCTCGGTCTGGACCCGCAGGCGACCGGCTACGAACAGCCAGTTCAGGTAGGCACCGACGATCAGGCCGATGGCGATCCAGCTTTCCGACAGGCCGGACATGTAGATGGCACCTGGCAGGCCCATCAACAGCCACCCGCTCATGTCGGAGGCACCGGCGGACAATGCGGTCACGACGCTACCCAGGCTGCGACCGCCCAGGATGTAATCGGAAAGGTTGTTGGTGGATCGATAAGCCATCAGGCCGATCAGGACCATGGCTGCGATATAGATCACGAAGGTGATCAGGGTGGGATTGCTTACACTCATGAGTTACGCCCTGGCTTTGTTTTTATGTAGCGGTGGCAGTTGAAAGCGCCGACAACGCAGACGTTGTAGCGACGATTTGCAAACCCGCGAATTTATGACCGATGTTTCCCCAGGAAAGCCATCGGCCGATACAACTCGGCGTCAAACCGGTTGCACCTTGGCCGCGAATGCTATTCAACAAGTGAAATAAGGTGCAACCTGTTTCGCTCAAATAAGTTGCACCTGATCGGTTTTTTCACCACTGACAATGTTTTTTGCTCCCTTTTTGCGCAGTCGCCAGCCTTGCCTAGAAGCCAAAGCACTAAGGCGGTGCAACGGACCGCAGCCCAGGATTTACTTCCTGATGAGCTGCTGGATATTTCGTCAAAAAAAGGGTTGCACCCGGTTGCACCTCGAACAGCCCGAGGCTAATCTTGCCGCCAGCTGATGCCACGCAATACGTGGTAAACATGAGGATAAAAATATGGCTACCACCACCCTTGGGGTCAAACTCGACGACCCGACCCGCGAACGCCTCAAGGCGGCCGCAACCTCGATTGATCGCACGCCGCACTGGCTGATCAAGCAGGCAATTTTCAATTACCTGGAAAAACTCGAGGGTGGTGCAACCCTGACCGAGCTGAACGGTTCGACCCGTATCGACAGTGACGAAGCCGGTGATGTCCAGGTCGACCACGCGCACCAGTGCTTCCTGGAATTCGCCGAAAGCATCCTGCCGCAATCGGTGCTGCGCGCTTCCATTACCGCCGCTTACCGTCGCCCCGAGCCGGAAGTGGTCCCAATGCTGATCGAGCAGGCTCGCCTGCCAGCGGAAATGGCCGAAGCCACCAACAAGCTTGCCGCGTCAATCGCCGAAAAACTGCGTAACCAGAAGAGTGCTGGTGGTCGTGCCGGTATCGTTCAGGGCCTGTTGCAGGAATTCTCCCTGTCGTCCCAGGAAGGCGTGGCGCTGATGTGCCTGGCCGAGGCGCTGCTGCGCATCCCGGACAAGGGCACTCGCGATGCACTGATCCGCGACAAGATCAGCACCGGCAACTGGCAGCCCCACCTGGGCAACAGTCCATCGCTGTTCGTCAACGCCGCCACCTGGGGCCTGCTGCTGACCGGCAAGCTGGTCGCCACCCACAACGAAGCGGGCCTGACCTCCTCCTTGAGCCGCATCATCGGCAAGAGCGGCGAGCCGATGATCCGCAAGGGCGTCGACATGGCGATGCGCTTGATGGGCGAACAGTTCGTCACTGGCGAAACCATCGCCGAAGCCCTGGCCAATGCGAGCAAATTCGAATCCAAGGGCTTCCGTTATTCCTACGACATGCTGGGCGAAGCCGCGCTCACCGAGCATGACGCCCAGAAGTACCTGGCCTCGTACGAACAAGCCATCCATTCGATCGGCAAAGCCTCCCACGGTCGTGGGATCTACGAGGGCCCGGGCATTTCCATCAAGCTCTCGGCCCTGCACCCGCGTTACAGCCGTGCCCAGTACGAACGGGTGATGGACGAGCTGTACCCGCGCCTGCTGTCGCTGACCCTGCTGGCCAAGCAATACGACATCGGCCTGAACATCGACGCCGAAGAAGCCGATCGCCTCGAACTGTCCCTGGATCTGCTGGAGCGCCTGTGCTTCGAGCCGCAGCTCACTGGCTGGAACGGCATCGGTTTCGTGATCCAGGCTTATCAGAAGCGCTGCCCGTACGTGATCGACTATGTGATCGACCTGGCCCGTCGCAGCCGTCATCGCCTGATGATCCGCCTGGTGAAAGGCGCTTACTGGGACAGCGAGATCAAGCGCGCCCAGGTCGAAGGTCTGGAAGGCTATCCGGTCTATACCCGCAAGGTGTACACCGACGTGTCCTACATTGCCTGCGCCCGCAAGCTGCTGTCGGTGCCGGAAGCCATCTACCCGCAGTTCGCGACGCACAATGCCCATACGCTGTCGGCCATTTATCACATCGCCGGTCAGAACTACTACCCGGGCCAGTATGAATTCCAGTGCCTGCACGGCATGGGTGAACCGCTGTACGAACAGGTCGTAGGCAAGGTTTCCGAAGGCAAGCTGAACCGTCCGTGCCGCGTGTACGCTCCGGTCGGGACCCACGAAACGCTGCTGGCCTATCTGGTTCGCCGCCTGCTGGAGAACGGTGCCAACACGTCGTTCGTCAACCGCATCGCCGACCAGTCCATTTCGATTCAGGAACTGGTGGCCGACCCGGTGGCCAGCATCGAGCAGATGGCGACCCTGGAAGGCGGTTTCGGCCTGCCGCATCCACGCATCCCATTGCCACGCGACCTGTACGGCAGCGAGCGCGCCAACTCCAGCGGCATCGACATGGCAAACGAGCATCGCCTGGCCTCGTTGTCCTGCGCCCTGCTGGCGACCGCCCATAACGATTGGAAAGCCGCGCCGATGCTCGGCTGCGCCGCCAGCGAAGAAACGCCGGCCCCCGTCTTGAACCCGGCAGACCACCGCGACGTGGTCGGCCACGTCCAGGAAGCCACGGTGGCGGATGTCGACAATGCCATCCAGTGCGCCCTCAACGCCGCACCGATCTGGCAGGCCACGCCACCGGCCGAGCGGGCCGCGATCCTGGAGCGTGCCGCCGACCTGATGGAAGGCGAGATCCAGCCCCTGATGGGCCTGCTGGCCCGCGAAGCCGGCAAGACCTTCGCCAACGCCATTGCCGAAGTCCGTGAAGCCGTGGATTTCCTGCGCTACTACGCGGTGCAGGCTCGCAACGACTTCACCAACGATGCCCATCGCCCGCTGGGCCCGGTGGTCTGCATCAGCCCGTGGAACTTCCCCCTGGCGATTTTCAGCGGCCAGGTTGCCGCCGCCCTGGCCGCCGGCAACCCGGTACTGGCCAAGCCCGCCGAGCAGACGCCGCTGGTGGCCGCCCAGGCCGTGCGCCTGATGCTCGAAGCCGGCATTCCGGAAGGCGTCCTGCAACTGCTGCCGGGCCGCGGCGAAACCGTCGGCGCTCGCCTGGTGGGTGACGATCGTGTCAAGGGTGTGATGTTCACCGGTTCCACCGAAGTCGCACGCCTGCTGCAGCGCAACATCGCCGGTCGCCTGGACAACCAGGGCCGTCCGATCCCGCTGATCGCCGAGACCGGCGGACAGAACGCCATGATCGTCGACTCCTCGGCCCTGACCGAGCAGGTGGTCATCGACGTGGTGTCCTCGGCCTTCGATAGCGCCGGCCAGCGTTGCTCGGCGCTGCGGGTCCTGTGCCTGCAGGAAGATTCCGCCGACCGTGTCATCGAAATGCTCAAGGGTGCCATGGCCGAATCGCGCCTCGGCAACCCCGAGCGCCTGTCCGTGGACATCGGCCCGGTGATCGACGCCGAAGCCAAGGCGGGCATCGAGAAGCACATCCAGGCCATGCGCGACAAAGGTCGCAGCGTGTACCAGATGGCAATCGCCGACAGCGAGGAATGCAAGCGCGGTACCTTCGTCATGCCAACCCTCATTGAGCTGGAAAGCTTCGACGAGCTGCAACGGGAGATCTTCGGTCCGGTGCTGCACGTGGTGCGCTACAAGCGCAAGGAGCTGGATCAGTTGATCGACCAGATCAACGCATCCGGCTATGGCCTGACCCTGGGCGTGCACACCCGTATCGACGAAACCATCGCCAAGGTGATCGACAACGTCCATGCCGGCAACGTCTATGTGAACCGCAATATCGTGGGTGCCGTGGTCGGCGTGCAGCCGTTCGGCGGCGAAGGCCTGTCGGGCACCGGGCCCAAGGCCGGTGGCCCGCTGTACCTGTACCGCCTGCTGTCGACACGTCCTGCCGATGCGATCCAGCAGTCCTTCGTTCGTGGCGATGCCGCCAGTGCGCCGGACCTGCGCCTGCGCGATGCCCTGAGCAAACCGCTGAACGCCCTGAAAGCCTGGGCCGACAGCCAGAAGCTCGCCGAACTGAGTGCGTTGTGCGTGCAGTTCGCAGCCCAGTCGCAAAGCGGTATCACCCGTCAACTGACCGGCCCGACCGGCGAGCGCAACAGCTACGCCATCCTGCCGCGCGAACACGTACTGTGCCTGGCCGAGGTGGAAGGAGACCTGTTGACGCAACTGGCGGCGGTACTGGCCGTGGGTGGCTCGGCCGTATGGCCGGAAACCGACACCGCCAAGGCGCTGTTCGCACGTTTGCCGAAGGACATCCAGGCACGTATCCAGCGCGTTGCCGACTGGACCAAGGATGATGTGGTGTTCGACGCTGTCCTGCATCATGGCGACTCGGACCAGCTGCGCAGCGTCTGCCAGCAGGTAGCCAAGCGCCCCGGTGCCATCGTCGGCGTCAATGGCCTGTCCCAGGGCGAAACCGGCATCGCGCTGGAACGCCTGGTGATCGAGCGGGCCCTGAGCGTCAACACCGCCGCGGCGGGGGGTAACGCCAGCCTGATGACTATCGGTTAAGCGCGACATTCGCTGAGCATCGACAATAGATGCTCAGTTCACCGCCCCAGTGGGAGCGAGCTTGCTCGCGATAGCGACCTGACAGCCAGCATCTTTGTTGTGTGTGAAATCGCTATCGCGAGCAAGCTCGCTCCCACATTTTTTACGCGTCAGATCACCCCCTGCGTTCTGCCACTCCATCACCCAAATCAATCTTGCTGTTCACCCTCCTGCCTCACACCTAGACTCGGCCCATCCCAAAACAAGGTAGGCCGCCATGTCCGAGACGTTGCTCAGTTCCCGCAATCTGGCTTTCGAGCTGTACGAAGTCCTTGATGCCGAGGGGCTGACCCAGCGCGAACGGTTTGCCGAACACAACCGCGAAACCTTCGACGCAGCCATCGGCACAGCCCGCAGCATTGCCGAGAAATATTTCGCGCCGCACAACCGCAAGAATGACGAGAACGAACCGCGCTATGAGAACGGCCAGGCAATCCTGATTCCCGAGGTGAAACCGGCGGTGGACGCTTTCCTCGAAGCCGGTTTCCTCAATGCCGCGCGCAGTTTCGAGGCTGGCGGCATGCAGTTGCCGACGCTGCTGTCCCAAGCCTGCTTCGCCCACTTCCAGTCGGCCAACGCCGCATCGACGTCCTATCCGTTCCTGACCATGGGCGCGGCGAACCTGATCGAAAGCTTCGGCGACGAAGCCCAGAAGCGACGCTTCCTGCAGCCGATGATCGATGGTCGCTTCTTCGGCACCATGGCCCTCACCGAACCTCACGCCGGCTCTTCGCTGTCGGATATCCGTACCCGTGCGGAACCGGCACCCGACGGCACCTACCGGCTCAAGGGCAACAAGATCTTCATTTCCGGCGGCGATCACCCGCTGGCGGAAAACATCGTGCACATGGTCCTGGCGAAGCTGCCGGACGCGCCACCCGGGGTCAAGGGGATCTCGTTGTTCATCGTGCCCAAGTTCCTGGTCAACGACGACGGCAGCCTTGGCAAGCGCAACGATGTGCTGCTGGCCGGGCTGTTCCACAAGATGGGTTGGCGCGGCACCACTTCCACGGCACTGAACTTTGGCGACAACGGCGAATGCATCGCTTACCTGGTGGGCAAACCGCACCACGGCCTGAGCTATATGTTCCAGATGATGAATGAGGCCCGGATCGGCGTCGGCATGGGCGCGGTGATGCTGGGTTACGCCGGCTACCTGTATTCCCTGGAATATGCCCGCGAACGTCCGCAAGGCCGGGTGCCCGACAGCAAGGACCCGACCACCGCTCCCGTGGCGATCATCCAGCACGCCGACGTGCGTCGCATGCTGCTGACGCAAAAGGCCTACGTCGAAGGTTCGTTCGACCTGGGCCTGTACGCGGCCCGGCTGTTCGATGACACCACCACACTCGACAGCGAAGCCGAACGCCGACGAGCCCATGAATTGCTGGACTTGCTGACCCCGATCGTCAAATCCTGGCCATCGGAGTTCTGCCTGAAGGCCAATGAACTGGCGATCCAGATTCTGGGGGGACACGGCTACACCCGGGAGTATCCGGTGGAGCAGTATTATCGCGACAACCGCCTGAACCCGATCCACGAGGGCACCCATGGCATCCAGTCCCTGGACCTGCTGGGCCGCAAGCTGGCACAGAACGGCGGCGCCGGACTCAAGCAGTTGATCCGCCTGGTGGCCGATACCACCGAGCGCGCCCAGGCGTATGAGTCATTGAATGCGCTTCGTCAACCGCTGGAAGCTCTGGTAGCACGCCTGCAGACAGTCACACTGGGGCTGCTTACGGACATGGCCCAGGGCAAGGTCAACAGCAGCCTCGCCAACTCGGCTCTTTACCTCAAGGTATTCGGTCACATGGTGATCGGCTGGCGCTGGCTGGAACAGGCCATTCGCGCCGAGCAAGGCCTGCTCGCAGGCAACCCGGCGGACGTGGCTTTCTACAAAGGCAAGCTACAAGCGGCGCGCTACTTCCTTACCTGGGAAGTACCAGGATGCCAGCACGAGCTGACACTGCTCGAGGCGCGGGACGATACGTGCCTGACGATGCGGGATGAGTGGTTCTGAGAAGAGTTCTGCAGCGCGCTCGGAGACCGATCGCCCAGCAGGCTCATTCCTGCATTTGATCCTCGGTGAACACAGTTCCACCGTGGAGCGAGCCTGCTGCTTCTCAAGCCAGTCGCAGGTTCAGGCCTGCTGAATCGTCTTGGCGATCACATCGACCGTGGCGCTGACCTGCTCCTGGTAACGGTCGAGCTCGGCGCGATGCTGCTTCTGCATTTCGATCTGCTGCGAACACAGGTTCATGGCCGCCAGCACCAGCAGGCGATCACCGATCAGCGTCGGGTATTTTCGCTTCGTGTCGGCCAGGGCGGCCTTGAGCATCGCCGCGGCGTCCAGCAGCGCCTGTTCCTGTCCGGTCGGGGCCTTGATTGAATAGTCTTCTCCCAGGATCGAGATGACTGTCACCCCATCGGCACCCTGCCTCATGCGCCGACGGGACCTGCGCTGGCGCGCTCGATGAGCGCCTGGATGCGGGCCGCAGTGGCCCCGTGCAGTTCTTCCTGTTCCATCAGGCTCAATTGCAGGCTCTCGTTTTCATCCTTGGCCCTGGCAAGTTCCGCACTCAGGGTTTCGTTCAGGCCGGCGAGGTGGCGGTTCTGTTGCACCAGGTCGTTGACCAGTTGCTCCAGTTGGCTGAGGGATGTTTCCAACATATTGATTTCCAGGCTTTTCCAGGGGGCGCGTACGATAAAGAAAAGTCACCGCCGACGCCACGATTTACGGGCGGCGGTACTTCGCTCGCGAGTGGTAAAGACTGTGAATGGGCAGTCCGGTTCCTACCCTTCGTCGCCTGGCCAGGGTAGTGCTGCGACAAAAGGGCCCATCCCACTCAAGACTTCAGTCGCATGTCCGATAAGGCAATTAACACCAGCCACAGCCCGCACGGGCGCGCCTTCTCGGTACATTCCATGTCTCTACGTAATATGAACATCGCGCCGCGGGCGTTCCTAGGCTTTGCCCTGATCGGCGCCCTGATGCTGGCCCTCGGGGTATTCGCCCTGACCCAGATGAGCAAGATCCGCGCATCCAGCGAAAACATCGCCCAGAACAGCGTACCCAGCATCCAGGCCCTGAATGAATTCACCCAGCTCACCTTGCGCCTGCGGGTATTGTCCTATCGCCTGCTGACCAACCGCGAACCGGATATCCAGCAGAAAACCTTCGAGCTGTTCGAGCAACGCAACCAGCAGATTCGCGATGCCCAGAGTGCTTACGAAAAACTCATCAGCGCTACCGAAGAACGAGCGGCCTATGACCAGTACGTGCAACTGCTGGGGCAATACCGCCAACTCGAAGAGCGGATGAAAACCCTGTCGCGCAACAATCAGGTCGATGAGTTGCGGGCACTGCTCAACACTGAACTGCAGAACAACTCCGAAGCCATCAACGCAGTACTCGGCCGCCTGCTGGAAATCAACAACCAGCAAGCCGATGATTTCAATCAGGGCGCGGCGCAACAGTACTCGACAGCGTTCAACTGGGTCGTCACCCTGCTGGTGGTTGCCACCGGCCTTACCCTGCTGTTCGCCTGGCTGCTGACCAACAGCATCACCCGGCCGATCGCCAACGCCCTGGACGCCGCCGAAGAAATCGCCAAGGGCAACCTGACCCGGCCGATCGTGGTCGATGGCAGCGACGAAGCCGGTCGCCTGCTGCGGGCGATGTCCACCATGCAGGAAAAACTGCGCGATACCCTGCAGCGGATTTCCGGCTCGGCCACGCAACTGGCCTCCGCCGCCGAAGAACTCAACAGCGTTACCGACGAAAGCGCCCGTGGCCTGACCCAGCAGAACGACGAGATCGAACAGGCCGCCACTGCCGTCAATGAAATGACCAGCGCCGTGGAAGAAGTGGCGCGCAACGCGGTCAGCACTTCCGAAGCCTCGAAAAATGCCACCACCTCCGCTGGCGACGGCCGGGACCTGGTGCAGGAGACTGTCGGCGCCATCGAGCGCATGAGCGCCGACGTGCAGAGCACCGCCACGCTGATCGGCAACCTGGCCGATGAGTCCCGCGACATCGGCAAGGTCCTGGATGTGATCCGTGGCCTGGCCGACCAGACCAACCTGCTGGCGCTCAACGCGGCCATCGAGGCGGCCCGTGCCGGCGAGGCCGGTCGCGGTTTCGCGGTGGTGGCGGACGAAGTACGTGCCCTGGCCCATCGCACCCAGCAGTCGACCAGCGAGATCGAACGCATGATCGGCAGCATCCAGAACGGCACCGAACAGGCCGTGGACTCCATGCGCAACAGCACCGAGCGCGCCGAGTCCACACTCAACATCGCGCGTGGCGCCGGCATGTCCCTGGACACCATCAACGCGGCCATCCTGGAGATCAACGAGCGTAACCTGGTGATCGCCAGCGCCGCCGAAGAACAGGCCCAGGTGGCACGTGAAGTGGACCGCAACCTGGTGAACATCCGCGACCTGTCGGTGCAATCGGCCACCGGCGCCAATCAGACCAGCGCCGCCAGCGCCGAGTTGTCTCGCCTGGCCGTGGACCTGAACAGCATGGTGGGGCGCTTCAGCCTCTGACCCTTCGAGCACTCCCGCATCCCGGACGGGAGTGCTCGCCTCGCTCCGCCCCTGCCACCGGCTCGCGGAGCATTGCTGGCGCTACCTCGCGACAACACCTGCAAGCATTAACCCTTCTTTTTGTGGACCTTTAGAACCGGATCATTGGACAAGGCGCCTTTTGGCGCCGAAACATGATTAGGCCATCCCCTTCAGTTCCGCTGTCAGCGAGTCGATACCGAGACATGGTCCAGTCATTTCTGGGTTCGTCGAGGGTACGTCATGTTTAACAAAATTCTAAAAAGTGAACTGACGGCTAGGACAGCCGAATTAACGACATACAAAGGACTTGTGGGTGCCTTGGAACGGTCGATGGCCGTGGTCGAGTTCAGTCCCGACGGCAAGGTGCTTCGCGCAAACGAAAACTTCCTCAATACCATGGGTTACCGTGCGGAGCAGTTGGCCAGTCTGTCGCATCGGGACTTCTGCACCCCGGCGCTGGCGGGCAGCGCTGAGTACCGCGAATTCTGGAATCAGTTGCGCGCCGGTCAATTCGTTTCCGGGACCTTCCAGCGCCGTAGCGGGCGTGGCCAGAACGTATGGCTGGAAGCCAGCTACAACCCCGTGGTGGATGAGCACAACCGCGTGGTGAAAGTGGTGAAGTACGCCCTTGATGTCACTGCCAAGGTCGCGAACGAGGCGGAAATCCGCGGCAAGTTGGCGGCACTTGATCGTGCCATGGCGGTGATCGAATTTGACCTCAGCGGCCACATCCTCACCGCGAACGACAACTTCCTGAGGGTCATGAACTACAACTTGACCGAACTCCAGGGCAAACATCACCGGATGTTCTGTGAGCCAAACCTGGTAAGCAGTTCGGAATATAGTGATTTCTGGCGGCGCCTGAACGCCGGGGAATTCTTCAGCGGTCAATACAAGCGTCTCGGCAAGCACGGCAAGGTCGTCTGGCTGGAGGCCAGCTACAACCCGGTCTACGACGCCGAGGGCAAGTTGTGCAAGATCGTGAAGTTCGCAAGCGACATCACCGAACGAGTCGAGAAGTTCGAGGAAGACTCTCGCGGAGCCTCCCGCGCCTACCACATCTCCGCCGAGACCGAACGAGTGGCCGAACAGGGTGCCGAGGTTATCCACCAGACAGCCAAGGAAATGCGTCAGATCGCCGACAACATCGGCGCCTCCGCGCGCCTGGTCGGGCAACTGGGATCGCGCTCCGAGGAAATCACCGCCATCGTCAACACCATCCGCGGCATCGCCGACCAGACCAACCTGTTGGCCCTCAATGCCGCCATCGAGGCCGCGCGAGCGGGAGACCAGGGTCGAGGCTTCGCAGTGGTGGCCGACGAGGTCCGCCAGCTGGCAGGGCGTACAAGCCGCTCGACAGCGGAGATCGCCGAGATGATCGGCATGATCCTCTCCGAAACCCGCGAAGCCGTCGCAAGCATGAACGTCACCCACGAAGGCGCCCTGCGCGGCGTGACCCTGGCGGACCAGGCCGGATCGGTCATCGTACAGATCCGCACCGGGACGACAGACGCACTCGAAGCCGTGAGCATGTTTGCATCCAAGCTCGACGAGTCCGAGGTCATTCCGAAAACGGCAGTTGGCTGGGTTGGCTGAGAGGGTTCAGGGGGAGCTCGTGTCCTTTGTCATAACGCCCAACGGATGGGATCTCCGTTGGGACAACAGACCGCGCTTATGAAGAATGGGGACTGAAGAATCGAAGAATGCAGAAGAATGGGGACACCCATTAGCCGGCCTCAAGTCAAGGCTAAAAGCCAACCCATCCCTGCAAAATAAATCTGTCCCTTTTTTTGTGGCTTACATAGCGTCACAGTAAATTTCGCCTTATCTACATAGTTTTTATCTCTGAAATCAGAGCCAAAAACTCAGCTTCAGTCAACTCAAATTCCTCACCCTCTTCCATTGCAATCAGCGTGAGGAGCACTCGATCCATGGGCGCAGTTATTTCTAAGCCATGATTTTGATATATTTCAAATGCGGCTTTCGAAATCCTAAAAACCTCGAAACCATCAACCAATGTTTTTTCTAAATCCGTTGCAAGATCGGCTTGTGAGTACATTATTTCCAGTTCTTCAAAAAAGAAAAAAGGGGGACAGATTTATTTACCAGCATGACAAATAAATCTGTCCCCTTTTCGTCCGTCCCCTTTTCGTCCATTGGCGGAACGCCCTGTATCAATGTGTCGTATCTCGTAATACCACCACGTCATCGAGAGGTACCATAAAGGCCGTAGGTGTGACCTCCGCCCAAGTCAACGGTCATTTCAACGGGTCGCGAGTATTCGGTTCCAATCGCACGGTGAACGGAAATTTTAGAAAAAGAGGACAGATTTATTTACCAGCACAACAAATAAATCTGTGCCCTTTTCACCTGTGAGGCAGGGAGGCCGGCCAGATAACTCTCAGAGTTATTTACGAATCAGCACAAAGATGCCACACCATCACCCTCCAATCAATTCAATAATCCGCCCATCACTTCTGACGGACCTGTGGATAATAAACCTTGCTCACCCTCATCAAATTCACCAAGCCTCCTAAAAAGCAGCCCTTTCTTTTCACTTATCAAGTAATGCAAATCCAAATCATCCGATACATTCCCGGACCATCCCACATCCAAAATACTTTTCACATCAAACCCGCTAGGCAGCGCAGCGATATATGAGCAGCGTTCAACCTCAAGAATTTTCGCCAAAAACTCAACTGAATTTCTCGATAGCCGCACAGCACCAAAAAATTTTTACTGCCCATCTGCCTCAACCATGCGTTCTTGCAGTTCACTGCCGCCTACAACTTCATTTCCGCGAAAGCTTAAAGCCCCCCACAACTTTCGGTATCGGATCACTCGTGTATCTGGCTGCCATGCTGAGTTACCAACAAAAAACCAGACGTCGTAACCGAGTAAGTTTTTTTTCAATTAAGAGAAAATATAATCTAACACCAGAACCAAAGAGCTACTTGATGACTCAGCAACCATAAAACTCGCTACAGAGATGGCCTCGGCCGCCCCTCTCTGCGGACGGTTAATATTGAATACCTCGTTCGGTATAGAAATATTAGGCGCGCTCAAAATTTCAATATCAATAGTCATAGTGATTTCCGATTTCATCATTAAAGTGGGAGCCGCGATTTTGTGGATTTCCCACACCGAAATCATGACCCCTTGCATCATCACGGATCCTTACCGTTCTTACCAAAAAAGGGGGACCCCAAAAAAAGGGGACAGATTTATTTACCAGCACAAAAAACAAATCCGCCCCCTTTTCACCTAAACAAACACTATGCGCAAGTCAGCAATCTTTCACGAATAGCATGTTGAGTTGGCAAAGAGATAAAAATATCTTCGCCCACTTCTTGAAAATCATCGACCCATCTGTAAATTTTATAGCCACTATGAAACGCAGATACCAGACTTAACAGTAGAACCTCGTCCAACTCCAATCCGCCCTCATCTAACTCCAAAATCACGAGAGCTTCGTCTGTAACATCTAAAGACAGGGAGCAGCCCTCATTCCGCAAATATTCCTTAAGCGCGCCCCCTTTGAGCATCTCAACTCTTATCCAGGGTTCGCTATTTTGCTGATTACTCCACTGTTTATTGACTTCCCACTTGTTAACTTTCAAGTCAAGAAAGCTGCACTCATTGAAAACTTCTTGATCCTGAATATAAGAGACAGGTACATCGCCCCATGCCCGTCTGACCAATATCTCTCTTTCGGGTAAAGCTATCCCTTGTTTTATAACCACAGCATATTTACTGCTCATTACATATTCCCTGTTTCTTGCAATCGTTTCAGCCCCTTCTCAGCATTTCTAACCAACTGGGCCCGTGCAGACTGAGGCAAACGTTTAAATGCTTTATCGATTTGAGGCGCCAAGAAAAAAGGGGACAGATTTATTTACCAGCCTGACAAATAAATCTGTCCCCTTTTCGTTCATTGATGCTGAAGAATTTGCCGTCTACGATCCATTGGGGCTGTGTCCTTGGTTCGCTGGTGTGTGTTCGCAACTATCACCGTAGACCAAGACCAGCCCCTCTTAATTTTTCGCTTTCAGTTCAATCGCTTAGCCGCTAAGGAAGTGCCATTCAAATCTGCCCCCTTTTCGTCCACCTTACGTTCCTGGCCTATAATCATCAATCGACTTATTTTTATCTTTCAATAAAGATGCAATGAAATCTGAATTAAAATCTGTCAGAAATTCAATAGCGTCATAGACTTTCCAGCGATGCACCTCGGGCTTATCGATTATAGCAATAAGATGATTTTCAATAAGAGGCACATATTCCGTGTAATTCTCACGCCTCACAAAATCAAAAATCTTGGCTATTTCGAAGATTTACTACTTGCTAAAGCAATGATTTTTGAAAGGATAGAATATATCTGAGCCCTAGCAACTTCGATATCCCCACGATCAGCCACGTTGGAAAAATACCGAGTAACAGCCAAGAGTATCTGGTAATAAGTATCGTCGTACCCATATACCCGATGAGAATAAATCCCCTCGATTTGCTCTGGCTTTTCCATACTTGCTTCCAAAGCAATCAAGCCTTCATGGATGCCCAAACTAGTCAGTAATTTTGCGGCAAAAAATCTTTCCTCATCATTACTAGCATTACGAATGCAGATCTAGCACAGCACTAATTCTTTCCTGCGGGATATCCTCCGGATCCAAGTCCCCTGCGCTCACGGCATAATCTGCATGCCCTGGAACGCTATTCAACAACTCGTACTTTTCAGGCCCCATAAAACACCTTTATTTCTTTACTCTATAATGTAGACCGCCGGCACACAACCCTTGATCAAACATTCACCATCGCGTTTGGCATCCCCCAAATCTCTATGGGCGTTAATCACCGAGTCGCTGTTACTGAAGCAAAAAAATAAAAAAAGGGGACAAAAAATAAGGACAGATTTATTTACCAGCATGACAAATAAATTTGCCTCTTTTTTCGCCACCTTTTCTAACCGCTTCAAACAACCACTACATCACCGGAATCCAAGTAAATTGTATAAGCCTCATAACCACTGTCGTTATCCGGTTCAACAACAATACTGTCGCCTGAGTTAAATAGTATCTGCAGCGCTGCTGCCTCAACCTCTCTAACCGACAGGACATCCTGTAGCAAAAAATCCAATAACGGCGCACTTGTGGATGAATCAGAAAACCGTCTTTGCCCTAACACGCCATTTACTTCATATTTCAAACCACCTTCCACACAAAAAGAGACTCTATATGGAGAGATGCCAGCAGAAATCTGGGGGCGTGAAAATTCCAATTTCGTCATTCGCACACCAAAACATACCATCTCCAGATAACAGCCGGATAGCAGTGAAAAGTCAAAATCAGCCGGTAATGAGTACATACGCCACCTTGATTGATAAATAGCTTCAACGACGAATCGGCGGCAAAGAGTCAGGAAGAAGAGGAACATGTGTATCCCCCTGACCTTTCCCCGGTTTGCCTGTTGCGGGGTTCATTGGTTGCTTGCCGGAGTTCTGCCAGCGCCAATATCCATTCTCATATCCCGGGACAGGTGATGAGCCAGGCGGCATAACTCGGATGTGCTCTCCTTTTGCCGGATCAGTTCCAGGTGGGTAGTAGATTTCCCCACCATTTTTCCCTGGCCGACTGATCCATCCGAATGGAATTACAGGAGCCTGCGGGGGATTTGATATCTGCTCTAGAGTTTGTGGTGTCTTCGCCCCACCTTTCGCACTATTATCCCCAACAACCCCAACCTTAACCCCGGTTGTACCACCCTTCCCCCCAGCCGTCGACGCGAACAATCCCCGATCCGGACTCAATCCATCCGACGCAAGCTCGGCCAGTAATGCAGCGCCATCGCCTTTTTCGGTACGCGTATTCTCGATAATGCCGGTATTGATGGCCCGCTCGTTACTCCGCGTGATTTCCCAAAGTGCTACCGAGCGATTCAGCCCTGAGCTTCTGCCGTCATGCAGCAATTTTTCATTGGCCGAAATCTCATCCGCCAGCTGCTTCGTAATCTGCGCACAGCCCGCCGGATTCTGCAGGCAGTACTGTCCAAACTCCCGGTTTCGGGCTGTGTCGAGGTTGTTGTAAAAATCACGGATGGATTGGCAATCAGCTGGTGATGTGCAGCTGTTGAGCTTTTGTTCTCTCTCCACCAATTCCGCATGGAACAGATAGTTGAACGCGGTCGCTTTCTCGGCAATCTTCGAACCTGTATCGAGATCGCCGTTGACCGCGGCCGCAGCCAGTAGCCCCGTTAGTTGCGAGAGCATCAGTTGCAGATGTTCGTTTTTATCCGCCACCTTGACCATGCTGGGAATCAGCGCTTCGTTCAAACCGGCGGCGACTGCCCCCGTTTTGAAATCACTGCCTGTCAGTTCAGCCAGCAGGCCACCCATGATCGCGTGGGCCACAATTTTCTGAGGGCCGCCATCCGGGAACTTGATGGTATCGCCCACCCAGTTGAAACCGGTCGCCATCGCCACATTGCCGGCCTCTCCCAGCAGGGCAGCATTGAAGTTGCTGCCGAAGCTGCCGCCTCCAATCGCTGTGGAAATGCTACTGGAGATGAGCGCTTTCCCAGTTGTGCGGACTGCCGTGTCAGTCGCGTTACTCCAACGGAAGATATCCTTGGATGAATTACGCGCGCTTGATGCTGAACTTGCCGAACCCGTCGAACCCGCCGACGGCTCGACGCCTTGAGTTGCAGTATTGGCGCTGTCGGCACTGGTAAACCATTCTTTGTCCGCGTATTCGAACGCATAGGCGGTAAAACCGGCAATCGCCGCACTCTTCAAGCTATCGGCGCTCACTGTTTCCTTTAGCGCACGACCCAGGTTGCCTTTGTTCTCAATAGTACTGGTGACTGCGGTGGTACTCAGGCTGGTGGCTACCGCAAGGTTGGTGCCTGACAGTCCGAAGCCGGCCGGGCCCATGATGAACGACATCAAAATCGCGATGGCGATTTTGGCTCCGGCACCCAGACCGGAGTTTTCATACTTGAAGCTGTCGTGGATTTCCTTCACCTGACGCCAGTCGATGTCGCCACGCGCCTCGGCCTGTTTCATCCAGGCCAGGCCCGGTTCAGCCTTCACCATCGCGTCGATGGTCTGGCTGACACTCTGTTTATCGACTTGCTTGACGTCGATACGCAGGCCGTCAACGGCCTTGATGACCAACTGTCCTTGGGCGACAAGCTCGCTCTGGCGCAAGGTTTCATCGGTGCGTCCCTCGCCTTTCATCTTGTACCAGGCCAGGTCACCTTTGCTCTTGGTGTGGCTTTCGTCGTGGTAGTCCTTGACCCCCTCGAAGATGATTCGCCCACCACTGTCTAGGGTCAGGTCATTGCCACTTTGCAGCTTCGCCACCTGGTAGGTCTGATCCCCACCGCTGATCAGTTTCAGGTTGCCCCCGGCCTTGATCTCGCTGCCGATATGAGTGATCTGAGTCACCTCATCCCGCCTTGCGGCGTTACTGCCCCATCCCCCCTTCTTCTTCATGTCATACAGCGAATAATCCCGATTCTGCTCAGCCAGCAGACTTATCTGCTTAACGGCAACCAGGTAAGCCTCGTCACCCGCCGTAATCCTGCTCGCCACCACCGACAGGTTGTTGCGCGCAGCAATCGCTACATCCCCGCCCGCATTGAGGGTGGTCGCCTGCTGCTGGACGTGATCCTCTTCCTTGTTGATCTTCTTGCCACTGCGCTTGTAGCGGTATTCGCTGGCGTCTTCGTTCGCTGCCGAGATCAGGGAAACGTCGGTGCCGGTCAGGTTGATATCGCCTTTGGCTTCGAGGTGACTGGCGACGACGGTCAGGTTTTTGCCGGCTGTGGCATTCAGGTCGCCGCCGGCCTTGATTTCACTGGCATGCTGGACGGTCTGACTCTGTTCCCAGAAGTGGCGCTTGTCCTTGCGCATCGAGCCGTTTTCTTCCCGGGCGGCGGAAATGACGATGTCTTCCCCCGCGCGCAGGTCAATGTCGTTGCCTGCGGTGATGGCGCCGCCCACGTTCAGCAGGTCGCCCGCCGCCCGCGCGGTGAGGTTGTTGCCGGCCTCGATGCGTGCGGCATTGTCGACCACCGAGGTTTTCGAGCTGAAACCCTGGCCGCTGTTTTCAATGATGCTGACGGTGCGGTCGTTGCGGATATCGCCGGTCAAGGTCGACAGCTCGACATCCTGGCCCTTGAGAATCCCGCCCTGGATGTTGACGAGGTCTTTGCCGGCAACCAGCTTGAGCCGCTCGCCGGCTTCGGCCAGGCGCGTGTTGACCAGGTTGTTCCCAGCCGCCGCCGAGAGGTTTTCGCTGGCGTGCAGCGTTCCGGCGTTCTTGAGGTCGGTGCCGGCAATCAGCGTGATGTCCTTGCCCTGGATCAGCGCGCCATCGGCCATCAACCGGCGGTTGGCCTGGGCCAGGTAGAGCACCGGCACCAGCACATGCTCGCCATTGATCACCTGGTCTTCCATCCAGACGATGTCATGGGTCAGCGCGGCGACCTGCTGCGACGTGAGGGTCACGCCAACGGCCAGGTTCAGTTGTTCCTTGCTGGCGATGGCGTTGTTCATCAGGTACTTGAACACGCCTTCATCGCTGGTCTGTCCGGCGATGAATCGCTGTCCGGTGCGGGCAAGCACCGCCTGCTGGACCAGGCGCTGCTCGTACAGGCCATCGCCCAGGCGCTTCCAGCTGGAGTCGGGGTCGTAACCCAGGTTGCCCAGCAAGTAGTCCGAACTCAGGAACTGCCTGAGGTCGGTCAGCGCAGGGTTGGTTTCGATCAGGTACTTGGGCCCGACAATGACCCGGCTCGCATCCGAGCCCTGGACGGTGGCCCGGCTCTGGTCACGGCTGCCTTGCGCCGCAGCCGCGCTGTCGACGATGCGGAACAGGCCATTCTCCCCCGTTGGCAAGCTGAACCCGGGCATGCCGGTCGGGTTGACCTGTTGTTGCGCAAGGTCGGGCGGTAACTGCGGGTTGAGCACCACCATCGCAGGCTGCGTGGAGGTGGCGACGTCCGTCGCCGCTGTTCTGGCCGTCCCCGCCAATGGCGCCTGGAACTGCACGATGCTGCTGTTTTCCAGTTTCTGGGTGGCCTGGATGTCGATATTGCCCCCCGATTGAACGACCGCCGGCGCCATCGGCGCACCCGGTGTCACGGTGGTGATGTCAGCCACCTGGCGGAAGCTGTTGAGTGCATCGACCGGGACTTCCTTGGGGTTGGCCTGGGCGTTGTAGGGAACGATGAAGCGCGAACGGAAACGCTCGTCGGTTCCGTCGGTCACCCTGCCGGTGTTCCAGGTCCGCGTCCTGACGCTGGAGCCGGCAGCGGCGCCGACGTTGGCAAAGTTATCCGCCTTGATCAGCAGGTCGGCGCCCGAGGCCATGACGCTGTGGTGGTTGGCTACCGCAAGGCCGTCGATGGTCAGCTTGCCGCCGCTCATCAAGGTGGCGCTGGCCGAGTCCTGGAGCACCACGCTCTGGTAGGTTTCATTGGCGATGTAGTCGACGTTGTGGTGGTCGCCGCTGCAGTCGTAGCATTTGACGCTGATGGAACCCGACACCAGTTGATCGGTGGTGGTAAAGACGTCCTTGCGGTTGATCAGGACATTGCTGCGCAGCGACATGTCCTTTGCCGATTCCAGGGTGCCGGAGATGTTCTCGAGCAGTTCGCTGCGGGCCACACCGTCCCGCGCCGCGACATTCAGCGCCCCCAGGCTGTAGACATCGGCGAAATGGTTGGTGAACCGATTGAAACGCAGCCCCATGTCCGCGCCGCTGAAGATCAGGCCATGATCGTTGCGCGCCTCGTCGGCGGTCAGTTCGACCGCCCGGGCGCCGCCCAGCGTGCCCGTGTTGGTCAAGCGGGCGGCGGTCAGGGCGAACGTGTCGCCGCTGGTGATCCGCCCGGCATTGTTCAGTGCGCCGAGGCTGCCGATGGTGGTAGCACCACCTCCAGCCAGGCGCGAGCCGCTCGAAACATCGATGCTTGCCGCACTCAAGTCGAACCGACCGACGCTGCTGGCCCGACTGCTGCCCGTGCCGACATAGGCACCGGTCAGCCTCAGATCGAGGGCTTCATCGCTGCCAATGACGCCTGCGTTGTTCCAGTTGCCACCCGTGGCGAGCAGGCTTTTGACGGCGAGCAGGCTACCGCGGTCGGATTGATTGAGCTGGCCGACCTTCAGGTCGAAGACATCGGCCTGGATAGCCGAGCTGTTATCCCAGCGGGCCGCGTCGACGGTCAAGGTACCCGATGTCGTCAGGCTGCCGCCGACGTTACTGAACCTGGCGATGTCCACGTCCAGGGTGCCGCTGCCCACATGGCGAACGCTGCCATCAGCGTTCAGGAAACCGGCCATCTGCAAGGACAGGTCGTGGCTGGCCACCTCGATGAGGCCGTTCTGGTTGTCCAGCAGTTGGCCAACCTCCAGGGTCGCCGCTCCCTGCTGGCCCACCGAACGCAACTTGCCGCGCTGGTTGTCGATCGATGCAGCCCGGATCGCCAGGCCATTGCTGCCCTCTACCAGGCCGCCCTGGTTGATGAGTGCTGCCCCAAGTCCGAAATCGATGGTGTCCGCCGCTACGCGTCCGTTGCTGTTATCCAGATCATGGGCACGGACCGCCAGCCCCTGCCTGGCAAGCAAGGCACCGTTGCGATTGTGCAATGCGCCAGTGCCGATTTCAGCCGCCCCGGACAGGGCCGACACCTGTCCGCCGTTGTTGAGCACCGCCTGCGTTGCGCCGAGGTCGATGGACTGGGCCTGGATCAATCCGGCGTCACCGCCGGCGGTGAGCGATTGACTGTTGTCCAGTACCTTGTCGAGAGCGGTTTTCAACCAGCCATTGACCGTTGCCAGCACGCCGCCACGATTGTCGAGGCTGCTCGCCTCGATATCGACGTTACCGGCCTGGGCGATGGCGCTGCCGTCCCGATTGAGAAGGTCCCCCACGATATCGACCTTCAGGTCATCCTGGCTGAGCAGGCTGCCGTTGGTGTTATCGACCTCTCCCCCAGCGATGGTCAGGCCTTGTTCGGTACTGATAATCGCCTTGCCAGTGTTGAGCAGGTGTTGGTGGGCAGTCAGGGCCATGGCCTTGACCGAGGCGATATAGCCGTCGTCGCTGTTATCGATGCGGTTTGCTGTCAGTGTCAGTTTCCCCTGGCTGACCAGCTTGCCGCCCTGCTGCTTGAAACTGTCCAGCGTGGCGACCGTATCCGCCTGGCTGGTGATTTGGCCGCCGCTGTTGTCAACGTCACCTGCGCCAACGGTCAGGGCGGCATCCGAAGCAATCTTGCCGCGGCTGTTATCGAGGGTTTTCGCCTCGATCTTCAGCCTGTCCTTGGCGCTGACAACGCCTTCACTGTTTTTCAACGTCCCGGCGACCAGGGCCTGCTCGCCACCGCTGGCGAGGGTGCCCTTGCCGCGGTTGTCCAGCGTCCCGAGGACTGTCGCGTTCAATGCGCCCTGGCTGACCAGTGTGCCGGCGCGGTTGTCGAGGGCCTTGCTGTCGACGGTCAGGGTTTTCGTCGCAGACAAGGTACCGCCGCGATTGTCCAGGGTCTGGGTGGTCGTGGCTTTCAAGTCGCGACTGGCAATCACGGCTTGCCCGCGGTTATCGAGGGCAGCCGCCGCAAGGACGACATCGCCGACCTGGTTGCGAGTGCTGTCGGCATTGACCCCCGCCTCGATGATGCCAAGGTTGCTGAGTTGGCCGTCGGTCGTCAGCGTGACGCTGTCACGCGCGGCCATGGCGCGTCGGTTGTCGATGCCGCCTCGGGTCGTGACCTGGAGGCGGCTGCCGGCATAGATCGTTTCCCGAGCGTCCAGGCTCTGCGCCTTGAGGTCGACAGCCCCGGCCGCGGTGGTCTGCGCCAGGCTCAAATGCCCATTGGCATCGAGCTGGATATCACCCCCACTGGCAATCAGCTTGCCGTCCAGTTTCACCCCGACCCCGGCCTCGGTGCCCACCAGCTTGATCGCCCCGGCATACATACCGCCCAAGGCCGAGGAGTCGATGGCCAGTTGCGGCTTGGCGCTGCCGTCATCGGCCCGTGCAGTGGCGTTGAGGGTGGCGGCATCGACGTCATTGCGTCCGGCGACGATGGTCAGGTTTTTCGCCTGGATCTCGGCGTTGATCCGGGCGCTGCGGGTGATGATTTCGAAGCGGTCGACGTTGTTCGCATTCAGGCCCGCGCCTTCGATGGCGACGCTGCCCTGGTCCACCTGGTAGCGGCTCAACTGGCCATTCTCGACGACCGGCTTGCCGGTGGTCAGGGTCGCCCGTGGGGTATTGATGAAGCCGCAGCCGTTGCAGGTGATGCCATAGGGGTTGGCGACGATGACATGGGCCGACTTCCCCGCCACTTCGGTGTAGCCGCGCAACTGGCTGGGATTGCCGCCGTTGACTTCGTTGAGGATGACCTTGGCCGCCGTGCCGTTGAGGTTCGGGTTGCCGAGGATGATCCCGCCCAGTTGCGTGGACTGGGTGCGGTTGGTGGCGTTGTTGAGGATCACGCCGTTGCTGCCGACGTTGTAGTCCTTGAACTGGTTGTGGGACAGGCCGCTGCCATTGGGCTTGGCGATGTTGACGATGGGCACGCCGTTGCCCGCCTGGCCGAGGCTGGTGCCCGGACGGCTGACCACGATGCCATCGGCCTGGGCCCACAGCGGTTGCCAGAACATGACGTTGGCCAACAGGAACGCCAGGCCGCGCTTGGGCATGCCCCAGAACAGGTTGCGGTTTTGCAGGGCAGCAGAAGGCTGGCGTGCCAGGAAGGCGTATTGGCGGTCGTCCATGATCAGGTCTCGTTGCAGCAGAAATTAGAGGAAAACATCCAGGCGCAAGTAGATTGGCGCTTCGCGCTCGGTCAGGGCATCCGGACGTTCCAGGGAATGGGCGAAGGTCACGCTGGCGCTCAGGTGTTCGCCGCGGGCGAACAGCTCCAGCGAGTGGCTGGACATGCGCCCATGCTCGTCGCCGTTGTAGCGGGTCCCGGTGATGACACCCTGGTCGTAACCCAGGCTGGTGCCGTACTCGGCGAACACCGGGCGCAGCCACTCCAGGGTGACCGGGCGGCTCCAGCGCAGGTCGTTGCGCCAGTAACCGCCGCTGTCGCCGGCCAGCGACTGGTCCTTGTAGCCCCGGATCGACGATTGCCCGCCCAGGCTCATGCGCTGCGGGCTGAACAGCACGTCTTCGCTGCGCTGCCCGGTCATCAGGCTGCTGAAGCTGAAGGACTCGCCCCAGAGCTGGAAGGGTTGCAGGTAGCTGAGGGTGGCGGTGTATTTGCGGTAGCGCGCGTCGGGCTGGCCGGGGCGTGGATTATCGTCGCCCTGGGCATCGAAGGCACCGATGCCTTGCTGCAGGCCCAGGTCCAGGTTGACGAAGGCACTGCCGACTCGCCGTCCGTGGTTGATGCCGAACTGCGCTTCACTCAGGCGATGGCTGCTCACGGCGAGCTTGCTGTCTTCGATGAAGTTGCTGGTGCGCAGATAAGCCAGGCCGGTGTTGAGGGACGTCTTGCTCATCGCGTCACGATGGACCACCCGCTCGACCCGCACCTGGTGGTTCTGGCTGTCGCCGGTCTGCTTGAAATTGAACCCGTCGACCGTGCCCCGCGAGCGGTATTCGCTCTGGCTATAGGTGTAGCTGACGTTCCACCAGCCAAATGGCAGGTTGTAATACAGCATGGCATTGCGCGAAGTGCGTTGATGATCGCTGACGGCATCGTGACCGCCGCGCAAGGACAATTGATCGGCCAGCCCCAAGGGGCTGTCCCAATCCAGGGACGTGCCCCATTGCTGTTCGCCCGTGCTCCGCTGGCCGTCGTTGTGCCGCGACAACCCGACGCGCCAGGGTTTTTGCGGGGTGTTCTGCACCAGCACTTCGCTGCCGCCGACATGCTGCCCAGGCATCAGCTCCATCTGCGCCTGGTTCGATGGCAGGCGGTTGAGCTGGTCCACCATCTGCTCGATCTCCCGCAGGTTGACCAAGTCGCCGACCTTGCCGGGAAACGCCATCGCCAGTTCACCTTCCGAAAGCCGGCTGTTTTCGGCGCCCTTCAAGCCCTCGAGGCGCCCCTCCACCACCAGCACCTGCAAGTGACCGTCGGACAAATCCTGCTGCGGCAGGTAGGCACGACTGGTGACCAGGCCTTTCTCGATGTAGCGGTCGGTGATGACCTTGAGCAGTTCGTTGAGTTGCGGCACGCCCAGGCATTGGCCGATGTAGGGCGCCAACAGGCGCTCGCGCTCAGCGGAGGAAAGGCAGTCGGCGCCCTTGAGCTCGATGGTGCGGATGGGGAAGCAGCGGGTATCGACCGGCGCCGTCGGCTGGGCCGGCTTCGCCTCCTGGCCGGGCAGGTTCTTCAGATCCTCCAGGCGCCGGCGCTGTTCCTCGAGCAAACGGTTCTGGCGTTCGCGGATCAGGTCGGTGTCACCGGGGGTGGGGGCAGCGTGAGCGGGGAGCAGCGGAGAAAGGCACAGCAAAGCCAAGCACAACCTCGCCCAACGGGCGGGTGAGAACATGTTCGATCCCTCGAATAAAACGGCGTCCAAAAATAGCGGCGCGATGCTAGGGAGCGTCATTTGCGCCGTCAATTAAATATTTGTCTCCAGAGTTATTCCGAGAACCCGTTATCCAGAATCAGACGCATCGGTCCGTGCCCTCGGCCCGGCCCGCAAAACCTTTTTGACAGCATCGTATTTCAACAGGTTAGAATCGCTGGCACGCAGGCTGCATGGTCAGCCTGTGCCCGTCTTTCAGTTTTCCGGAGTACTGCCTTTGACTGCGACGACCATCAACAGCCTGTTCTTGATCGGCGCGTTGCTGGTAGGTGCGAGCATTCTGGTCAGCTCCCTTTCGTCCCGCCTGGGTATCCCCATCCTGGTGATCATCCTGGCCGTGGGCATGGTCGCCGGGGTCGACGGCGCCGGAATTCTCTTCGATAACTACGCCACGGCCTATCTGGTGGGCAACCTTGCGCTGGCGGTGATCCTGCTGGACGGTGGCTTGCGTACCCGGGTCTCCAGTTTCCGGGTGGCCTTGTGGCCGGCGCTGTCGCTGGCGACGGTCGGCGTGCTGATCACCACGGGCCTGACCGGCCTGGCGGCGGCGTGGCTGTTTGACCTTAACCTGATCCAGGGCCTGCTGATCGGCGCCATCGTCGGCTCCACCGACGCCGCGGCGGTGTTCTCGTTGCTGGGGGGCAAGGGCCTGAACGAACGGGTCAGCGCCACCCTGGAGATCGAATCCGGCAGCAACGACCCCATGGCCGTGTTCCTGACCGTCACCCTGATCGGCATGCTCGCCAGTGGTGAAACCGGCCTGCACTGGAGCCTGCTCGGGCATCTGGTGCGCGAGTTCGGCATCGGCGCGGTGATCGGCCTGGGTGGTGGCTGGCTGATGTTGCAGCTGGTAAACCGCATCAACCTGGCCAACGGCCTCTACCCGATCCTGGTGATCAGCGGTGGCCTGGCCATCTTCGCCCTGACCAACACCCTGCACGGCAGTGGTTTCCTGGCGGTGTACCTGTGCGGCCTGGTGCTGGGCAACCGCCCGGTGCGCAGCCGCCACGGCATCCTGCATATGCTCGACGGCATGGCCTGGCTGGCGCAGATCGGCATGTTCCTGGTACTGGGATTGCTGGTCACACCCCACGACCTGCTGCCGATCGCCTTGCCGGCCCTGGGCCTGGCACTGTGGATGATCCTGTTGGCACGGCCGCTGTCGGTCATGGTGGGCCTGATGCCGTTCCGGGCCTTCCATGGCCGCGAAAAAGCCTTCATTTCCTGGGTCGGCCTTCGCGGCGCGGTCCCGATCATCCTGGCGGTCTTCCCGTTGATGGCCGGCCTGCCTCACGCCCAGCTCTATTTCAACCTGGCGTTCTTTATCGTACTGGTGTCCTTGCTGGTGCAGGGCACCAGCCTGCCCTGGGTCGCCAAACTGCTGCATGTCACCGTCCCGCCGGAGCCGCTGCCGATCTCCCGGGCCGCGCTGGAAGTGCACGTCACCAGCGAATGGGAGCTGTTCATCTATCGCCTGGGCGCGGAGAAATGGTGCATCGGTTCCCCCCTCCGGGACCTGAAAATGCCCGATGGAACACGTATCGCGGCCTTGTTTCGCGGCCAGCAACTGCTCCATCCGTCGGGTAGTACGGTGCTTGAAACCGACGACCTGCTCTGCGTCATCGGCCATGAACATGACCTGCCGGCCCTCGGAAAACTGTTCAGCCAGGCGCCACAACGGGGCCTGGATCTGCGCTTCTTCGGCGACTTCGTTCTGGAGGGAGACGCCCAGCTGGCTGCGGTTGCGGCGCTGTACGGATTGAAGCTCGACGGTATCGATCCGGACATGTCCCTGGGCCGCTTCATTGCCCAGAAGGTCGGTGGTGCTCCAGTGGTCGGCGACCAGGTGGAGTGGAACAACACCTTGTGGACTGTCGCGGCCATGGACGGGAACAAGATCGGCAAAGTGGGCGTCAGATTCCCCGAAGGAAGTCGCCCGGGTCCCGGCTTGTTCCTCTAAACTGCTCCCTTTCTTATTTGCTTGACCGGTCTCTATGCCTACCCTGCGCTCTTTTTTCGCCATTGCCCTGCTGGGCCTGAGTCTTTCCATCTGCACGCTGCAAGCCGCCGAGCCGCCCACCAGCGAATCGGTTCAGGCCAGCCTGGACAAGATCGCCGACCGCAAACTGCCGGAAGCCGACCAGAAGGCTTTGCAAGCGGTGCTGCAAGGCACCCTGGCCCAACTCGCCAGCAAGGCCGAGTACGAGCAGAAACTGCAGGCACTCAAGCAGCAGTTGGCCAACGCCCCCAAGCAGAACATTGAAAACCAGCGTGAACTGACGCGACTCAAGAGCACACCTGTGGTGCCCGTGGCGCAGCGTTACGCGAACCTGCCGATTCCCCAGCTCGAACAAATGCTGACGGATCGCTCCACCCAGCAGAGCGACTTGCAAAAGGCCCTCGCCGATGCCAACAGCCTGATCATCACCGCACAGACCCGGCCCGAACGGGCCCAGGCCGAAATTGCCAACAGCCAGACTCGCATCCAACAGATCAACGCCATTCTCAAGGCGGGAAGAGACGCTGGAAAAACCCTCAGCAGTGAACAGCGCGACCAGCTCAACGCCGAACTGGCGGCCCTCAACGCGCTGATCCCGCTACGGCGCCAGGAACTGGCCGGCAACAGCCAGTTGCAGGACCTGGGCAACGGCCAGCACGACTTGCTGATGGAAAAGATCGCCCGCATGGAGCAGGAGATCCAGGACCTGCAGAACCTGATCAGCCAGAAGCGCCTGGCCCAGTCCCAGGAAACGGTGACCCAGCAATCCATCGAAGCGCAGAAAGCCGGCGGCAGCAGCCTGCTGGCCACCGAAAGCGCGGCCAACCTCAAGCTTTCGGACTATCTGCTCAAAAGCACCGACCGCCTCAACGAAGTCACCCAGCAGAACCTGCAGACCAAGCAACTGCTGGACAGCGTCACCCAGACCGACGCGGCCCTGGACGAACAGATCAGCGTACTCAAGGGCAGCCTCCTGCTTTCCAAGATCCTCTATAAACAACGCCAGACCCTGCCGCGCCTGCAACTGGACCAGAACCTGGCCGACCAGATCGCCGACATCCGCCTGTATCAGTTCGAAGTCAGCCAGCAACGCGAGCTACTGAACAATCCGAGCGCCTACGTCGACAGCCTGCTGGCATCGCAACCGGCGGAACAGGTTACGCCGCAGTTGCGCAAGACCCTGCTGGACCTGGCACTGACCCGGATCGACCTGCTGGAACGCTTGAGCCGCGAACTGAGCGCCGTGCTCAACGAATCCATTACGTTGCAGCTCAACCAGAAGCAACTGCTCAGCACCGCGCAAAACCTGCGGGCGACCCTCGAAGAACAGATGTTCTGGATCCCCAGCAACAAGCCACTGGATCTTGAATGGTTGCGTGGCGTGCCAAGCCGCCTGGAAAAACAGGTGGACTCGCTGCCCTGGGCCTCGAGTCTCAGTGAGCTGGCCGATGGCCTGACCCAGCGCCCACTGCTGTTCCTGCCCCTGGCGCTGCTGATCGGTGCGCTGCTGTGGCGACGCAAGAATCTTTATGCCCGGCTGAACAAGGTTCACCAGGACGTTGGCCACTTCAAGCGCGACAGCCAGTGGCATACGCCCCAGGCGATCCTGATCAACATCCTGCTGGCGATGCCGGTGGCCCTGGCGCTGGCGCTCTGTGGCTATGCCTTGCAGATCGACGCCCGCGGCCAGAACGCCAACCTCGGTGCCGCGCTGTTGCAGATCGGCCAGGCCTGGCTGGTGTTCTACACCGCCTATCGCATACTGGCCCCCGGTGGCGTGGCCGAGCTGCATTTCCGCTGGGAGAAACCCCAGGTCGAATTTCTCCAGGGCTGGATCCGTCGCCTCGGGCTGGTGGTGCTGGCGCTGGTGGCCGTGGTGGCCGTGGCCGAGCTGCAACCTTCGACCCTGGCCGACGACGTACTGGGCATGCCGGTGGTGCTCACCTGCTACGCCCTGATGGCCTGGTTGCTCAGCCGCCTGCTGCTGAGCAGCCCGACCCATCGCAACACCTCTCTGTTCCGCAAGGCGGTCGGGGTGGTGTTCACCGCCTTGCCCATCGCCCTGTTCGTGGCCGTGTGCTTTGGCTACTACTACACCGCGCTGAAACTCAGCGACCGGCTGATCAACACCCTTTACCTGCTGATGTTCTGGCTGGTGATCGAGGCGACCTTCGTGCGGGGCCTGTCCGTCGCGGCCCGGCGCCTGGCCTACCAGCGAGCCCTGGCCAAGCGTCAGGCAGCCAAGGAAGCCGGCGATGGCGAGGCGGTGGTCGAAGAGCCGACCCTGGACATCGAGAAAGTCAACGAACAGTCCCTGCGCCTGATCCGACTGGCCCTGCTGGGTGGCTTCATCGCCGCACTGTACTGGGTCTGGTCGGACCTGATCAGCGTGTTCTCGTACCTGGACAACATCACCCTCTACGAATACACCAGCGGCACGGGCGTCAACATGAGCATGGTGCCCATCAGCATCGGCGACATGCTCGGCGCGCTGATCATCATCGGCATCACTTTCGCGCTGGCGCGCAACCTGCCGGGCCTGCTGGAAGTGTTCGTGCTGTCGAAGCTGAACCTGGCCCAGGGCAGCGCCTATGCCACCACCACGCTGCTGTCCTATGTGATCGCCGGCGTCGGCTTCGTCACCACCCTGTCCACCCTGGGCGTGAGCTGGGACAAATTGCAATGGCTGGTGGCGGCGCTGTCGGTAGGCCTGGGCTTCGGCATGCAGGAAATCTTCGCCAACTTCATATCCGGGATCATGATCCTGTTCGAGCGTCCGGTGCGAATCGGCGACACCATCACCATCGGCAACCTGTCGGGTACGGTGAGCAAGATCCGAATCCGCGCGACCACCATCACCGACTTCGACCGCAAGGACATCATCGTCCCGAACAAGACCTTCATCACCGGGCAACTGATCAACTGGTCGCTGACCGACACCGTTACCCGGGTGACCCTGAAACTGGGCGTGGACTACGGCTCCGACCTGGACCGGGTGCGCGAACTGCTGCTCAAGGCTGCCCGGGAGAACCCGCGGGTGCTGAAGGAGCCGGAACCGATCGTGTACTTCCTGAACTTCGGCGAGAGCACCCTCGATCATGAGCTGCGCATGCATGTGCGCGACCTCGGTGACCGCAACCCGGTACTGGACGAGATCAACCGCTTCATCAACCGTGAGTTCAAGAAGGAGCACATCAACATCTCCTTCCGGCAGATGGAAATCTACCTGAAGAACCTTCACGGCCAGGAATACAAGCTGGTACCCGCCGAGCCGGACAAGAAAACCATCCCGCCGGTGCCCTCGGCCGTAGCCAGCATCAAGCCGGTGCAAGAGCCGCCGCAAGAAACACTCGACTGATGTGCGATGCCCAAGGCATCGCGCCGGAGACGGCCATGAAAACGCTGGAAACGTTGACCTTCGATAACCGCTTCGCCCGCCTGGGCGACGGTTTCTCGGCCCATGTACTGCCCGAGCCCATCGACAACCCACGACTGGTGGTGGCCAGCCCGGCGGCCATGGCGCTGCTGGACCTGGATCCGGCCGAAGCCCACACGCCGTTGTTCGCCGAGCTGTTCGGCGGGCACAAGCTATGGGCCGAGACCGAGCCTCGGGCGATGGTCTATTCCGGGCACCAGTTCGGTCATTACAACCCGCAACTGGGGGACGGCCGTGGATTGTTGCTGGCAGAGGTGTACAACGAAGCCGGCCAGCACTGGGACTTGCACCTCAAGGGGGCCGGCCAGACGCCGTTTTCACGGATGGGCGATGGACGGGCGGTCCTGCGCTCGTCGATCCGCGAATTCCTCGGCTCGGAAGCGCTGCACGCCCTGGGCATTCCCACCACGCGCGCCTTGTGCGTAATCGGTTCAGACACCCAGGTCTGGCGCGAAAAGCAGGAACGCGCCGCCATGGTATTGCGCATGGCGCCAAGCCACGTGCGCTTCGGCCACTTCGAATACTTTTACTACACCAAGAAACCGGAACTGCAGGCGACCCTCGCCGAGCATGTGCTCAACCTGCACTTTCCCGAGTGCCGCGAGCAGCCGGAGCCGTACCTGGCGATGTTCCGCGAAATCGTCGAGCGCAACGCCGAGCTAATTGCCAAATGGCAGGCCTATGGCTTCTGCCACGGAGTGATGAACACCGACAACATGTCGATCCTGGGCATTACCTTCGACTTCGGGCCGTTCGCCTTCCTCGATGACTTCGATGCCAATTTCATCTGTAACCACTCCGATGACCAGGGCCGCTATTCATTCAGCAACCAGGTGCCCATCGGCCAATGGAACCTCAGCGCCCTGGCCCAGGCCCTGACGCCCTTCATCAGCGTCGAAGCCCTGCGAGAGACCCTGGGCCTGTACCTGCCACTTTTCCAGGCCCATTACCTGGACCTGATGCGTCGCCGCCTCGGCCTGACCCGCGCCGAAGACGACGACCAGAAACTGGTGGAACGCCTCCTTCAGCTGATGCAGAACAGTGGCGTCGACTACAGTCTGTTCTTCCGCCGCCTGGGCGAAGAGTCTGCGGAGCAGGCCGTCGCCAGGCTGCGGGACGAATTCGTCGACCTCAAGGGCTTCGATGCCTGGGGAAGGCTCTACGTCGAGCGGGTCAGCCGTGAAGACCCTGTCGACCAGGGTCAGCGCCGCAGCCGGATGCACGCCGTCAACCCGCTGTATGTACTGCGCAACTACCTGGCACAGAACGCCATTGACGCGGCCGAGTCAGGCGACTACGCCGAAGTGCGCCGCCTGCACACCGTGCTGGCCAACCCGTTCGAGGAACAACCGGGCATGGACAGCTACGCGCAACGCCCGCCGGAATGGGGCAAGCACCTGGAAATCAGCTGCTCGTCGTGACGCGGCTCCATGGCTGAGGAGCCGTTTCTTCGCCATGAGAGTCCATGCAATCGACATGTTTATCTGGATGGCCTTCAGCGCTCACCCCACCTTGTCGTTGCCCTGCTCGGGGGTTTCGATGCCCGGCTCGGTCTCGGCGCCTTCCTTGTCGGACGGTTCGGTCGATGGCTTTTTCTCGGGATAGCCCGGCATGCCGCGGGCATCTTCCGGGGTGAGCTCGTCCCGATCGTGGCGACGATCGGTTGCATAGGCGGGAGCGGCGTTCGGGTCTTCGTCGCGACCAGCCGTGCCGAGCACGAAGCCGTCGTCGTTGGGGTTGTCCGGTGCGTGGGCGAAGGCTTGATCTTTCGTAGGGCTCATGGGACCTCCATGGGTTGCGAACAGATACGTTGTGGTGTTTTTGAGGTCCAGGCGCGACATCAGTGCGACGCACCTGATGAATGGCAACCTTGATAAACCGCCCCGGCGACACCAGATCAGGCTCATGATCGTTTTCTGGAGCCCGCCATGCCTGACCCGATGCTGATTCCTTGCCCCCACTGCAACGGCCTCAATCGCCTACCCGCCGACCGCCTGGCAGACCGGCCCAAATGCGGGCGCTGCAAGGCCCAGGTGCTGCTGGACGAACCGTTCGAACTCAAAGAGGGTGACTATGCCAGCCAGATCAAGGGTGACCTGCCATTGCTGGTGGACGTGTGGGCACACTGGTGCGGGCCATGCAAGTCATTCGCGCCGGTGTTCCAGCAGGCTGCCGCGCAACTGACCGGCAAATGCCGACTGGCCAAGCTCGACAGCGAAGCCAACCCGCAACTGTCGGCACAGCTGGGGATTCGCTCGATTCCCAGCCTGATCCTGTTCAAGGATGGCCGGGAAGTCGCACGTCAGAGCGGGGCGCTGCCCTTGCCCCAGTTGATGAGCTGGTTGCGCAGCCAGGGCATCTAAACCCCACGATCATTGTGGGAACCTTGCTCGCGCAAGCGGTTTGGCGAGCAACCCTGCCCACACCCGGACTCGTATGAGCCCGGTCAGTCAGGCGTTTTCAAGCAGTCCGTGCAGTTCCACAAACTGCTGGGTCAACTTGTGCCGCGGATCCAGGTGGATCAGCGGCAGGCTCGCCTGGTGGGATTCGCGCATGCGTACCGAGCTGCTCAGGTACACCGGCAGCACGGGCAAGCCTTCGGCGATCAGTTCGTCAAGCATCTGCTGCGGCAGGCTGGCACGGGCCTGGAACTGATTGACCACGATGCCTTCGATCTCCAGGCCGTCGTTGTGGTCCTCCTTGAGTTCTTCGATTTCCGCCAGCAGGCCATACAACGCCTGGCGGGAGAAGCTGTCGCAATCGAAGGGGATCAGCACGCGGTCGGCGGCGATCAGTGCCGAAACCGCGTAGAAGTTCAGGGCGGGCGGGGTGTCCAGGTAGATTCGGTCGTAGTCTTCGTCCAGCTCTTCGAGCAGTTTGCGCAGTTTGTTGATCTTGTGTTTCGCCTCCAGCTTGGGCTGCAGGTCCGTCAGCTCGGCGGTGGCGGTGATCACGTGGAGGTTGTCGAAGGGCGTTTCGTAGATGTCGACCTTGTTCTTTTTCGAGAAAGGCCCGGATGACAGGGTCTGCTTGAAGAAGTCGGCAATGCCCATGGGAATGTCATCGCCCGTAAGGCCGGTGAGGTACTGAGTGGAATTGGCCTGGGCATCCAGGTCCACCAACAGCGTGCGATACCCCTCGCTGGCGCTGACCGCCGCCAGATTGCAGGCGATGCTGGACTTGCCTACGCCACCTTTCTGATTGAACACCACGCGCCGCATGTCAAAACCTCCGTGTATCAAAGATTCCCGAGTGTAGTAGGGCAAGACCCCGCTTCGCTACCTTCGGTATGGATGGACTACAGCGTTAGTGGCTTTTTCCGAAAAGGGAACGTCAATTCGCGCAGAATCTTAGGGAAGTTACCGACAGACAGGCTCGTGAGAATCGCGACAATGACAGGCCTGTGCCGGGAGGGACCGTCAAATCCCCCCGAGCGCACCAACGTAACCATTATTTGCTACAAGCCAACCGCACCGGGATAATGCGCGCCACTTGGGTCGCAAGATCATGCAGGGTTGGACGCGGGTCAAACCACTGAACCGTGACAATAAAAGCCCGCAGGGGTGGGATGAATTCTGTGATCGATTTCAACATCGCCCAATGGCGCGCCTGGGCCCCAGGGCTCGAAAGCGTGGACGACTGGCAGGCGTGGAGCCGACAGCCGGTCATGCTGCCCCCAGGCGACGGCGCCCCTGACGTCTCGTTCCTGCCGGCCATGCAGCGTCGGCGACTCAGCCGCCTGGCGCGGATGGCCTTCAGTGTCGGCTGGCCCCTGGCGGAAGGCCGGCCGGACCTGCCGTTGGTCTTTATTTCCCGCCACGGTGAAACCCCACGCACTTTTGAGATTCTCAAGGACCTGGCAGCCGACCAACCGCTGTCGCCGACCCAGTTCAGCCTGTCGGTGCACAACGCAGTGATCGGCCTATGGTCGATCATGCGCGGCGAAACCAGCGAAATGACGGCCCTGGCCGCCACCGGCGACGGGCTGGAACATGGCGTACTGGAAGCCGCCGCGCTGTTGAACGAAGGCGCACCGGCGGTATTGCTGGTCATTGCCGAAGAACAACCGCCGCAGGTGTATACGCCCTGGGTGGACGACGTGCCCTTTCCCTATGCGGTAGGGCTTTTGCTGACCCCGGGCGAAGACTGGCAACTGACCCTGTCCACCCCGCAGACCCAACCGCAAGGCAGCGAATGGCCCCATGCCCTGGACCTGGTGCGTACGCTGCTGAACAACGAAACCACTTGCCAACATGCCTGGAAGAATCGCGTATGGACCTGGCAACGCAACCGGTGACCGGTAAACATCGCGACGCCTACTACTGGCGTCTGCTCGCAACCGCGGCCAGCTTTACCCTGTTCGGGTTGGGCGGTCTGTGCCTGCGCTTGCTGGTGTTTCCGTTGCTGGCCTGCTGGCCCGGCGACGCCCAGGCTCATCGGCAACGGGCGCGTCGCACGGTCGGACGGCTGTTCTGGTTCTTCATTCGCTTCATGGCCCGCACCGGCGTGCTCACCTACCGCATCGACGGTGCGGAAAAGCTCGGCCGCCCCGGCCAGATGATCATTGCCAACCACCCTTCGCTGATCGACGTGGTGTTCCTGATCGGGCTGGTGCGCGATGCCAACTGCGTGGTCAAGCAAAGCCTGTGGGACAACCCCTTCACCCGCGGCCCGTTGCGCTCGACCCAATACATCAGCAACGACGGCAGCATGGACATGCTCGATGCCGCCAGCGACGCCCTGAAGGATGGCCAGACCCTGATCGTGTTCCCCGAAGGCACGCGAACCCAGCCAGGCCAGGCGCCGGCCTTTCATCGGGGCGCAGCGGCCATCGCCCTGCGGGGTGCGAAAATCCTTACACCCGTGACGATCAAGGTCAGCCCCACCACCCTGACCAAGGCCGAACCCTGGTATCGCATCCCCCAGCGCCGTGTGCACTTCAGTTTCCATGTGGGGGCCGATATAGATCCACAGGCATTCGCCACGCTCGGTCCTCCACCCCAGGCTTCGCGCAGGCTCAACGATTTCTTGCATCACTATTACATCAAGGAGCTCGCCGAAGATGAGCGATCTGCACCGTGACATCAAACAGCTGATCATCGACGCCCTCGGCCTTGAGGACATCAGTGTCGACGATATCGGCGATCACCAGACCCTGTTCGGTGAAGGCCTGGGCCTGGACTCGGTGGATGCCCTGGAGCTTGGCCTGGCGATCCAGAAAAGGTGGGGCATCAAGATCGATGCCGACGCCAAGGACACCCGCAACCATTTCAGCAACGTGGCAAGCCTTGCTGCCTTCGTCACCGCAAAAAGCGCTTGAGACCGGACCATGCAAACTCGTGATGACATCTTCAATACCCTGCGCGACGCCCTGGTGGAGCTCTTCGAGCTGGACCCGGAGCGGGTGACGCTGGAATCGAACCTGTACCAGGACCTGGAAATCGACAGCATCGACGCGGTCGACCTGATCGATCACATCAAGCGCCAGACCGGCAAGAAAATCGCCGCCGAAGAATTCAAGTCGGTGCGTACCGTCAACGACGTGGTCGAGGCGGTCTATCGACTGGTCCAACCGGCCGCATGAGCCGGTTGATTGGCCTCGGCCTGCTGTTGGCGGGCCTGCTCTACCCCTTTGCGGTGTATTTCGGCATGGAGCACTTCGCACCGTGGCAGTTCGGCCTGCTGCTGGGCAGCCTCTGGCTGGCCCGCGCGCTGCTCGGAAAAGGCGGCCCCGGCACGCTCTGGATGGCGGTCACGGCGATCGTGTTCTGCGCCTTGCTCGCTTTGTTCGACAGCCCGCTCCTGCTGCGCTGGTACCCGGTGCTGATCAGCGCCTTCATGCTCGGGCTGTTCGTCCTGAGCCTGAAGTACGGCCCGCCGATGATCGAACGCCTGGCCCGCCTGCGCGAGCCGCAACTGCCGCCCAAAGCGGTGGTGTATACCCGCCAGGTCACGGTGGCCTGGAGTGTGTTTTTCCTGTGTAACGGTTTGCTCGCCGCCGCCCTGACGCTCTGGGCGCCGCTGAGTTGGTGGATGTTGTACACCGGCCTGATTTCCTACGGACTGATGGGGCTGCTGTTTGCCATTGAATGGCTCATACGACAACGGGTAAGAGGCCGCCCATGAATTGGATAAAACTTGAGCAGATGCTGCTCGAGGCTCGACCGGAGCGCACCGTGGCAGTGGATCCGGTCATGGACCACTCGCAACTGCGCGATGAAGCCCTGCGCCTCGCCGCAGGACTGCAAGCCAAGGGGGTGCAGCGTCTGGCGGTGCACCTTGAAGACGCGGCGGACCTGGCTGTGGCCCTGCTCGGCGCCTGGCAGGCGGGCGTGCGGGTCCTGCTCCCCGCCGACCTGCAGGCGCAGACCCGCCAGCGCTGGGCGGCCGAAGTCGACTTGTGGCTGACCGACCAGCCCGGCGACACGCATCCCGGCGAGCTACGCTCTACGCCCCTGGCGCCTGTGGCACTGGACCTCGACCGATGCTGGCTGAGCCTGTGCACGTCCGGCTCCAGCGGCGAGCCCAAGCGCATCGAGAAAACCCTTCGGCAGTTGAGCCATGAAGTCATGGCCCTGGAGCAGTTGTGGGGCGCCGGCCTGGGGCCGGCCTGCATGATCGGCAGTGTCGCCGCTCAGCACATCTACGGCCTGCTGTTCCGGGTGTTGTGGCCGCTGTGCGCCGGGCGTCCGTTCGTACGCCGCCAGGTGGCCTTTCCGGAAGACCTGCAACGCGCCAGCCGCCAGCACCCGGCCTTCGCCTGGGTCGCCAGCCCGGCGCTGCTCAAGCGTATGGGCGATAACCTCGACTGGCCGGCCTTGAGCCATGTTCGCCGGGTGTTTTCCTCCGGCGGCGCCTTACCGGCCGATGCCGCCCATAGCCTGCAGCAACGCCTCGGGCAATGGCCCACAGAGATTTTCGGCAGCTCGGAAACCGGCGGTATCGCCTGGCGCCAGGGCGGCGGATTGTGGCAGCCCTTCACCGGCGTCGAGCTGACCCAGGCCGCCGATGGCGCCTTGCTGGTGTCCTCGCCTTATTTACCCCCCGGCCATGTGGAACATACCGCCGACGCGGCACGGATCGCCGACGATGGTCGCTTCGAACTCCTTGGGCGGCTGGACCGCATCGTCAAGCTGGAAGAAAAACGCATCTCCCTGCCCATGCTTGAACAAGCCCTGCTGACCCATGACTGGGTCAGCGAAGCGCGACTGGGGGTGGTACAGGAAAACCGCGCCTCCCTCGGCGCCCTGCTGGTGCTGAGTGAAACCGGCCTGCACGCCCTGCGCAACCTGGGCCGGCGTGCGCTCACCGACGCCCTGCGCCGGCACCTGGGCGAGCACTGCGAAACCCTCGCCCTGCCACGGCGCTGGCGCTGGCTGCGGCAGTTGCCACTCAACGCCCAGGGCAAACTGCCCCAGGCCGACGTCGAGGCACTGCTGGCGGCACCGCGCCCGAAAAACCCGGAGGTGCTGGAACAGATCCAAAGCGATGGCGAGTGGAGCCTGCAACTGGCGGTTCCGCCAGACCTGGCCTACTTCAGCGGCCACTTCCCCACCGCGCCGGTATTGCCTGGCGTGGTACAGGTCGATTGGGCGCTGGGCCTGGGCCGGCGCCTGCTGGACATGCCGCCGCGCTTCGTCGGCATGGAAGTGCTGAAATTCCAGCAATTGATACGCCCTGGCGATGAAGTCCAACTGCACCTGCGCTTCGACCGTGAACGCGGCAAGCTGTATTTCGCCTACCGCAATGACACAGCCACCTGTTCCAGTGGGCGGATCGTGCTGGGGGTGGCCGATGACTGACCACACCGCTGCACTCCTGTGGCGAGGCAGTTCACCCCCGCAGGGTTGCGCAGCAACCCCGAAGCCTGTGCAACGGCACAGACTGATGGCGAGCGCTTCCCACTCGAGCGGGGCGGTGCGACGTTTCGCCAGATCCCCTGGCCACGATAAACGGGCGGCAGATGAAAGATATGCATAACCCTTGCGCCGTCATCCCGGTCTACAACCACGAGACCGCCGTCTCGGCGGTGGTGCAGGCCTTGCTCGCCAATGACCTGCCCTGCGTCTTGGTGGACGACGCCAGCAGCCCGGCCTGCGCGGCCGTGCTGGAGCGGCTGGCCGAACACGAGCGTGTCCATCTGATCAGGCTCGCAGTCAACCAGGGCAAGGGCGGCGCGGTGATGACCGGCCTGCGGGAAGCCTCGCGCCTGGGGTTCAGCCATGCCTTGCAGGTCGACGCCGACGGCCAGCATGACCTGGGTGACGTGAAGACCTTCATCGATCAATCCCGTACCCACCCGGACGCCCTGATCTGCGGTTATCCGCAATACGATGCCAGCGTACCGAAAGGTCGTCTGTACGCCCGCTACCTCACTCATGTGATGGTCTGGATCAATAGCCTGTCCCTGCAGATCCGCGATTCGATGTGCGGCTTCAGGGTCTATCCCCTGGCTGCGACCCTGGCGCTGATCGGCTCGGCGAACATCGGCAAGCGCATGGACTTCGATTCGGACATCCTGGTGCGCCTGGCATGGCGCAATCAGCCGATGCGCTGGCTGCGCACCCGTGTCCACTACCCCCAGGACGGGGTCTCGCACTTTCGCCTGTTCCACGACAACGTGCTGATTACCCGCATGCACACCCGACTGTTCTTCGGCATGCTGGTGCGCCTGCCCGTGATTCTCTGGCGACGGTGGCGGACATGAGCGCCGACCAACAGCACTGGGCCGACCGCCAGGAGCGCGGCAGTTACTGGCTGATGAAGTTCACCGCGTTCGCTGCCCGGGTGCTGGGGCGCCGGCTGCTGAGCCCGCTGCTGTACGGCATCGTCCTGTACTTCTTCATCTTCGGCCGCAGCGCCCGCCATGCGGCGTGGCAGTACCAGCGGCGCCTGGCCGACTGGAGCGGCCGTGCCGAACTACGTCCGACCCATCGACGAGTCTTCGGGCAGTTCATGGCGTTTGCCGACTCCTTGCTGGACAAGCTCGACGTCTGGAACGGCAAATTGAGCATCGAGCAGATCGAAATCGTCGATACGGCGCTGCTGCGCAATCACCTGCGGGGCGAGCGTGGACAGATGCTGGTGGGGGCGCACCTCGGCAATCTGGAAATGTGCCGGGCCCTGGCCGAACTGGGCGAGAAAGTGACCATGAACGTGCTGGTGCACACCAAGCACGCCGAGCAGTTCAATCGCCTGCTGGGCGAGGCCGGCGCCACGCACCTGCGGCTGATCCAGGTCAGCGAGCTGGAGCCGTTGATCATGCTGCAACTGAGCGAACGCCTGGAGCGCGGCGAGTGGCTGGCGATTGCCGGCGACCGCATACCCTTGCACGGCGGGCGCAGCGTGACCGTGGATTTCATGGGCCATCCCGCCGCGTTCCCCCAGGGCCCATGGCTGCTGGCCGGCCTGCTCAAATGTCCGGTCAACCTGCTGATGTGCCTCAAGCACGAGGGGCGCTATCGGGTCACCCTCGAACCCTTCGCCGAGGCCGTGGAATGGAAACGCAGCGACCGAGAACAAGTGATCGCCCATTGGGCCGGCCGCTATGCCGCACGCCTGGCGCAGTATTGCCTCCAGGCCCCGCAACAGTGGTTCAATTTCTACCCTTTCTGGAAGACCGATGACGATGCCCACTCTTGAACCGGTAACCTTTGGCGAACGCCCCTTGCGCATCGAGGACGTGCTGGCCTTGGCCAATCGTCAGGCGCCGACGCAACTTCAGGATGACCCGGCGTTCCGCCAGCGCATCGCCAAGGGCGCGCAGTTCCTCGACTCCTTGCTGGACAAGGAAGGCGTGATCTACGGCGTGACCACCGGCTACGGTGATTCTTGCGTGGTGGCCGTGCCGCTGCATCATGTCGAGGCCTTGCCGCGTCATCTGTACACCTTCCACGGCTGTGGCCTGGGCAAGCTGCTGGACGCCCAGGCCACCCGCGCAGTGCTGGCGGCACGCTTGCAGTCGCTGTGCCACGGCATGTCCGGGGTGCGGGTGGAGCTGCTGGAACGGCTCCAGGCCTTTCTCGAGCACGACATCCTGCCACTCATCCCGGAAGAAGGTTCGGTGGGCGCCAGCGGCGACCTGACGCCCCTGTCTTACGTCGCGGCCACGCTGTCGGGGGAACGGGACGTGCTGTTTCGCGGCGAGCGCCGCCTGGCGGCCGATGTGCATCGCGAACTGGGCTGGCCCCCGCTGGTGCTGCGGCCCAAGGAAGCCCTGGCGCTGATGAACGGCACCGCCGTGATGACCGGCCTGGCCTGCCTGGCCTTCGCCCGGGCCGACTACCTGCTGCAATTGGCGACCCGCATCACTGCGCTGAACGTCGTCGCCCTGCAAGGCAACCCCGAACATTTCGATGAGCGCCTGTTCGCTGCCAAGCCTCATCCGGGGCAAATGCAAGTGGCCGCGTGGCTGCGCAAGGACCTGGCGATCGAC
Source organism: Pseudomonas sp. 7SR1 (assembly GCF_900156465.1). NCBI lineage: Bacteria > Pseudomonadati > Pseudomonadota > Gammaproteobacteria > Pseudomonadales > Pseudomonadaceae > Pseudomonas > Pseudomonas sp. 7SR1. Next base: position 1,061,280 of record NZ_LT707064.1, read on the forward strand.
GCCCCCACCGCACCGTTGCACCGCCTTCAGGATCGTTACTCCCTGCGCTGCGCCCCTCATGTGCTCGGCGTACTGGCCGACAGCCTGGGCTGGCTGCGCTCGTTCATCGAAACCGAGCTCAACAGCGCCAACGACAATCCGATCATCGATGCCGAGGCCGAACGGGTCCTGCACGGTGGGCATTTCTACGGCGGACATATCGCCTTCGCCATGGACAGCCTGAAGAACCTGGTGGCCAACGTTGCCGACCTGCTGGACCGCCAGCTCGCCCTGTTGGTGGACGAGCGCTACAACCATGGCCTGCCGAGCAACCTGTCCGGCGCCAGCGCCGAGCGGGCGATGCTCAACCACGGCTTCAAGGCCGTGCAGATCGGTGCCAGCGCCTGGACTGCCGAAGCCTTGAAGAACACCCTGCCGGCCAGCGTGTTCTCACGCTCCACCGAATGCCACAACCAGGACAAGGTGAGCATGGGCACCATCGCCGCCCGGGACGCGATCCGCGTGCTGGAGCTGACCGAGCAGGTAGCCGCCGCGACGCTGCTGGCGGCCAACCAGGGCGTATGGCTGCGCAGCCGCAACGAAGACGCGCGGCCACTGCCGCCGGCTCTGGCCGCCATGCACGCCGAACTGGCCGGGGATTTCGCGCCGGTCATCGAAGACCGGGCCCTGGAAAGCGAACTGCGCCTGTGCCTGCAACGCATCGCCGAACGGCACTGGAGGCTGCATGCGTAGCCAGGGAGTGCTGCACGTCGACACCCAGGTGGTGGTGCCGTTTTTCGATGTCGATTCGATGAACGTGGTCTGGCATGGCCATTACGTCAAGTACCTGGAAGTGGCCCGCTGCGCCCTGCTCGACCTGATCGGCCACAACTACAACGACATGCTCGCCTCCGGCTATGCATGGCCGGTGATCGACCTGCAACTGCGCTATGTGCGCAGCGCCGTGTTCGGCCAGGCCCTGAGCGTGCGCGCCAGCCTGGTGGAATGGGAGAACCGCCTGAAGATCAATTACCTGATCAGCGACGTGGAAACCGGCGAGCGCCTGACCCGCGCCAGTTCTGTGCAAGTGGCCGTGGACATCGCGACCCGTGAAATGCTGCTGGCCTCGCCCCGGGTCTTCGTCGAAGCCGTCGAAAGGAAATTGCCATGAAACGCCTGTACCTGGGACTGTTGCTCTGGGGCCTGGCGTCCCTGGCCCAGGCCTTCGACCTGCAGCGACTGAGCGAACAACTGGCCCGCCCGGAAGTCATCCACGGCCAGTTCATCCAGGAGAAGCATCTGCGCGCCTTGCCCCAGCCCCTCATCAGCAAGGGGCATTTCGTGCTGGCGCAGAAGCACGGCCTGCTGTGGCTACTGCGAACCCCGCTGCAACAGGACTACCGGATCACCGCCCGAGGCATCGCCCGACGAGACGGCGACACCTGGCAAATGCTGCCGAACAAGAGCGAAGGCGCCGAACAGAATCGCTTGTTCATGGCCGTGCTGCAGGGAGACAGCAGCGGCCTGCAACGGGATTTCGAATTGAGCCTGACGGGTACCGCGCAACAGTGGACACTCAAGTTGGTTCCGCGCTCGGTACTGCTCAAGCAGATCTTCACCCGGATCGACATCGAGGGCGGCGAGCTGGTGCGGCGCATCGAGCTGCTGGAAACCCAGGGCGACAGCACCGTGCTGCGGATGCAAGACAGCACCAGTGCACAGCCCCTGAGCGAAGCGGAGCAACATGACTTTGCCGAGTGAACGCAAGCTGCCCTGGCTGTTCCTGGCCTTGCTCCTGGCGGTGCTGGCGCTGGCCGGCTGGCAGTGGCGCAACGGCGCGCCGTTGTCGGCCAATCTCATGGAACTGGTGCCGGGCACCACGCCCGATGCCCTGGAGCTCATCGCCGAGCGACGCATGCAGGAACCGTTGAACCGCGAGGTACTGGTGCTGGTGGGCCATCACGACCGCCAGCAGGCCATCGCGCTGGCGCAAACCCTCGGTCAGCAATGGCAGGCCAGTGGACTGTTCGACAAGGTCCAATGGACGCTGCAAGCCGATCTGTCGGCATTGCGCACGCAGTTGCTCAACGGCCGGCTGGCGATGCTGTCGGCCACGGACCGCCAGCAGTTGATCGACCATCCCCAGGCATTCATCCAGCAACGGGTACAAGCCTTGTTCGATCCGTTCAGCGGCTTCAGCCTGGTACCCAGCCAGGACGACTGGCTGGGACTGACCGGACGCATCCAGAACAGCCAGCCGCAACACGGCGCAATAACGCTGGATGTGAGCAGCGGTGCACTGATCGCCGAAGCCGACGGCAAGCACTGGGTGCTGCTGCGGGCCCGAACCCATGGCGACGCCTTCGACATGAACCTGCCGCTGCAAGTGGCGCAGCTGTTGCAGCGCAGCCGCGACCAGGCGAGCCAGGCCCAGGGGCAGTTGCTGGCCGCCAGTGGCCTGCTCTATGCGGCCAACGGGCAGCAGCAAGCCTCGCGTGAAATCACCTGGGTCGGCGGTGGCGCGACGGTGGGCATCCTGTTGCTGCTGTTGCTGGCTTTCCGAAACCTGCGGGTGTGGCTGGCGTTCGTGCCCGTGCTGGTGGGCATGCTGTTCGGCGCGGTGGCCTGCGTGGCCCTGTTCGGACGCATACACGTCATGACTTTGGTGCTGGGCTCCAGCCTGATCGGCGTAGCGGTGGACTACCCGTTGCACTACCTGTCCAAGAGCTGGAGTCTCAAGCCGTGGCACAGCTGGCCCGCCCTGCGTCTGACCCTGCCCGGGCTGAGCCTGAGCCTGGCGACCACCTGCATCGGCTACCTCGCCTTGGCCTGGACACCTTTCCCGGCGCTGACCCAGATCGCGATCTTCTCCGCCGCCGGGCTGGCCGGAGCCTATCTCGCGGCGGTCTGCCTGCTGCCGGCACTGCTCAACGGCGCCGAACTGCGTCCGGCCCAGTGGCCGCTGCGGCTCTGCGAACACCTGCTCCAGGCCCGCGCAGCGCTGCTGGCGCGGGTCTGTACGCCCATCCTGCTGGTGCTGCTGTTGATCTTCTGCGCCGGCGGCCTCTGGCACCTGAGCACCAAGAACGACATCCGCCAGTGGATCGGCACGCCCCAACACCTGACGGACGAAGCCCAGGTGATCGCCCGGATCACCGGTTTCCAGCCGACCAGCCAGTTCTTCCTGATCCGCGCCGACGACCAGGCCCAATTGCTGGAACGCCAGACCGCGCTCAACGAGCGCCTGGACCAGTTGATCGGTCTGAACAAACTCCAGGGCTACCTGTCGCTGAACCAGTTGGTCAGCCCTCCCGCCGAACAGCAGAAGGTGCGCGAAGCCCTGGCCCGGTTGCCGGCGTTCTGGCAGCCGTTGCTGGACCTGGGCGTACCGGTCAGCGCGTTGCAGGCGGAACTCGCGCAATTGCAGGCCCTGCCCGTTACCGACATAGGCACTGCACTCACCGGGCCGCTGGCCGAACCGTATCGCACGCTCTGGCTCGGGCCGACAGCGCAAGGCGTGGCCGCGGTGGTCAGCCTGCAGGGCTTGAACGATGCGGCGCTGCTGCGGGTGCAAGCGGTGGACCTGCCCGGCGTGCACCTGGTAGACCGCCTGGGCGATCTGAACCGGGTCTTCGCCGCCACGCAAATCAGTGCCGCCGAGTTGAAGCTGGCGTCCTGTGTGCTGATCGTCCTGCTGCTGATCTGGCCGTTCGGCGTCGGCGCGGCCCTGCGCATCGTCGCCCTGCCGCTGCTGGCCGCGATGTGCAGCCTGGCGAGCCTGGGCTGGCTCGGCCAGCCGTTGACCCTGTTCAGCCTGTTCGGCCTGCTACTGGTGACCGCCATCGGCGTCGACTACGCGATCCTGATGCGCGAACGGATCGGCGGGGCCGCAGTGAGCCTGCTGGGTACCCTGCTGGCGGCAGTCACCACCTGGCTGTCGTTCGGCCTGCTGGCGCTTTCCAGCACACCGGCGGTGAGCAACTTCGGCCTGGCGGTAAGCCTGGGGCTGGCGTTCAGTTTCCTGCTGGCGCCCTGGGCCGGACACCATGAGCCCCCCGAGGCGGAGCCTGCCCCATGACCCATTCCCTGAACCTCATCGCCCCGGCAAGGAGTGCACATGCCTACGATTGAAATGGAACGGCGCCAGGTCGTCGTCATCGGCGCCGGCCCCTCCGGCGCCATCGCCGCCGCGTTGCTCAAGCGCAAGGGGCACGACGTGCTGGTCATCGAGCGCCAGCACTTCCCGCGGTTCTCCATCGGCGAGAGCCTGTTGTCCCACTGCCTGGATTTCGTCGAAGAGGCGGGCATGCTCGAAGCGGTGAACGCTGCCGGGTTCCAGCGCAAGAACGGTGCCGCCTTCGCCTGGGGCGAGCGCTACAGCGCCTTCGATTTCGGCGATACCTTCAGCGCCGGCAAGCCCACCACATTCCAGGTCCAGCGCGCCGATTTCGATAAGCTGCTGGCCGACCAGGCCGCGTTGCAAGGCGTAGAGATCCGTTATGGCGAAACCATCGCCAGCGCTGACTTCAGCCTGCCCAGCCCACAGTTGGGCGTGCAGCGCGAGGACGGCAGCCAATACCGGGTCGAGGCGCAGTTCGTGCTCGATGCCAGTGGCTATGGCCGGGTCCTGCCGCGCCTGTTGGACCTGGAGGCACCGTCGAACTTCCCGCTGCGCCAGGCCGTGTTCACCCATATCGAGGATCGCATCGACAACCCGGCCTTCGACCGGCAGAAGATCCTGATCACCACGCACCCGAGCAAACGCGACGTGTGGTTCTGGACCATCCCGTTCAGCGACGGTCGCTGCTCGGTGGGCGTGGTCGCGGCGGCGGAGCACTTCGCCGGTGGCACCGACGACCTCGACGCCTGCCTGCGTGGTTTCATCGACGACACCCCAAGCCTGGCCGGCGTCCTGCAGGATGCCGTGTGGGACACTCCGGCGCGGACCATCGGCGGGTACTCGGCCAACGTCAAGACGCTGCACGGGCCTGGCTTTGCCCTGCTGGGCAATGCCGCGGAATTCCTCGACCCGGTGTTTTCCTCCGGCGTGACCATCGCCATGCGTTCGGCGAGCATGGCCGCCGGCGTGCTCCATCGCCAGTTGCAGGGCGAAAGCGTGGACTGGCAGGGCGAATTCGCCGAACCGCTCAAGCGTGGCGTCGATACCTTCCGTTGCTACGTGGAAGGCTGGTACGCCGGCACCTTCCAGGACGTGATCTTCTACACCGACGGCTCGGCCGACATCCGCCGCATGATCAGCTCGATCCTGGCCGGCTACGCCTGGGACCAGAGCAACCCCTTCGTCAGCGAACCCAAGCGACGCCTGCGCATGCTTTCGGAAATCTGCGCGAGCACGGCACCATGAGCCAGCGGCCATGAGCTACCTGAGCGACAGCTACGTCCAGGAGACGCGTTTCGGCTTCTGGTTCCTGCGCAGCCACACCTGGCAGCACCATGTGCTGCGAGTGGCGATCAACGACCTGCGCAGCCTGTTCGACACAGCGGTTCCGGCCAGTCCGGTGCTGCTGGATGCCGGCTGCGGCCAGGGCAAATCGTTCCAGTACCTGCGCCAGGTGTTCGCGCCGCAACGCTTGATCGGCGTGGATGCCGATCCCCACAGCCTGGCATTGAGCGCCGAAGAGGCTGAACGCCAGGGCATGACCGTGGAACTGATCGGCAGCGACTGCGCGGTGCTGGCCGTACCGGATGCCAGTGTCGACCTGTTGTTCTGCCACCAGACCTTTCATCACCTGGTGGAGCAGGAAAAAGCCCTCGCCGAGTTCTACCGCGTGCTCAAGCCGGGTGGCTACCTGATGTTCGCCGAATCCACCAAGGCCTATATCGATACCTGGGTGATCCGCTGGTTGTTCCGCCACCCCATGCACGTTCAGAAAAGTGCCGCCCAGTATCTGGAAATGATCCGTCTCCAGGGTTTCCGTTTCGAGGCGCGCAACGTGTCCTATCCTTACCTGTGGTGGAGTCGCGCCAGGGATTTCGGCCTGCTGGAACGGTTTGGCCTGCGCCGTCCCCGGCCGTTCGGCCAGCGAGAGGAAACCCTGGTCAACGTGGTGGCCCGCAAGCCATTCGAAGAGGTTGCCGGATGATGCGTTCGCCACTGCTCAACAGCCTGCTCCTTGGCTGTCTCTTGCTGCTCGGCGCCTGCGCCAGCCGCACGCCACTGCCCGAGCACGCGCCGACCCTGGTGCTGCCGCTGCAATTGCACATCGAACGCCAACTGGCCGGGCAGCGCCAGGACTGGCTGCTGGTGATCCAGCGCGAAGGCGCCGGCATCCGCTGGTCGATGATGGACCCGCTGGGCATTCCCCTGGCCCGGCAGCGCCTGGTGGATGGCCAGTGGCAGGCCGACGGCCTGTTGCCACCCAATGCCGAAGCCCGGGAGCTGTTCGCCGCGCTGCTGTTCGCCCTGACGCCGGACGCCGAGCTGCCGGATAACTACCCCACCGCCAGACAGCAGGCACAACCGCAACGGCAGCGAGTCCTGGATTCCCGCTGGCAGGTGCGCTACAAGCAGGCGCTGGATTTCGAACTGAGCCTGTCCCAAGGCCTGCGCTACCGCATTAAACCGTTGAGCGAGACCACCCCATGACCGCTTACTTGAATGCCCTCGGGGTGATCTGCGCCCTGGGCCGCGATAAACGCAGCGTCGCGCGCAACCTGTTTGCCGGCGACTGCTCGGGCCTGCGCATCGAGCACGGCTGGGTGGCCGAACGCGCTTTGCCCGTGGCGGCGGTGGCCGGTGAACTGACCCCCATCCCGGAAACGCTGGCCGCCCACGGCAGTCGCAACAACCAGCTGCTGCTGGAGGCGGCGCTGCAGATTCGTCCCGAAATCGACCGGGCGATCCAGGCCCATGGTCGCGCCCGCATCGGCATTGTCCTGGGCACCAGCACCTCGGGTATCGATGAAGCCAGCCGAGGCATCGCCCATTACCTGCGCGAGCAGCATTTTCCCGACGGTTACGATTACCAGCAGCAGGAGCTCAGCGCGCCGGCCAATTTCCTGTCCGACTGGCTCGGCCTGTGCGGCCCGTCCTACGCGATTTCCACCGCCTGCACCTCCAGTGCCCGCGCCCTGATGAGTGCCCGACGCCTGCTCGACCTGGGCCTGTGCGACGCGGTGCTTTGCGGCGGCGTGGACAGCCTGTGCAAACTGACACTCAACGGCTTTTCGGCGCTGGAAGCGGTGTCCAGCGAACGCTGCAACCCCTTTTCGGTGAACCGCAACGGCATCAACATCGGCGAAGCGGCGGTGCTGTTCCTGATGAGCAGGGCACCTGGCGACGGACCGCCGATCGCCTTGCTCGGCGACGGGGCCAGCTCCGACGCCCATCATATTTCCGCCCCCGAGCCCAGCGGTCGCGGCGCCCGCCAGGCCATGGAGAAGGCCCTGCACTGCGCCGGCCTTGTCGCCAGCCAGATCGACTACCTGAACCTGCACGGTACCGCCACGCAACACAACGACGCCATGGAAAGCCTGGCCGTCGCCGGGCTGTTTCCAGCGGGTGTCCCCTGCTCGTCCACCAAACCCATGACCGGCCATACCCTCGGCGCGGCCGGAGCGCTGGAAGCGGCATTCTGCTGGCTGAGCCTGAGCGCCGAAAATCCCAACCTGACCCTGCCGCCCCACATCTGGGACGGCCAGGCCGATCCTGAATTGCCGACACTGAACTGGACCGGCATCGACAGCCACCTGAAGGCGACTTCGCCCCGTCGCCTGATGAGCAACTCGTTCGCCTTCGGTGGCAACAACGTCAGCCTGATTATCGGAGACGCCCCATGATCGATTGGCCGCCCGCCGAACTGCTGCCCCACGCAGGCGACATGATTCTCATCGACCGCATCGTGGCGTTCGACGATGAACAGATCCATACCCATGCCACCGTCAAGGCCGGCGGGCCGTTCAGCCGCGACGACGGTGGACTGCCGGCCTGGGTCGGCATCGAGCTGATGGCCCAGAGCGTCGCGGCGTTCGCCGGCTGCCATGCGCGCCAGCGTGGCGATGCCGTGGAGCTGGGCTTTCTGCTCGGCACCCGCAAGTTCGAATGCAACGTCGAATATTTTCCAGTCGGCACCGAACTGGCCATCCATGGCCTGCGCTCCCTGGAAGACGACAACGGCATGGGCGTATTCGAGTGCCACATCGACGCACCCGGCATCCATGCCACGGCCCGGCTGAATGTGTTCCGCCCGCCCCAATCCGCCCACTATCTCCATGAACCGTCCGCAACAGGAAACCAGCCATGACTGAATCCGTACTGGTCACCGGCTCCAGCCGTGGCATCGGCCGCGCCATCGCCCTGCGCCTGGCCCAGGCAGGCCATGACATCGTGCTGCACTGCCGCAGCGGTCGCGCCGAGGCCGACGCCGTCCAGAACGAAATCCAGGCCCTGGGCCGTAATGCCCGGGTGCTGCAATTCGACGTATCCGACCGTGCCGCCTGCAAAGCCATCCTTGAGGCCGATGTCGAGGCCCACGGCGCCTATTACGGGGTGGTGCTTAACGCCGGCCTGACCCGCGACGGCGCGTTCCCGGCCCTGAGCGAAGAAGACTGGGACAGCGTGATGCGCACCAACCTCGACGGTTTCTACAACGTGCTGCACCCGGTGATGATGCCGATGATCCGTCGCCGCGCCGCCGGACGGATCGTCTGCATCACCTCGGTCTCGGGCTTGATCGGCAACCGCGGCCAAGTCAACTACAGCGCCTCGAAGGCCGGACTGATCGGGGCGGCCAAGGCGTTGGCAATCGAGTTGGGCAAGCGCAGGATCACCGTCAACTGCGTCGCCCCTGGCCTGATCGATACCGCCATGCTCGATGAAAACGTGCCCGTGGAAGAACTGATGAAAATGATCCCCGCCCAGCGCATGGGCACCCCGGAAGAAGTGGCCGGCGCGGTGAACTTCCTGATGTCCGCCGAAGCCGGCTACATCACCCGGCAGGTCCTGTCCGTCAACGGAGGCCTGTGCTGATGAAGCGCGTCGTCGTCACCGGCATGGCCGGCATCACCTCCCTGGGCAGCGACTGGGATACCATCGCCGCCAACTTCGCCGCCAACCGCAGCGGCATCCGGTACATGGACGAGTGGAACCGCTTCACTGAACTGAACACCCGCCTGGCCGGGCCCGTCGATGACTTCCAGGTCCCGGCCCACTGGACCCGCAAGCAACTGCGCAGCATGGGCCGGGTGTCACGCCTGGCGGTGGGCGCATCGGAACAGGCCCTGGCCGACGCCGGACTGCTGCACGATGCCTCGATCCGGGACGGGCGCATGGGCGTGGCCTGCGGCTCGTCCACCGGCAGTACCGACGAGATCAAGGCGTTCGGCAACATGCTGCTCAATTCCGTGGCCGAGGGGCTGAACGCCAACTCCTACGTGCGGATGATGCCCCACACCACGGCGGCCAATATCAGCATATTCTTCGGCCTCACCGGGCGGCTGATCCCTACGTCCAGCGCCTGCACCAGCGGCAGCCAGGGCATCGGCTACGCCTATGAGTCGATCAAGTTCGGGCGCTTGCCGATGATGCTGGCCGGCGGCGCGGAAGAACTGTGCCCGACCGAAGCGATGGTCTTCGACGCCCTCTACGCCACCAGCCTGAAGAACGATGCGCCCCAAAGCAGCCCACGCCCCTACGACAAGGGCCGCGACGGCCTGGTCATCGGCGAAGGTGCCGGCATGCTGGTTCTCGAGGAACTGGAACATGCCCTGGCCCGTGGCGCGCGGATCCATGCCGAAGTCGTAGGCTTTGGCAGCAACGCCGACGGCCAGCACACCACCCGCCCCGAGCAGACCACCATGCGCCGAGCCATGGAACTGGCCCTGGAAGACGCCGGCCTCGCACCGGCCGCCATCGGCTACGTCAACGGTCACGGCACTGCCACCGAACAGGGCGACATCGCCGAAACCCTGGCCACCAGCAGCCTGTTCGGCGAACACATGCCCATCAGCTCGCAGAAAAGCTTCCTCGGCCATACCCTGGGTGCGTGCGGAGCGCTGGAGTCCTGGTTCAGCATCGAAATGATGAACCGCGACCGCTACGTGCACACCTTCAACCTCGACGAAGTCGACCCTCAATGCGGCAAGCTTGATTACCTGCGCAATGAGTTCCGCTCGATGAGCAACGAGTACGTGATGAACAACAACTTTGCCTTTGGCGGGGTCAACACCTCACTGATCTTCCGTCGCTGGCGTTGACGCGGTTTCTTCTCACGCAGACCTTTCACCCTGGGGCGAGCCTGCTCGCGCCCAGGGGGCTCGCAAGCTTGATGGGCTGCATCACGCCCATCCTTTCGTACACCGCCCACGGCCATCAGGTGCGGTATCTATGTACCGCCCTCTCCCGGTGCTGCTCCACTAGGTTGTCCTTCCGAAAACTGCTCAGGAAGAGACCATGCCGGACAACCACCCGCCCACACCGTCTTTCAACCCGCCCCAGGCCAATGGCACCGCACTGACCACCCAGCTCGAGGCGTCGCAACAGCGGATGATCCGCCTGAACGATGCCATTCCAAGGGCATCGCAGATCGCGACGCGGCACCTGGACGACTGGTTCAAACGCACCTTTCCCGCCATCGCGGACACGGTCGATGTAAAAGAGCTGGCCCTGTACACATGGCGAGACGAGGCCATCCCCCCCGCACAACGCAACAGCGGCGGACCGGCGACGCGCAGGGTGACGGACACGGTGGCCCTCGACACGCTGCTCTGGCGGGCAATCGCCGGCAGGGTCGATACACAGGCGTTTTTCGTCGAACTGGACAACGTCGACGTCATCACGAACCAGGGCGAAACCACCCAGATGCCCGTGGCACTGAACACCCGCATCGCAAAGGAAGAAATCAAGCGCTTGAGCGACACCCTGGCGGAATCGTTCGCAGAGCTTCTGGCGCAGGCACTGGACGACTTCTGGGATGGATCCACCGAGTTCACCCAGGAACGCCACGTCAGCGACTGGCTGGCAATGGAGTTCGGTGTTCAGCTAAAGGCCCAGGCCGATCTTCATCATCTGGACGGAACGTTGAGCCCGCAGATGCACAAGGCAGTGGCCGACCTGGGGGTATCGGCCCCGGACGCGGCCTCTCGCGCCAGCATCACGGAGCGGCTGCGACCTGGCATCCACGCCTTGGCGTTGACCCCCGAAGGCTGGGGATTCAGCGTACCGCTGACCTCCGCCATTGCGCTGACCCAGCACGACAGCCAAGACCATCCCGGACATGCACTGCTGTACAGCCCGGGCGAACCGCTGGAGATCTACCGGGACCTGGCCGCCCTGAAAGCCGGCCTGGCGCAGCACGATAACGCCGGGGACAGGGTGCACATTGCGCCCATGACGCAGAACTTCCTCGCTCATCTGGTCGCCGACCTGCGCACAACGCAAAAGGCGGCAGTGCATGACACCTTGCTGGACGGCCCGGCCGAAGACGAAAGACTCAGCGCGTGGGTGGCCAGGATCGATGCCGCGGCGAACATCGGGGACAGGCTGGACCTGGCCGCAGCCATGGACGAGCGCGAACTGCGGCTGAACCAGAAAAAACTGGACGACTGGTTGCACGGCAACCCGAACGTCACGGGCTCCGACCGCGTGGCCTGGTGGCGGGCGGTGCAGGACCTGCAGAAAACCCTGGACGACGTGTCGCCCCCTCCGGACCCGGTGACCCTGGCGACCCAGGACGCGCTCCAGGCGCGGATCCGCGAGCTGCTTGTCCGATTCGTCAAGGAAAAACACCCATCAGCCGACCCTGACCGGATCGTCCTGGGGATCCGCAAACAGATCCTCGATCCACACGCCCCGACGGGTGAATCGCCGTTTGGTTCTGGCATTTCACGCGACCCGGTGAAAGCCATCGTGGATGACCGGCGCTCCATGACGCAATGGGCCATGTCCAACCTGACCCCGGACGAACGCAATGCCACCCACGTTAGCGTGGAGGGGCCGCTGAGCTTCGCGCAGATCGTGGAGGTCATCGAGCGGGCGAACGTGGGCGCCCGTCTACCGGCCGAACTGCAACTGGCCGCACGTACTCGCCAGCCGCAATGGATGGCCGTCAAGGCGAAACAGATGCGGGCCCAGGCTTGGGCCGCCCATATCTCCGGCGACCTGAGGCACGACCGGGACAAGACCGGACTCAACCTGGTGCTGGCGGCACTGGACAGTCCGGCGCCGGAAGGGCGCAGAAAGGTCAATGGCCACGAGGTGGTGGTCCGGCAGGTCCAGTGGGGCGACAGCGTGCTGAAGGAAATCCTCGCGTTCGGCGTCAGGACACTGGCGAGTCGCCCCTCGCTGACGCTGTATACGCCCGGGGCACCAGACGGCAAGACGTTCAGGGACGTCGATGCCAACAGCGACCGAGAGCTGGAAGCCGCGCTGGTGCGGACACTCACGGCCACGCTGGACATGACCCGCTGGCTGATCTCGCAATTGCCCTTGCTCGAGCAAGCCGACCAGCTTGCCAGCCTGGTGCCGGCCTCGGAGAACCTGACGCTCAACGAGAAGATAAGGAAGATCACGCAACCGAGCTTCTCGTGGATAAGACACAGGGTCCTGGATGACTTTGCGTCGAATGTCTATTCGCCCGTGGTCAAGGCAGACCTGTTCAAGGCGCTGCACGAGACCCAGATAACCCATGCAATCAAGACCGCCGACTCGCTGACCGTAAGCAATGCCGAGCGCGACAGCACCGCGGCACAGGAAGGACGCAGAAAGGGTGTCGCGTTATTGACCGGCGCCATGGCCATGTTCTACGCCGGCCGCCTGGGCGGAGTACTGGGGCGCGCGATCCTGCCGACCATGGCCGGCGGCGCCGCGGTATCGGCGATCAAGGACGAGGACGGCAGCTTCAGCCAGTGGGCAGGGGACTTTATCCACGGGCTGGGCGAGGTGTTGGCAGAGGCCGGACAGGACCTGATCATGGCCCGCGCGGCACACCGTCGCAGCAAGGAGCGCCCGAGGCTGTCGTCGCTTGCTCGAATGCCAGACCCGGAACTGGAGCCTTTTGTCCTCAAGGGCTTCAACGGCAAGGGGTTGGCGCCCGAAGGTCGTGACCGGTATCGGGATGCCGGCGGGCAGGGCTACCTGAAGCTAGGCAAGGACTATTGCAAGACCGCGATACAGGAAGGCGAGCAGATCATCTATGCGTCCAACAATCGGTCGAACCAGCGAAGGGTGGCCTGGAAAAACGGTCGCTGGCAACTCCAGGAACCGCTGCGACTGCTCGGCGGGGGAAACCTGCTGAGTCTGTTCAGCCGGACTCCCGAAACTGCGCAACGCAAAACCTGCAACGCCCTGGTCGAGGGGGTCCTGGTGGATCATCACTGGCCTTCGCGCAAGGTGGTCTCCATCGCGAGAAAGGTCATCTACTCGATGCCCGACGAACTGGCAGAGCGTATCCTGCGCGAGAGCATGAGCGACCTCGGCGTCGACAACATAGACACCTATCGCTCACGGATAGACGCCATAAACAAAGGACTGCGCAGCTTCACGCCACATAAGGTCCACCACGAAAACCTGCTGTACAAATACAACGTATGGCAAGCCGTCGATTACTGCACCCAGGACCTCCAGCCCCAAGGCCTGCAACTCAACTCGACCCAGAAAATCCGAATCTTCGACATGACACTGCCGCTCAGGCGCGAGCTTTTCGACAGTGAAGGCAATTTCAAGATGATGATGTCGTCCCTGCCCGACAACCTCACCGGCGCACTGTTCGTCACGATCATCCCCGAACAGGGCAAGAAGAAAGCCGCGATGACCAAGATACAGGCGGATATCCATGATGTGGTTGCCGCTGCCGAACAAAGAGTCTGGCGCGAGCTGGGGACCGACTTCCCCGGGGAAGGACCTGAAGTCGAGGCCGCCAAGAAAGAGTACAAGGAAACGCCTGAAAACCTTGCGCTGTACAAGAGCAAGAAGCTGCAGATCTTCAGGGAAGAAATGCAGAAACGACACAAGCCCGGGCTCCTGACGGAAATCCGCAACAACAGGATTCCTTATCTCATCATCAACAAGGGCAAATCACTGCGCAAAACGCTACTGGTGACCCAGGAGGACATCACGGATTTCAGCAGAAAACTTTCCAACTACGACGCCTTCGATATCGAGGTGGTGACCCAGGTCCCTTCGAAAAAAGTGCCTAGCAAGACCCCGACCACCAGCACGCCTGTAGCCCCGCCGCAAGCATCGCCGGTCAAGGACAGGTTCACCGTAAGCGCCAATACCCTGGCGGAAACACAGATGTCCTACAACAGCTTCCCCGACGCGGCCAAGACCAGGATCACGCAGATCATGGACGACATCCGCGCCGGCAGGGCCACCACCAAGAGAATCAACAGGTTCTACTGGTACGACATGGCCCAGCTCTCCCCCGGCGGCGGCAGAGGGGCCTGGCGCGCGGCGTTCGAACGCAAGGGTGATAGCTGGATACTCCAGGGCTTCTACGACTATCACGTCAATAAACCTGCGACGGTCTGGGAGGGCTGAGTAAAACTGACCGACCAAAGGCAAGCCCTGTGGACAGGGCTTGCTCGCGAACGAGGATGGTTTTGACCGCGTCACTTCCGGCCGAGAGGCTCCTGTCCGGCATCAGGAAACAGACAAAGCCCCCTCGTCGGTCAACAACGCCACGAACCCCTTGGCCATCGGCGAACGCTGGTCCTTGCGCTGTACCAGCCACACGGCCGACACCGCCGCGGGGTCGAGCAGCGGTCGATAGACCACGCCATCGATTCGCATCCGCTGGTAAGACGCCGGCAGCACCGAAACACCCAGCCCCGCCGCCACCAGGCCTATGATGGTCATGGCTTCCCCGGCCTCCTGGGCGAAATGCGGACTGAAGCCGGCGTCGCGAGCCAGGTTCAGGAGCTGCGCATACAGGCCGCTGCCGTAGCTGCGGGGAAAGAATACAAAGGGTTCATGGGCCAGCGCCGATAGAAACAGCCCCTCCTCATTGCCCTGGGCCAGTGGATGCTTGGCGCTGAGCACGGCCACCAGGGGTTCGCGGCTCAACTCGATGACACTCAGGGAGTCGGGCAGCGGCAACGGGCGCATGATGCCGACTTCGATCGCCTCGTCCACCAGCGCATCGGCCACCTGGGTACTGCTCATTTCCCGCAGGTTCAGGTGCACGGCCGGAAATCGCTGGCGAAAGGAGAAGATCGCCTGGGGGATGGTGGAATTGAACGGCGCCGAGGAGGTGAACCCGATTTTCAACTCGCCCAGTTCCCCCTGCTGGGCGCGGCGGGCTACGTCAGCCGCCTTGTCGACCTGGGCCAGGACCCGTCGCGCCTCTTCCAGAAACAGCCGCCCGGCTTCGCTCAGTTCGACCCGACGATTGGTGCGCTCGAACAGACGCGCGCCGATCTCCTGTTCCAACGCCTGGATCTGCTGGCTCAAGGGAGGCTGGGAGATACCCAGCGCCAGCGCGGCACGGCCGAAATGAAGCTCCTCGGCGACGGCGATGAAGTAACGCAGATGACGCAATTCCATGGGCCTTCCAATAAGTCGTTCAACGTCTTAAACAGGTCGAACAATATATTGGATAGAAACATTAGCCGGCTATATGCTTTTTTCATTGCCTGCCTGGCCGTGCTTCCCCCGAGGTTCATCGTGAAAACTGCTGTCGCTCCCCTGGCCCATGAAATCCCTCCCCAGCCGGACAACGTCGCTGGGCAACTGGCGGACATCTACATCGAGAAAGGCACCTCGATGTTCATGCATACAGTCCTGGCGCTGTTCTGCGGCGGGTTCGCGACGTTCGCCCTGCTGTATTGCGTGCAGCCGATGATGCCGCTGTTGTCGGCGGAGTTTTCCATCAACGCCGCCCAGAGCAGCCTGATCCTGTCGGTGGCGACCGCCTTGCTCGCCATCGGCCTTTTGATCACCGGTCCGATCTCCGACCGCATCGGCCGCAAGCCGGTGATGGTCGCGGCGCTGTTCGCCGCGGCGTTGTGCACGATTGCCAGCGCCATGATGCCCACCTGGCAAGGCGTACTGGTACTGCGCGCCCTCGTGGGGCTGTCGTTGAGCGGACTGGCGGCCGTGGCCATGACCTACCTGAGCGAAGAAATCCATCCCAAGCACATCGGCCTGGCGATGGGCCTGTATATCGCCGGCAACGCCATCGGCGGCATGTCCGGACGGCTGATCGCCGGCGTACTGATCGACTTCGTCAGTTGGCACACCGCGATGCTGGTGATCGGCGGTCTCGCACTGATCGCCGCGGCGGTGTTCTGGAGGATTCTTCCCGAGTCGCGCAACTTCCGTCCGCGCTCGCTGCACCCACGCAGCCTGCTGGAAGGGTTCACCATGCACTTTCGCGATGCCGGGTTGCCACTGCTGTTTCTCGAAGCGTTCGTGTTGATGGGGGCGTTCGTGACGCTGTTCAACTACATCGGCTACCGCCTGCTGGCCGCGCCTTATCATCTGGACCAGGCGTTCGTCGGCTTGCTGTCGGTGGTGTACCTGTCGGGTATCTACAGTTCGGCCAAGGTCGGCTCGCTGGCCGACAAACTGGGTCGCCGCAAGATGCTCTGGGCGACCATTGCACTGATGCTGGCAGGCCTGGTGCTGACTCTGTTCACTCCGCTGTCCCTGGTGATCCTGGGCATGCTGGTGTTCACCTTCGGGTTCTTCGGTGCCCACTCCGTCGCCAGCAGCTGGATCGGTCGCCGGGCAACCAGAGCCAAGGGGCAGGCCTCATCGCTCTACCTGTTCAGCTACTACGCGGGTTCGAGTATCGCGGGCACGGCCGGTGGCGTGGCCTGGCACCTGGGTGGCTGGAACGGCATCGGATTGTTCATCGGGGCCTTGCTGGTGATTGCGTTGGGGGTGGCATTGAAACTGGCCAAGCTACCGGTGTTGCCGGGCAACATGCAGGTCTAGCCTGGAGATTGATCGAGCCCGGGCCTGCCGCCCGGGTCATTGCTGCATCGTCATCCGCGCCTCCAGGATTCCCTCGCGCACTTCCAGGCTCAGCGTCTGCAGGGTCGCACCATCCCGCTCGTGCCGATCCAGCCAGTCGAGCAGTCGATTGACATCGCCACTGGCCATCGTCGAGATCTTCGTTGATGCCGCCGAAGCGCTCTTATTCAAAGTGAATGATAAAGAGGCGAAAAAAAGCCTGCCTGGAACGAATCCCGGCAGGCTGGGTGAGCAGGCTTTGATCAGCCGTGGTATTGCGCCGACAACTCATGCACGGCGCGCAGGAAAGCACCGGCGTGTTCCGGATCGACTTCCGGGGTGATGCCGTGACCCAGGTTGAATACGTGGCCGCTGCCCTTACCGTAGCTGGCCAGGATTCGACCAACCTCGGCACGAATGGCTTCAGGCTTGGCGTAGAGGACGGTCGGGTCCATGTTGCCTTGCAGGGCCACCTTGTCACCGACCCGCGCACGGGCGTTGCCGATATCGCAGGTCCAGTCCAGGCCCAGGGCATCGGCGCCCGCGTCGGCGATACTCTCCAGCCACAGGCCGCCATTCTTGGTGAACAGGATCACCGGTACCTGGCGCCCTTCATGTTCGCGAATCAGGCCGCTGACGATCTTGCGCATATAGGCCAGGGAGAACTCCTGATAGGCCGCCGCCGACAGGTTGCCGCCCCAGGTGTCGAAGATCTGCACCGCCTGCGCCCCGGCCATGATCTGGCCATTGAGGTAGGAGGTGACCGACTGCGCCAGCTTGTCCAGCAGCAGGTGCATGGCTTGCGGGTTGTCGTAGAGCATCGCCTTGGTCTTGCGGAAGTCCTTGGACGAACCGCCTTCGACCATGTAGGTCGCCAGGGTCCAGGGGCTGCCGGAAAAACCGATCAACGGCACGCGACCGTTGAGCTCGCGGCGAATGGTGCTGACCGCATCCATGACGTAGCCCAGGTCCTTTTGCGGATCCGGGATCGGCAATGCCTCGATGTCGGCCAGGGAGCTGACGACCTTCTTGAAGCGTGGGCCTTCGCCGGTCTCGAAATACAGACCCTGGCCCATGGCGTCGGGGATGGTGAGGATGTCGGAGAACAGGATCGCCGCATCCAGCTGCGGGTAACGATCCAGGGGCTGCAGCGTGACCTCGCAAGCGAATTGCGGGTTCATGCACAGGCTCATGAAATCGCCGGCCTTGGCGCGGCTGGCGCGGTACTCCGGCAGATAGCGACCGGCCTGGCGCATCATCCACACAGGGGTGACGTCTACGGGTTGCTTGAGCAGGGCGCGAAGGAAACGATCGTTCTTCAGGGCAGTCATGTCGGCATCCGGAAAAAAAGTGCGGGCATTTTCTCAGAGCGCGACGCAAAAGGCACGGCAAGAGCCGTGCCTTTTATCTATCGGGGCAATTTGTCGCGGTGTCATGCAATGTTCAGCAACACCAAAAAACAATTGTGGGAGCGAGCTTGCTCGCGATGAGGGCATCACATTCAACATGTTCGTTGACTGATCCACCGTTATCGCGAGCAAGCTCGCTCCCACATCTGATCGCACTCCAGCGTTAGGAAGTGATCAGACCCCCAGGTAATCCAGGATCCCTTCCGCCGCGTTGCGGCCTTCGAAGATCGCCGTCACCACCAGGTCGGAGCCCCGTACCATATCGCCGCCGGCGAAGATCTTCGGGTTGCTGGTCTGGTGCTTGTACTGGCCCTGCTCCGGAGCCACCACACGGCCCTGGCTGTCGGTCTGGATGCTGAACTGCTCGAACCATGGCGCCGGGCTCGGACGGAAACCGAAGGCGATGACCACGGCGTCGGCCGGGATGATCTCTTCGGAACCCGGGATCGGCTCGGGACTGCGACGACCACGGGCGTCTGGCTCGCCCAGACGGGTCTCGACCACCTTCACGCCTTCGACCTTGTCTTCACCGACAATGGCGATCGGCTGGCGGTTGTAGAGGAACTTCACCCCTTCTTCCTTGGCGTTCTTCACCTCTTTGCGCGAGCCGGGCATGTTGGCCTCGTCACGACGATAGGCACAGGTCACCGACTTGGCGCCCTGGCGGATCGAAGTCCGGTTGCAGTCCATCGCCGTGTCGCCACCGCCGAGCACCACGACCTTCTTGCCCTTCATGTCGACGAAATCTTCCGGCGACTTTTCAAAGCCCAGGTTGCGGTTGACGTTGGCGATCAGGAAATCCAGGGCGTCGTACACGCCGGGCAGGTCTTCGCCGGCAAAGCCACCCTTCATGTAGGTGTAGGTGCCCATGCCCATGAACACGGCATCGTATTCTTCGAGCAGTTGCTCCATGGTCACGTCCTTGCCCACCTCGGTGTTCAGGCGGAACTCGATACCCATGCCGGTGAAGACTTCGCGACGATTGCTCAGCACGGTCTTTTCCAGCTTGAACTCGGGGATGCCAAAGGTCAGCAGGCCACCGATCTCCGGGTTCTTGTCGAATACCACCGGGGTCACGCCGCCTCGCACCAGCACGTCGGCACAGCCCAGGCCCGCCGGGCCGGCACCGATGATGGCGACCCGCTTGCCGGTCGGCTTGACCTTGGACATGTCCGGGCGCCAACCCATGGCGAACGCGGTGTCGGTGATGTACTTCTCCACCGAACCGATGGTCACCGCGCCGAAACCGTCGTTCAAGGTGCAGGCACCTTCACACAGGCGGTCCTGCGGGCACACCCGGCCACAGACTTCCGGCAGGGTGTTGGTCTGGTGGGACAGTTCGGCGGCCTGGAGGATGTTGCCCTCGGCCACCAGCTTCAACCAGTTGGGAATGAAGTTGTGCACCGGGCACTTCCATTCGCAGTACGGGTTACCGCACCCCAGGCAGCGGTGGGCCTGGTCGGCCGACTGCTGGGGTTTGAAGGGCTCGTAGATTTCCACGAACTCTTTCTTGCGTTGACGCAACAGTTTCTTCTTCGGATCCTTGCGCCCGACATCGATGAACTGGAAGTCGTTACTCAGACGTTCAGCCATTGTTAAAACCTCATCAAACTCTTCAGGCGCATATCACTGCGGGTTGGCACGGGTGCTGGAAAGCAACGACTTCAGGTTGGCAGCCTTGGGCTTGACCAGCCAGAAACGGCGGACGTAGTCATCGAGGTTCTCGGCGAGCTCACGCCCCCACTCGCTGTGGGTTTCCTCGACATACTCGTCCAGCACGCGTTGCAGATGGCTGCGGTAGGCTTCCATCGCCTCGCCGCTGATCCGCTGGATTTCCACCAGTTCGTGGTTGACCCGGTCAACGAAGGTGTTGTCCTGGTCGAGCACGTAGGCGAAACCGCCGGTCATGCCAGAGCCAAAGTTGTAACCGGTCTTGCCCAGCACACAGACGAAACCACCGGTCATGTATTCGCAGCAGTGATCGCCGGTCCCCTCCACCACGGTGTGGGCCCCGGAGTTGCGCACGGCGAAACGCTCGCCCGCGGTACCGGCGGCGAACAGCTTGCCGCCAGTGGCGCCGTACAGGCAGGTGTTGCCGATGATGGCACTGTCCTGGGTGCGATAGACGCTGCCCTTGGGCGGAACGATGACCAGCTTGCCGCCGGTCATACCCTTGCCGACGTAGTCGTTGGCATCGCCTTCCAGGTACATGTTCAGGCCGCCGGCGTTCCAGACGCCGAAGCTCTGGCCAGCGGTGCCCTTGAAGCGGAATGTGATCGGCGCCTGGGCCATGCCCTGGTTGCCATGGCGGCGGGCGATCTCGCCGGAGATCCGCGCACCGATGGAGCGATCGCAGTTGCAGATGTCCAGTTCGAACTCCGCGCCGCTCAGGTCGTTGATCGCCGAAGTGGCCATGTCGACCATCTTCTCGGCCAGCTCGCCCTTGTCGAACGGCGGGTTGCGGTCCACCTGGCAGAACTGCGGCTTGTCCGCCGGAATGTGGTCGCTGCCCAGCAACGGGGTCAGGTCCAGATGATGCTGCTTGGCGGTCTGGCCTTCGAGCACTTCCAGCAGGTCGGTACGGCCGATCAGCTCTTCGAGCGAGCGCACGCCCAGCTTGGCCAGCCACTCACGGGTTTCCTCGGCCACGTAGGTGAAGAAGTTCACCACCATGTCGACGGTGCCGATGTAGTGGTCCTTGCGCAGCTTCTCGTTCTGGGTCGCCACGCCGGTGGCGCAGTTGTTCAGGTGGCAGATGCGCAGGTACTTGCAGCCCAGCGCGATCATCGGCGCGGTACCGAAGCCGAAGCTCTCGGCACCGAGGATGGCGGCCTTGATCACGTCCAGGCCGGTTTTCAGGCCACCGTCGGTCTGCACCCGGACCTTGCCGCGCAAGTCGTTGCCGCGCAGGGTCTGGTGGGTTTCGGCCAGGCCCAGTTCCCACGGCGCACCGGCATACTTGATCGAAGTCAGCGGCGACGCACCGGTGCCGCCGTCATAGCCGGAGATGGTGATCAGATCGGCATAGGCCTTGGCCACACCGGCGGCAATGGTGCCGACGCCGGCCTCCGCCACCAGTTTCACCGAAACCAGCGCCTTGGGGTTCACCTGCTTGAGGTCGAAGATCAGTTGCGACAGGTCTTCGATCGAGTAGATGTCGTGATGCGGCGGCGGCGAGATGAGGGTCACGCCGGGCACGGCATAACGCAGCTTGGCGATCAGACCGTTGACCTTGCCGCCAGGCAGCTGGCCGCCTTCACCGGGCTTGGCGCCCTGGGCGACCTTGATCTGCAGTACCTCGGCATTGACCAGGTATTCCGGTGTGACACCGAAACGACCGGTGGCCACCTGCTTGATTTTCGAGCTCTTGATGGTGCCGTAGCGCGCGGGATCTTCGCCGCCCTCACCGGAGTTGGAACGCGCACCGAGGCGGTTCATGGCTTCGGCCAGTGCTTCGTGGGCTTCCGGGGACAGGGCGCCGAGGGAAATACCGGCGGAATCGAAGCGCTTGAGCACCGACTCCAGGGGTTCCACTTCGCTGAGGTCCAGCGGCGTGTCGAGGGTCTTGACCTTGAGCAGGTCACGGATCATCGACACCGGACGGTTGTCCACCAGCGACGTGTATTCCTTGAACTTGGCGTAGTCGCCCTGCTGCACGGCGGCCTGCAGGGTATTGACCACATCCGGGTTGTAGGCATGGTATTCGCCGCCGTGGACGAACTTCAGCAGGCCACCTTGCTGGATCGGCTTGCGCGGGCTCCAGGCTTCGGCGGCCAGGGCTTTCTGCTCGGCTTCGATGTCGACGAAACGCGCACCCTTGATGCGGCTCGGCACGCCACGGAAGCTCAACTCGCACACTTCTTCGGACAGGCCGATGGCCTCGAACAGTTGCGCACCGCGGTAGGACGCAATGGTGGAGATGCCCATCTTCGACAGGATCTTGAGCAGGCCCTTGGTGATGCCCTTGCGGTAGTTCTTGAACACCTCGTAGAGGTCGCCCAGCACTTCACCGGTACGAATCAGGTCGCCCAGCACTTCGTAGGCCAGGAACGGGTAGACCGCCGAGGCACCGAAACCGATGAGCACCGCAAAGTGATGCGGGTCGCGGGCGGTGGCGGTTTCCACGAGGATGTTGGAATCGCAGCGCAAGCCTTTTTCGGTCAGGCGATGGTGCACCGCACCCGTGGCCAGCGAAGCATGGATCGGCAGCTTGCCGGGCATGATGTGCCTGTCGCTGAGCACGATCTGGGTACGACCGGCGCGCACGGCTTCTTCAGCCTGGTCGGCGACATTGCGGATGGCCGCTTCCAGGCCGACGCTCTCGTCGTAGTTCAGGTCGATGACCTGGCGCTGGAAGCCCGGGCGATCGAGGTTGGTCAGCGAGCGCCACTTGGCCGGGGAAATGACCGGCGAGCTGAGGATCACCCGTGAGGCGTGCTCCGGGGACTCCTGGAAGATATTGCGCTCGGCGCCCAGGCAGATTTCCAGGGACATCACGATCGCTTCACGCAGCGGGTCGATCGGCGGGTTGGTGACCTGGGCGAACTGCTGGCGGAAATAGTCGTACGGCGTGCGCACGCGTTGCGACAGCACCGCCATCGGCGTGTCGTCGCCCATGGAACCGACCGCTTCGTAGCCCTGCTCGCCCAGTGGGCGCAGCACCTGGTCACGCTCCTCGAAGGTGACCTGGTACATCTTCATGTACTGCTTGAGCTGGTCGACATCGTAGAAAGCCGAGCCGTGGTCGTTGTCTTCCATGGTCGCCTGGATGCGCAGGGCATTCTTGCGCAGCCATTGCTTGTATGGATGACGGGACTTGAGACGGTTGTCGATGGCGTCGGTGTCGAGGATCTGGCCGGTCTCGACATCCACGGCGAAGATCTGGCCCGGGCCCACGCGGCCCTTGGCGATGACGTCCTCGGGCTGGTAGTTCCAGACGCCGATTTCCGATGCCAGGGTGATGAAACCGTTGGTGGTGGTGACCCAGCGCGCTGGACGCAGACCGTTACGATCCAGCAGGCAAACGGCGTAGCGACCGTCGGTCATGACGATCCCCGCCGGGCCGTCCCACGGCTCCATGTGCATGGAGTTGTATTCGTAGAAGGCACGCAGGTCCGGATCCATGGTCTCGACGTTCTGCCAGGCCGGCGGCACGAGCATGCGTACGCCACGGAACAGGTCGATACCACCGGTCACCATCAGCTCCAGCATGTTGTCCATGCTCGAGGAGTCCGACCCCACGCGGTTGACCAACGGGCCAAGCTCTTCGAGGTCCGGCATCAGGTCGTTGGCGAACTTGGTGCGACGGGCCAGGGCCCAGTTGCGGTTGCCGGTGATGGTGTTGATCTCGCCGTTATGGGCGAGGAAGCGGAATGGCTGGGCCAGCGGCCATTTCGGCAAGGTGTTGGTGGAGTAGCGCTGGTGAAACACGCAGATGGCGGTTTTCAGGCGCTCGTCGCTCAGGTCCGGATAAAACGCGGCGAGGTCCGCCGGCATCATCAGGCCTTTATAAATGATGGTCTTGTTGGAGAAGCTGCAGATGTAGTGGTCGGTGTCGGCAGCGTTGGCCACGGACGAACGACGACGGGAACTGAACAGCTTGATCGCCATTTCCTGGTCGCTCAGGCCTTCACCAGCGATGAACACCTGTTCGATCAGCGGGAGGCGCTCCAGGGCCAGGCGGCCGAGGACGCTGGTGTCGATCGGCACTTTGCGCCAGCCAACCAGTTGCAGGCCAGCGGCCAGGATCTCGCGGTTCATGTTCTCGCGAGCGGCCTGCGCCTTCACCGGGTCCTGATTGAAGAACACCATGCCCACCGCGTACTGCTTGGGCAGGGTCACGCCAAACGTTTCCTGGGCAACGGCGCGCAGGAACTCGTCAGGCTTCTGGATCAGCAAGCCGCAACCGTCACCGGTCTTGCCGTCGGCGTTGATCCCACCGCGGTGGGTCATGCAGGTCAGGGCCTCAATGGCGGTTTGCAAAAGGGTATGGCTAGGCTCGCCCTGCATATGGGCTATCAGGCCAAAACCGCAGTTATCCTTGAATTCATCTGGTTGGTACAGACCTGCTTTCATAGACACTTTCTCACCAGGCTGCCTCTTGCCGAGGCAAATTTCTTTTCAATTCAACCAGTTGCATTTCGCGCCGAACGTACGCCGGCTTTGCGGGGGCAAAAGGGAGGTCATTGTACATGCCGACACAGACGCTCACAAATTTGACGACGAACTGTCGCAAATCCATGTCGCATTTGTGAAAGGTTTAAAGCTATATGCTGTGCTAGTCAAAACTTTTTTGGGTTCGACCGCTACGACTCAAACGCTACTGTGACGCAGACACCGCAAGGCGCGCGGCCTGAAAGGTCGCCCGCCCCTGCGGAAATGTTGAGGTTGCCGGGAGAGGCGGCCTGGGTAAGGCCGCCGAATCTTCAGCGAGTTGCAGCCAGTTCCTGTTGGACGCTGGCGACAGTGCGAGGCCAAGGTTTACCAGCCTGAACCTTCGCTGGCAAGGCCTTGATGGCGGAAACGGCCGCATCGCGGCTGGCAAAGCTGCCGTAGGTGATGACATACAGCGGCTTGCCGTTGAGCACCTTCTTGAAATAACGATACTCGCCGCCCTGCTCCTTGACGAAGTTCTGGGCGGCCGCCTCGGAGCTGGTGCCGAGGATCTGCACCACGTAGTTGCCTGGTGCCTGGCCGGCGTACCAGCTGCCACCCGCGGCCTTGGCCGTGGTAGTGGCAGGCTTGGCGGCCGGCGCAGGTGCCGGCTTGGCCACCGGTGCTGGCGTCGGCGCGGGCTTGGCGGTAGCGACCTGGGCTGGGGCAGGCGTCGGCTTGGCGGCTGGAGCCGGCGCCGGTGTCGGGGTTGGTGCCGGACCTGCCGGCACGCCGACGGGCGGCGCCGTGGTGGTCACGGTTGGCGGCGTATCGCTGCTGTCGTCGATCGGAGGCGCCGAGCCGTCATCACCCTCGGTGATACCGCCGGCCGCTTCGGCCAGGGGACCGCGCATGACCGGTTGCGACTGGCCGACCAACGGCAGCGGCATCGGCTGGGTATTGCCGGCGAACTCCACCGCTGGCGCGCCGCCGTTGGGTTGCGGCGTGCCCTGGCCAAGGGGCAGTTGCGCCTGTTCGTTTGCCGGTGTGCCCGTGGAGGGCGCCTTGTTGCGACCCGGCATCAGCCACGCGGCGGCAATGGCGACCACGACCACGGCGGAAATCGCCAATACGTGCTTCTTCGGCATGTTGAACCCCATACTTGGACGCTTCACCGCTGAGCGGCTGGCAATCATGATTTCGATCAAGGCATCGCGGGCGACCTGATTGATGTTGCCAGGCCAGCCGTCGGAGCTTTCGTGAATCTCAGAGATCTGATCGGCGGTGAAAAGTTCGATACCCCGGCCGGCTCCTTCAAGACGCTGGGCCAGGTATTCGCGGGTTTCTTCCTCGGTGTAGGGCGCCAGCTCGATGATGTGGAACCGCTCTTCCTCGAGCTGCAACTGCTCCAGACCGGCAATCAGCGACGACTCGCCGAAGAGGAACACATGAGGACGACCTTCCGGCGCACCGGCAGCCAGTTCCAGCAGCACTTCGAGGGCCGATTCGTCGAGCTGCTCGGCGTCATCCACCAGCAGGTAGACCTCCTGACCGGTCAACGCCAGCTGAACGATCTGCTCGAGAATCGCGCCGATTTCAGCCTGGGCGACATTCAGCGCCTGGGCCACCTGGCGCAACACACCCGCTGCGTCGCCGGCACCACGGGCCGAGACCACCACGCTTTGCACCGACTGCTTGTTGGTGCTGGCCACCAGGGCCTGGCGCAGCAGAGTCTTGCCGCTGCCCTGGGGACCGGTGACCACCAGCAGCAACTGGCTGTAGCGCGCCAGGTGATGCAATTGCCCAAGCACCGGCTTGCGCTGGGCCGGGAAGAACTTGAAGCCGGGGACCCGAGGAGCGAAAGGGTCGTGACTCAACTGGAAATGGCCGAGGAAAGCCTCGTCGGCATGCAAACTAGTCATCGGAATCTTATTAACCTTTAAGCTGAGCCAGGGCGCGATAATCCGCTCCCAGCGTGGCCTGTAGAACCTCTTTCGGATAATCGTCGGTCACTACCGCTTCGCCCATGCGGCGCAGCAGCACCAGGCGCAGGCGACCGTCGATCACTTTCTTGTCGATAGCCATGTGTTCGAGGAAATCGGCCTCGGTCATTTCCTCCGGCGGCACCACCGGCAGCCCGGCCCGCTGGAACAGGCGAATGCCACGATCACGCTCCTCCTGGCTGATCCAGCCCAGGCGCGCGGACATTTCCAGGGCCATGACCGTGCCGGCCGCGACCGCCTCGCCATGCAGCCAGACACCATAGCCCATATGGGTCTCGATGGCGTGACCAAAAGTGTGGCCCAGATTGAGCGTGGCGCGCACACCCGACTCCCGCTCATCGGCGCCTACCACGGCGGCCTTGGCGGCGCAGGAGCGCTCGATGGCGTAGGTCAGGGCGGCCTGGTCCAGGGCCCGCAAGCGGTCGACATTCTCCTCGAGCCAGCCCAAGAACGGCTCGTCGCAGATCAACCCGTATTTGATGACCTCCGCCAGCCCGGCGGACAGCTCGCGAGCCGGCAGGGTCTTGAGGGTAGCGGTATCGATCAGCACCACGTTGGGCTGATAGAACGCACCGACCATGTTCTTGCCCAGGGGATGGTTGATCCCGGTCTTGCCACCCACCGACGAGTCGACCTGCGACAACAGCGTGGTGGGGATCTGGATGAAGTCGACGCCGCGCTGGTAACAAGCGGCGGCAAAACCGGCCATGTCGCCGATTACGCCACCGCCCAGGGCAACCACCGTGGTACGGCGGTCATGCCGTGCGGTCAGCAGGCCGTCGAAAATGAGTTGCAGGGTTTCCCAGTTCTTGAAGGCTTCGCCGTCGGGCAACACCACGGAAATGACCGAAAAAGCCGACAGGCTGCGGGTCAGACGCTCCAGATACAGAGGCGCGACGGTTTCATTGGAAATGATCGCCACTTGCCGCCCTGCGATGTGCGGCGCCAGCAGTTCGGGCTGGTCCAGCAAGCCTTCGCCAATATGGATCGGGTAGCTGCGCTCGCCCAGGTCGACCTTAAGTGTCTGCATGTGTCCCCACAGTGAAGATGGAATCAGGCGTCCTGCCTGCGATTAACAAAAGTGCCCAACGGGGTTAAATCCCCCGCTACAGGTCCCGGTGCTGGCCATGACACCACGGGATGGTCATCCGCCGCGCCCCAGGCGGGCCATGACGGGACGTCGAGGATAGCGCATTTCGCCAGGCGCATTAACGGGGAGGCAATTGCTGCAGACGTTCGAGAATGTCCAGCACCACCATTCGTGGTGGCCGCTCGTCGGTTTCCACCACCAGATCGGCGATCTCGCGATACAGCGGATCGCGCAACTCCAGCAAGTCCCGCAGGGTCTTGGCCGGATCGGCAGTGCGCAACAATGGACGGTTGCGATCCCGGGCGGTACGACCGACCTGCTGCTCCACGGAAGCATGCAGATAGACCACTCGTCCGCCAGCGTGCAGCGCCTGTCGATTGGCCTCGCGCATCACTGCGCCGCCACCGGTGGCCAGCACCACGCCATCGAATGCGCAGAGCTCGGCGATCATCGCCTGCTCGCGATCACGAAAGCCGGGTTCGCCTTCCTTGTCGAAGATCCATGGGATATTGGCACCCGTGCGCAATTCAATTTCCTTGTCGGAATCTTTGAACGGCAGGCGCAGCTCTTTGGCCAGCAAACGGCCGATGGTGCTTTTTCCAGCCCCCATCGGCCCAACAAGAATCAAATTTCGCACAGAATCAACGACTCACAGCAATCGCCTGGTTGTTCATGATACGCGGAGTGAGGAATACCAGCAGCTCGGATTTTTTCTCCGAAACCACATCACGCCGGAAAAGGCGGCCAAGATACGGCACATCGCCAAGAAATGGCACCTTATCTACGACCTTGCTCTGAGTATTTGAGAAAACGCCGCCAATCACAATGGTCTCGCCATCGTTGACCAGCACCTTGGCATTGACCTCGTTTTTCTTGATGGGCGGTACTTCCTGCACCTTGTTCAGGTAATCCGGCTCGTCCTTGGTGACCTTGACCTCCATGATGATGCGATTGTCCGGGGTGATCTGCGGCGTCACCTCCAGCGACAGCGAGGCCTCCTTGAAGGACACCGAGGTCGCCCCGCTGGAACTGGCTTCCTGGTAAGGGATTTCCGTGCCCTTGAGGATTTTCGCCGTCTCCTTGTCGGAGGTCACCACCTTGGGCTGGGAGACGATTTCCCCGTTTCCGGTCTTCTCCATGGCGGTCAGTTCCAGGTCCAGCAGGACATTGTCGGTGATGAACGCGATGCCGATTCCCGATGTGTTGCCCGACGCGCCCATGTCCACGAACGGCTGGTTGGTGCTGGTGCTGCCCGGTGTGCCGATGGTGGTGGAGTCCCCGGTGCTGACCCCGGAAGCGTTCCAGTTACCCTTGTTCTGTATCGAACCACCCCAGCGCACCCCCAGGCTCTTGTCGTAATCGACGTTGGCCTCGACGATACGTGCCTCGATCATCACCTGGCGCACCGGGATATCCAGCTGGGCGACGATCCGTCGCAGTTCATCGAGCCGGTCCTGGGTCTGGTAGGCGATGATGTTGTTGGTTCGCTCATCGACCGTGATGGTGCCGCGCTCATCGGCCTTGGCCTCGGCGCTGGTCACCGACTGGAACAGCTTGGCGATGTCCGCCGCCTTGGCGTAGTTGACCTGCAGCAGTTCACGCCGCAATGGCGCCAGGTCGGCGATCTGCTTCTGGGACTCCAGCTCCTGGCGCTCGCGCGCGGCGATTTCATCGGCCGGAGCCACCAGCAACACGTTACCGACCTTGCGCTTGTCCAGCCCCTTGGTCTTGAGCACCAGGTCCAGGGCCTGGTCCCACGGCACATTCTGCAAGCGCAGGGTAATTGCGCCCTGCACCGTGTCGCTGGCCACCAGGTTCAGGTTGGTGAAATCGGCGATCAACTGCAGGACCGAACGCACTTCGATGTCCTGGAAGTTGAGGGACAGCTTCTCGCCACTGTAGGCGGCCCGATCGCTATTGCGTTTCTGCAGGTCTTCGACGGTCATGGGCCGGACGCTGACGGTCAGCCGGTTATCGGTCTGGTAGGTGGAGTAATCGAAGGTACCACCGGGCTCGATACTGACGGTGGCCTGGTCCGAGCCGGCGCTGGCATTGACGAACTGCACCGGGGTGGCGAAGTCCTTGACGTCCAGGCGCACCCGCAGCGGTTCCGGCAGTTGGGTCCTGGCAAAGGTGAGGATGATCTTGCCTTCGCGCTCCTGGATGTCCGGAGCGATGGAAGGGTCCGACAGATCGATCACGACATTGCCCTCGCCCTGGGTTCCTCGCTGGAAATCCACGCCGCGAATGGCCCTGCCCGTCGGCGCCCTGGCCCTCGCCGGCGCAGGACTGGCGGCACCGAGGGACGACGCCTGGGCCGTGGTCCTGGGGGTCGCGCCCTTGCCGATCACCACGAACAGGCTGTTGCCCTCGACCCGGGCGTCATACGGCGCCAGCTGGGTGAGGCCGATGATCAGCCGCGTACGATCCCCCGCCTCGACCACGGTGGCGCTGCGCGCATTGCCGCCCCCCAGGTCATGGGTCTTGCGGGCCAGCTGGCTGGTGACCCCGGGCAAGTCCAGGGCAATCCGGGCCGGCTGCTCGGTGGTATAGCCGCGAGGCGTCGGTGGCGGCCCGTCGAAGGACAGCTTCAACTCGACTCGGTCTCCCGGCAACGCCGCGACATCCAGGGCCTTGAGGCTGGCCGCATGGGCCATCGGCGACATCAGCGCTATCCATAGCGAAATACCGAGGGCTGTCAAAATCCTGTTCATTGTTGGGATTCCACTAATGAGTGCTCTTTCAAAGGAATGGTCCGTGGTCGCTCCAGCCACGTCCCCTCGCCGTCAGGTACGATTTCCACCACATCGACCTGAGTGGCACTGATGGCGACGATCCGCCCGTCGTTGCGTCCAAGGTAGTCACCGACCTTGAGCCGATGCACCCCGCCCGCGCCACGCAGCAGCGCGAAGGAACCACTGGCATTGGCAATCGTGCCGACCATTTCGAACTGTTCGATATTGAAGCCTTCCAGGTATTGCTTGGTCCGGTTGGGGTCGGGCCGCACATTGCGCGAGCCCTGCTGCCGACTGGCCTGGTCCACCGGGACCTGCCGGGAAAACGGACTGCGCAGGTTGGCGGCGCTGTAGGTAAAGGTCTCATAGGGCCTGAATACCGGCATCGGCTCGATCTTGCCGGGCGGGCGCAAGCGGACCTCGTTCATATAGGCGTCCAGGTCGTCGAAGCCATCGCCGCCGTTGCAGCCCGCCAGCACGACCAGGCCCGCCAGCAGGCCGGCGCAGCGAAACGACCTCATGGCTGCTCCTCCTGCTCGTTGTAGCGATAGGTCTTGGCCTGGATGCTCATGCGCAGCTTCGATCCGCCGTTGGGCTCCAGGGGGGCAATCTCGAAATCGTGCAGCGTGACGATGCGGGGCAACCCGGCGACACCGCTGACGAAGGTCGCCAGGTCATGGTAGCCGCCGGTCACAGTGATCTGGATCGGCAGTTCGATGTAGAACGGCTGGGTGGCTTCGGGGAGCAGCTTGATCTCCTCGAACTCCAGGCCACTGCCCAGGCCGGTTCGGGTGATGTCCTCCAGCAGTCCGGGGACCTCGGTGTCGCTGGGCAATTGGCGCAACAACACGCCGAAGGACTCCTCCATCTGCTTCATCTGTTCGGTGTAGCGCTCCAGGTTCGCGGCCATGTGGGCCTTGCCCGCGAACTGCGCCTTGAGGGTACTTTCCTCCCCGCGCACCTGCTGCAGCTGATCCTCCAGGTCGCTGAGGGCAAAGTTGTAGCCCAGGCCCAGGACCAGGATCACCAGCAGGACACCGGCCAGCCATTTGACCGGCATGGGCCAGGAGCCCAGGTTATTGGTGTCCAGGTCGCTGATATCGATCTTGCGCAGCGCGTCGAACCACTCCGCCGGTCTCATTGGGCCTCCTCGATGTCAGCCGGACGGGTCTGGCGTACCGTCAACTGGAACACATTGGCCTGGTCGAGCTGGCCGGCCGTGGTGGCCTTGACCTCCGTCAGGCTGGGAGCATCGAACAGGTCCGATGAGTCCAGGTTGCGCATCAGGTCCGAGACCCGGTTGTTCGACTCGGCGGCCCCCTTGATGGACAGCGTGTGGTCTTCCATCGTCACTTCGGTGAAATACACCCCGTCGGGCAAGGTGCGCACCAACTGGTCGAAGATGCGCCCGCTGACCGGCCGGTTGCCCTGCAAGTCCTGGATGATGCGCATGCGCTCCAGCAACTGCTGGCGACGGGCTTTCAGCTCGCTGATCTGCTTGATGCGCTCATCCAGTTCCGCGATCTGCTGCGAGAGGTGATTGTTACGGGCCAGCTGGTAATCGATGGCGCTGTTGAGGTACTGGACCGCAATCAGTATCACGCCTACCGCGCCGACGAGCGCTCCGGTCAAGGCCAGCAGAAAGCGTTTGCGGCGCTCTTCGCGAAGCTCTTCGCGCCAGGGAAGCAGGTTGATCCGCGCCATCAGTCGAAGCTCCTGAGGGCCAGCCCGCAGGCAATCATCAGTGCCGGCGCATCACTGGCCAGGGCACCGGCATTGACCCGGCTGCCCAGGGCCATGTTGGTAAACGGGTTGGCCACCTGGGTCGGCGTGCCCAGGCGCTGTTCGATCAGCCGGTCCAGCCCCGTGACCGACGCCGTGCCACCGGCCAGCAGGATGTGGTCCACCGCGCTGTACTGGCCCGACGCGAAGAAAAACTGCAGGGAGCGCGACACCTGCTGCACCAACGCTTCGCGAAAGGGCTGCAACACTTCGCCGGAATAGTCGTCCGGCAGGCCACCCTGCTTCTTTGCCAGCCCGGCCTGCTCGAACGTCAGGCCGTAGCGACGCTGGATCTCCTCGGTCAGCTGGCGACCGCCGAACAATTGCTCACGGGTATAGATGATGCGGCCGTTGTGCAGCACGCTCAGGGTGGTCATGGTGGCGCCGATGTCGATCACCGCTACCGTGAGCCGTTCCTGGGACGCGGCCAGTTGCGTGGCCAGCAGGCCGAAGGCGCGCTCCAGGGCGTAGGCCTCGACATCCACTACCCGCGCCGTCAGCCCGGCCAGCGCCAGGGCGGCCTCGCGGACCTCGACGTTCTCCTTGCGACAGGCGGCCAGCAGCACTTCGACCCGCTCGGCGCTGCGCGGCGAGACGCCCAGGACTTCGAAATCGATGGCCACCTCATCCAAGGGATAGGGAATGTACTGGTCCGCCTCGATCTTGAGCTGGTTCTCCATGTCGTCGTCGGACAGCCCGGCGTCCATCTCGATGGTCTTGGTGATCACGGCGGACCCCGCCACGGCCACGGCGACATTGCGCAAGGGTGTCCTGGCCTTGGCCACTACCCGCGACAGCGCCTGGCCCACCCCTTCGAGCTCGGCGATGTTCTTCTCGACCACGGCGTTGGCCGGAAGCGGTTCGACCGCGTAGGACTCGACACGGTACCGGTCGCCCTGGCGACTCAACTCGAGCAGCTTCACCGACGTGGAGCTGATATCTATCCCCAGAAGCGCATGGGCTTTTTTATTGAAGAGTCGTAGCACTACCAATTCCCTATGACTATCCGTGAGTTACGGACTCTCTAATACGCATTGCGTTCAATCACGCCGGTCCGACGGATGTCCGGATGGCGTTTGCACCGCGAAAAAATGCTTATAATGCGCAGCGTTTTTTTCGCTTTGTTGCTCGCATGGGTCCTTCCCTGCACCTGACGCCTTTTCATTCTTTGCCTGGATATCCAAAAGCCTTGATTCGTCTGCTGAAATTTTTCGGATGGTCCATCGTCGCCGTTTTCTGCGGACTGCTCCTGGGTCTGAGCGGTGCGTTTCTTTACCTTAGTCCGGGATTGCCATCCGTGGAGGCGCTGAGAAGCATTCAGTTGCAGATTCCCCTGCGGGTCTACAGCAGCGACAACAAGCTGATCGCCGAATTTGGCGAAATGCGCCGCACGCCGATCCGTTTCGCCGACATTCCCCCCAATTTCATCAATGCGTTACTGAGTGCTGAAGACGACAACTTCGCCAACCACTACGGCGTCGATCCCGGCAGCCTGATGCGAGCCGCGAGCCAGTTGATCAAGAGCGGGCATATCCAGTCCGGCGGCAGCACCATCACCATGCAGGTGGCCAAGAACTTCTTCCTGACCAGCGAGCGCAGCTTCTCGCGCAAGACCACCGAGATTCTCCTGGCCCTGCAGATCGAGCGGCAGCTGACCAAGGACGAGATCCTCGAGCTGTATGTGAACAAGATCTACCTGGGTAACCGCGCCTATGGCATCGAGGCGGCGGCCCAGGTGTACTACGGCAAGTCGATCCGCGAGGTCAGCCTGGCACAGATGGCGATGATCGCCGGCCTGCCCAAGGCCCCGTCGCGCTTCAACCCCCTGGCCAACCCGGCGCGCAGCAAGGAGCGCCGCGACTGGATCCTGGGACGCATGTACAAGTTGGGCAAGATCAGCGAAGCCGAGTACACCGCCGCGATCAACGAGCCCTTGAACGCCAGCTATCACGTGCCGACCCCGGAAGTGAACGCCCCGTATATCGCCGAGATGGCCCGGGCCGAAATGGTCGGCCGCTACGGCAGCGATGCCTACACCGAAGGTTTCCGCGTGACCACCACGGTACCGAGCAACCTGCAGGAAATGGCCAACACCGCGCTGCACGAAGGCCTGATGACCTATGACCAGCGCCACGGCTACCGCGGGCCTGAATCGCGCCTGCCAGGCAAGACCAAGGAAGCCTGGGCCCTGGAACTGACCAAGCAGCGCACCATCAGCAGCCTGGAGCCGGCCATCGTCACCCAGGTGGACAAGGACGGCATCAAGGTCCTGACGCGTAACGGCGAGCTGGAAGAACATGTGAGCTGGGACACCATGAAATGGGCGCGTCCTTTCCTCAATACCAACAGCATGGGCGCAGCCCCCCGGCAGCCGTCGGACGTCGCCCAGGTCGGCGACCTGATCCGGGTGCAGCGTCAACCGGACAATTCCTTGAAGTTCAGCCAGATTCCGGCGGCCCAGGGTGCCCTGGTGTCCCTCGACCCGCAGGACGGCGCCATTCGCTCGCTAGTGGGTGGCTTCGCCTTCGAGCAAAGCAATTACAACCGGGCGTTGCAGGCCAAACGCCAGCCCGGCTCGAGCTTCAAGCCGTTCGTCTACAGCGCCGCCCTGGACAATGGCTACACCGCCGCCAGCCTGGTGAACGATGCGCCCATCGTGTTCGTCGACGAGTACCTGGACAAGGTCTGGCGGCCGAAGAATGACACCAACACCTTCCTCGGCCCGATCCGTCTGCGCGAAGCGCTGTACAAGTCCCGCAACCTGGTGTCGATCCGCCTGCTTCAGGCCCTGGGCGTCGACCGCACCATCGACTACATCAGCAAGTTCGGCTTCAACAAGCAGGACCTGCCTCGCAACCTCTCCCTGGCCCTGGGCACCGCGACCCTGACGCCAATGGAAATCGCCACGGGCTGGAGCACGTTCGCCAACGGCGGCTACAAGATCACCCCGTACATCATCGACAGGATCGAAAGCC
This sequence comes from Pseudomonas sp. 7SR1, assembly GCF_900156465.1. NCBI lineage: Bacteria > Pseudomonadati > Pseudomonadota > Gammaproteobacteria > Pseudomonadales > Pseudomonadaceae > Pseudomonas > Pseudomonas sp. 7SR1. The sequence continues at coordinate 1,096,261 of NZ_LT707064.1, forward strand.
GCAACGGCGAGACGCTGTTCGTCGCCAATCCGCCACGGGTGCCGACGGGCGAGCAGGCCAGCGATGGCGTCGCAGCACCCGCCGCCGAAACGTTCACGGTGAACGCGCCCCCAGGCGAAGCCACGACTGCCCCGGCGGTACCGCAGGCCCCGGTCATTGCCGAGCGCATCATCGACGGCCGGACCACCTACATCCTCAATAGCATGCTGCAGGACGTGATCAAGCTCGGCACCGGCCGGCGCGCCCTGGCGCTGGGTCGAACCGACCTGGCGGGCAAGACCGGCACCACCAACGAATCCAAGGACGCCTGGTTCTCGGGCTACAACGGCGATTACGTCACCACCGTCTGGACCGGCTTCGACCAGCCTGAGAGCCTCGGCCGCCGCGAGTTCGGCGGCACCGTGGCGCTGCCCATCTGGATGACCTACATGGGCGCCGCCCTCAAGGACAAACCGCCTCACACCCAGCCGGAACCGGAAGGCATCCTGAGCCTGCGGGTCGATCCGGTCAGCGGCCGCGCCGCGACGCCAGGTACCCCAGGGGCGTATTTCGAGCTGTTCAAGAGTGAAGACACCCCGCCGTCGGTCAACGAGCTGGGCAACGGTGTAGCGCCAGGCAGCCCGCTGCCGGCGGACGAAGCGGCACCGATCGATTTGTTCTAGGGAAGCAGCGGCGAGCTTCAAGCCGCAAGCTTCAAGTAAAGCCAAAGCAAGCGCGGTAGGCTTCGCTTCTAATGCAGCTTGAAGCTTGCCGCTCGAAGCCCATAAAAAAACCTGGCCGAGGCCAGGTTTTTTTATGGGCGGCTGCTTTTAACCGTTGAACACGTCATCCACGCTCTTGAGCGGGTAGTTCTTCGGGTACGGCAGGGTGGCCACGCCGGTCTCGATCGCGGCCTTGGCCACAGCGTCGGAGATCAGGGTGATCAGGCGAGCGTCCATAGGTTTCGGAATGATGTACTCACGACCGAATTCCAGCTTGATGCCGCCGTAGGCGTCGCACACTTCCTGAGGCACCGGCAGCTTGGCCAGTTCGCGCAGGGCGTTGGCGGCCGCGACTTTCATTTCTTCGTTGATGCGCTTGGCGCGTACGTCCAGGGCGCCGCGGAAGATGAACGGGAAGCCCAGTACGTTGTTGACCTGGTTCGGGTAATCCGAACGGCCGGTGGCCATGATCACGTCGCTACGGGTGGCGTGAGCCAGTTCCGGGGAGATTTCCGGGTCCGGGTTCGAGCAGGCGAACACGATCGGGTTCGGCGCCATGCGCAGCAGGTTTTCCGGGCTCAACAGGTTCGGACCCGAGAGGCCGACGAAAACGTCGGCGCCGTCCAGCGCTTCAGCCAGGGTGCGCTTGTCGGTGGCGTGGGCGAAGACCGCCTTGTACTGGTTCAGGTCGGTACGGCCGGAGTGGATCACGCCGGTACGGTCGACCATGAAGATGTTCTCGATCCGGGCGCCCATGCTCACCAGCAACTTCATGCAGGAGATGGCCGCGGCACCGGCGCCCAGGCAGACGATCTTGGCTTCCGGCAGGGTCTTGCCGGCGATTTCCAGGGCGTTGATCATGCCGGCCGCAGTCACGATGGCGGTACCGTGCTGGTCATCGTGGAACACCGGGATATCGCACTGTTCGATCAGGGCGCGCTCGATCTCGAAGCACTCGGGTGCCTTGATGTCTTCCAGGTTGATGCCACCGAAGGTGATGGAGATACGCTTGACGGTGTCGATGAAGGCCTGCGGGCTTTCGGAATCGACTTCGATGTCGAACACGTCGATACCGGCGAAGCGCTTGAACAGGACACCCTTGCCTTCCATGACCGGCTTGGAAGCCAGTGGGCCCAGGTCACCCAGGCCGAGAATCGCGGTGCCATCGGAAATGACTGCAACCAGGTTGCCCTTGCCGGTGTACTTGTAGGCCAGCTCAGGGTCGCGAGCGATTTCGCGTACTGGTTCGGCTACGCCGGGGCTGTAGGCCAGCGACAGATCGCGGGCAGTAGCGGTGGCCTTGGTGAGCTCGACACTCAGCTTTCCTGGACGAGGATTAGCGTGATATTCGAGAGCGGCAGTTTTCAGATCAGACATGTGGGCATTCCGCTTTTTACTGTGTTGGACAGACGGACCGCCGAGGATACGCCCCTCGCAAAGTCCCTACAAGACTGACCAGTCACCGCTGTCAAGCGCCCTGCCCTACGACTTTGGGCCTAGAGCCGCGAAACACAAGGGCTTGATGCATACAATACACATTAAAAATGTCTACAATTTTTATCGAGGCAGGGCGGTCAACATGGCCGGATCGGTCAATGGCAGCAACCAGCGCTCCCGTCCCGGTTCCAGGGCTGCGCGCCGCGATCGATCCACCACCCAGCCACGCGCCTCGACCTGCCGGCCCTGGAGGCGCTCAAGCGAAGCCATATCGAAACGGTTCGCCACATCGGGAGCGACACGCAATACAACCGCCCCCTCCATTTGCAGCCAGATTCCGCCACGATTGCGCCTGATCGTGTTCACGCGGCCGCTGAGCACGGCGAAGCCGGGAGCCTGGATCTGTTGCGTCTTGAGCACGGGTGACTGTTTCCATAGCCCAAGACGCGCCTCGCGAGCCTGGCGTTCGGCGGCACCCTGGCAATCCGCCAAGCCGGTATTCGGTGCCACCGCCACATGAAACCCCAACCCCTCGGCGAGCAGTTGCGCTTCGAGGTTACGGCCGTCAGCGTCATAGACATGAGCCAGGGTTCGCCCATAGCGATCGCGACCCTGCTGGCCAGGAAGCAACCCCACCTGCCCGTCGCTGGCCGCCACCAGCGCTTCGAGACGCCGACGGGCCGCAACGGCAAAAGGCTCGTCGGATCGTCCCTGCCGCCCCAGTTCCGGGCTGTTGAGACCGATCATGCGCACGCTTCGGCCATCCGCCAGGCGCAGGGTGTCGCCATCCACCACCCGCTGCACCTTCACCCGGGCCAGCCCTGCCGGGGCCGGACAGAAGGCCTCGGCCCCGCCCAGCCAAATCGCGGACACAAAAAAGGCGCCCACAAGGGACGCCTTTTTCATCAATCTGGAGCCGCCGGAACGAGCCTCCAAAATGATCAGCCTCAGGCCTTTTTGGTAGCGCCGAAAGCACCGAAACGATCGGCGAACTTCTGAACGCGACCACCGGTATCCAGAGTCTTTTGCTTACCGGTGTAGAACGGGTGGCATTCGTTGCAAACGTCGATCGCCAGGGCTTTGCCGTAGGTCGAACGGGTTTCGAACTTGTTGCCGCAGCTGCAGGTTACGGCAACCACTGGGTATTCTGGATGGATATCGGTCTTCATGGTGTTTCCCTCAGGCTAGCGTGCCGCCACCCAACACTATTGTTGAATACCGCACGTAATTAGGGCGCGGATTCTACCAGACATCGACAATGACGCAAGCTGTCGCTTGTACCAACCGTCTGCTAGGCTCGCGCCCTCATGCACACCCTCGCTCCCACAAGGGTTGTGCCAAGCTTTCCGCCATTTTTCTGTTTATCGAGACCTCGCGTGTCCGACGCCATCCTGCGCCTCGCCCTGCCTTCGCCCCTGCGCCGACTGTTCGACTACCGCGCTCCGGCCGGGGTCCCGCATGACCGGTTGCAACCCGGCATGCGCTTGCGGGTACCGTTCGGCCGGCGGGAGATGATCGGCATCCTGGTGGAAGTCACCGATCACAGCGAGGTCCCGGCCGACAAGCTCAAGCCGGCCCTGGCGCTGCTCGATGCCACGCCACCGCTGCCGGCGTCGCTGTTCAAGTTGTGCCTGTGGACCGCCCAGTATTATCAGCACAGCCTCGGCGACACCTTGAGCTGGGCACTGCCGGTGCTGCTGCGCCAGGGTGAGCCGGCCGAGGCGCGCCAGGAACGGTTCTGGTCTGTGGCGCCGGGCGCCTCCACGGACGATCCGCGCATCGCCCGTGCCCCGCGTCAACGCGAAGCGCTGGCGACCCTGGCCCAGCATCCCCATGGGGTGGCCCATCAGTTGCTGAGCAAGCTGATGCTCAGCAAGGACAGCCTCGATTTGCTGCTGGCCAAGGGCCTGGTCCAGGTGGAGGTGCGCAGGCACATCCCGGGCGCCCGCCACGAGCATTGGCTGGCCCAGCCGGAACTACCGCTCAATGCCGAACAACGGGCCGCCTGCGAGGCGATTCGCGCGGGCTTCGACAGCTACCACGCGTTCCTGCTCGCGGGCGTCACGGGCAGCGGCAAGACCGAAGTCTACCTGCAGTTGATCCGCCAGACCCTGGAGGCGGGCAAGCAAGCCTTGGTGCTGATCCCGGAAATCAACCTCGGCCCGCAGACCCTGGCGCGCTTCGAGCAACGCTTCAACGCCCGGATCGCCCTGGTGCACTCGGCGGTCAACGACCGCGAGCGCCTGGAGGCCTGGCTAGCTGCCCGCGACGGCGAGGCCGACATCATCATCGGCACCCGCTCGGCCCTGTTCACGCCGATGAAGAATCCCGGCCTGATCATCATCGACGAAGAACACGACGGCTCCTATAAACAGCAGGAAGGCCTGCGCTATCACGCCCGCGACCTGGCGCTGGTACGCGCCCGCCAGGAAAACATCCCCATCGTCCTTGGCTCGGCGACGCCCTCCCTGGAGAGCCTGCACAATGCCTACACCGGTCGTTATGGCCTGCTGCGCCTGAACGAACGGGCCGGCGGTGCCAAGCAGCCACGCTTCCTGCGCCTGGACGTGAAAAGCCGTCCGCTGGACAGCGGCATCAGCGGCCCGATGCAACAAGCCATCGGCCAGACCCTGGCCGCCGGGCAACAGGTGCTGGTGTTCCTCAATCGCCGGGGATTCGCTCCGACCCTGCTGTGCCACGACTGCGGCTGGATGTCCGGGTGCGAACGCTGCGACGCGCGGATGACCGTGCACCAGCGCCATGGGGAGTTGCGTTGTCACCACTGCGGCCATAGCGAGCGCGTGCCGAGGCATTGCCCGCAGTGCGGCAAGGTGGACCTGCGCCCGGTGGGTGCTGGCACCGAACGCGCCGAGGAGCGGCTGGGCATCCTGTTTCCCGACTATCCGGTGCTGCGGGTGGACCGCGACAGCACCTCGCGCAAGGACGCGATGAACCACCTGTTCGCCACGATCCAGAAGGGCCAGCCGTGCATCCTGGTGGGCACCCAGATGCTTGCCAAGGGGCATCATTTCCCGCGGGTCACCCTGGTGGCGATCCTGGATGCCGACGGCGGGCTGTTTTCCGGCGACTTCCGCGCCAGCGAGCGCATGGCGCAGCTGATCGTCCAGGTTGCGGGCCGAGCCGGACGAGCCGAGGAGCCGGGCAAGGTGATTATCCAGACTCACCTGGCGGACCATCCGCTGCTGATACAACTGACCGAGCAAGGCTACTTCGCCTTCGCCGAGCAGGCATTGAGCGAACGGCGCGGCGCCGGCCTGCCGCCGTTCGCCCACCTGGCGCTGTTGCGGGCCGAAGCCCACAAACCCGGGCAGGCCGAAGGCTTCCTCGACGAGGCCTGTGGCGAGGCAGAGCGCTTGCTGGCCCAGCAGAACCTCACCGGGATCGAACTATTGGGCCCGGTACCGGCTCCGATGGAGCGCCGGGCCGGGCGCTACCGGGCCCAGCTTTTATTACAGGCCAACGCCCGGGCACCGCTGCACCGCCTGTTGAGCGCCTGGCTGCTGGTGCTGGAACAGATGCCCAGCGGGCGGGCGGTACGCTGGTCGCTGGACGTGGACCCGGTGGACTTGTATTGAATGGACCGCAAGCCTGCCCCCCGGTGGGAGCAAGCTCACACAGGGGATCGCGTGCATCCAGGCCAGCAAGAATAGTCACCACACAACCCCAACCGACCCGCTACAGTTGGCAAGCTCGTCCGGGCCACGGATAATGCCCAGTTTTTCCACCAGCGCATCGAAGCGCCGCCGCGCCTGCGGTTGAAAGAGAAGACCATGAAAGACACCATTCGCCAGCTCATCCAGCAAGCCATCGCCCAACTCGTCACTGAAGGTGTGCTGCCAGAAGGCCTGTCGCCGGCGATTCAGGTCGAAAACACCCGCGACAAGACCCACGGCGACTTTGCCAGCAACATCGCCATGATGCTGGCCAAGCCGGCCGGCATGAAGCCGCGGGACCTGGCCGAGAAAATCATCGCCGCGCTGCCGGCCGACGAGAACGTTTCCAAGGCGGAGATCGCCGGTCCCGGGTTCATCAATTTCTTCCAGAACACCCAGGCCCTGGCTTCGCGCCTGGACGCGGCCCTGGCCGACGAACGCATCGGGGTTCGCAAGGCCGGCCCGCTGCAGCGCACCGTGGTGGACCTGTCGGCCCCCAACCTCGCCAAGGAAATGCACGTCGGCCACCTGCGTTCCACCATCATCGGCGACGGCGTGGCCCGGGTACTGGAATTCCTCGGCGACACCGTGATTCGCCAGAACCATGTCGGCGACTGGGGCACCCAGTTCGGCATGCTGATGGCCTACCTGCAGGAAAACCCCATCACCAGCGATGAACTGTCGGACCTGGAGAACTTCTACCGCGCCGCCAAGCAACGCTTCGACGAATCCCCCGAGTTCGCCGACCGCGCCCGCGGCCTGGTGGTCAAGTTGCAGGCCGGCGACGCCGAGTGCCTGGCGCTGTGGACCCGGTTCAAGGACATCTCCCTGTCCCACTGCCAGAAAATCTACGAGCTGCTGAACGTTAAGCTGACCATGGCCGACGTCATGGGCGAAAGCGCCTACAACGACGACCTGATCAACGTGGTCAATGACCTCAAGGCCAAGGGCATGCTGGTGGAAAGCAACGGCGCCCAGTGCGTGTTCCTCGACCAGTTCAAGACTGCCGACGGCGAACCGCTGCCGGTGATCATCGTCAAGGCAGACGGCGGCTACCTGTACGCCACCACCGACCTGGCCGCCGTACGCTACCGCAACAGCGTGCTCAAGGCCGATCGGGTGTTGTACTTCGTCGACCAGCGCCAGGCCCTGCACTTCCAGCAAGTGTTCGAAGTGGCACGCCAGGCCGGTTTCGTGGCCCGGCCGATGGAAATGGAGCACATGGGCTTCGGCACCATGAACGGCGCCGATGGCCGCCCTTTCAAGACTCGCGACGGCGGCACGGTGAAGCTGATCGACCTGCTGACCGAAGCCCAGGAACGCGCCTATACCCTGGTCAAGGGCAAGAACCCGGACCTGGCCGAGGATGAGCTGCGCAAGATCGCCAAGGTGGTGGGCATCGACGCGGTGAAATACGCCGACCTGTCCAAGCACCGCACCAGCGACTACAGCTTCAACTTCGACCTGATGCTCAACTTCGAAGGCAACACCGCGCCATACCTGCTGTACGCCTACACCCGTGTGGCGGGCGTGTTCCGTAAACTCGGCAAAGGCCTCGATGAAGTGGACGGGCGGATCGTGCTCCAGGCCCCACAGGAGCAGGAGCTGGCGGCGAAGCTGGCGCAGTTCGGCGAAGTGCTCAACAACGTCGCCGACAAGGGCACGCCACACACCCTGTGCGCTTATCTGTACGATGTGGCCGGCCTGTTCTCCAGCTTCTACGAGAACTGCCCGATCCTCAACGCCGACACCCCCGAGCAAATGCAAAGCCGCCTGCGTCTTGCCGCGCTGACCGCGCGCACGCTCAAGCAGGGCCTGGAACTGCTGGGCCTGGAAACCCTGGAGCGCATGTAAGTTGGCCGCCAAGAAAAAACCTGCACCCAAGCGCGGCGCCAGTCGTTACCAGCCCCCGGCCAAGAAGCCGATTCCGGGCTGGTTGTGGATGGCCATCGGCCTGACCGTTGGCGCTTTCATAGTGTTCCTGATGAAGCTGGAGCCGGGCCAGGGCGATGACGTCAAGCGCGTCCGCCAGGAGCAACAGAAAGCCACGCGCATCGCCGAGGCCAACAAGACCCCGCCGAGCCCGACGCAACCGGTGAAGCCCAAGTACGACTTCTACACCCTGCTGCCGGAATCGGAAGTCATCGTGCCGCCCGAGGCGGTGCCGGAGAAAACCCTGCCGACTCCGCAAGTACCCGCCACGCCGGTGACACCGGCCGAAGCGGCGAAGATCGACACCGCCCGTGCCCAGGCGGCCCTGGCCGGCATTACGCCGCCACCGGCCCCTCCCGTGCAGAAAGCGGCCCCGGTGACGAAGTTTTTTCTGCAGGCTGGCTCCTTCCGCAAGGAAGCCGATGCCGACAAGGTGCGGGCACAGATCATCCTGCTGGGCCAGTCCGTGTCGGTGGAGTCCGGCACGGTGAAGGATGAGACCTGGTACCGGGTGCTGGTCGGCCCGTTCAGCAATCGCGAAGAGCTGACCAAGGCGCAGAAACAGCTGGCTGGCAGTGGTTTCAGCAACCTGTTGTTACAACAACGCCAGAGCCGCTGATCGCACACGGTGGCCACCCGAGCGACCCACTGTGGCGAGGGGATGAGCGAAACGCACCGCTCATCCCCTCTGGGCCCCCACGGTTGAAAAAAACCATACCACCCCCATATGAGTTTTCATCCGGGCATTTTCGCCCCGCTGCGTGGAGACTCTTCCCTTGACCACCATCGTTTCAGTCCGCCGTGATGGCAAAGTCGTCATGGGTGGCGACGGCCAGGTTTCACTGGGCAACACCGTGATGAAAGGCAACGCGAAGAAAGTCCGTCGCCTGTACCACGGCCAGGTCATCGCCGGTTTTGCCGGGGCCACCGCCGACGCTTTCACCCTGTTCGAGCGCTTCGAAGGCCAGCTTGAAAAACATCAGGGCCACCTGATTCGTGCCGCCGTCGAACTGGCCAAGGAATGGCGCACCGACCGCTCCCTGAGTCGCCTCGAAGCGATGCTCGCGGTTGCCAACAAGGACGCCTCGCTGATCATCACCGGCAACGGCGACGTGGTCGAACCCGAAGACGGCCTGATCGCCATGGGCTCCGGCGGTGCCTACGCCCAGGCGGCCGCCAGCGCACTGCTGAAAAAGACCGACCTGTCGGCCCGGGAGATCGTCGAGACTGCCTTGAGCATCGCCGGCGACATCTGTGTCTTCACCAACCATACCCAGACCATTGAGGAGCAGGATCTCGCGCAATAAGCCTGTTTCGGCCCAGCGCCACGGCTCATTCCTGCTCGAGGACCGTCAATTACCATGTCCATGACTCCCCGCGAAATCGTCCACGAACTCAACCGTCACATCATCGGCCAGGACGATGCCAAGCGCGCCGTAGCCATCGCCTTGCGCAATCGCTGGCGCCGGATGCAACTGCCCGAAGAGCTGCGCGTCGAAGTGACCCCCAAGAACATCCTGATGATCGGCCCGACCGGCGTCGGCAAGACCGAGATCGCCCGCCGCCTGGCCAAGCTCGCCAACGCGCCGTTCATCAAGGTCGAAGCCACCAAGTTCACCGAAGTCGGCTATGTCGGCCGCGACGTCGAGTCGATCATCCGCGACCTGGCCGATGCCGCCATCAAGCTGTTGCGCGAACAGGAAATCACCAAGGTGCGCCACCGCGCCGAAGATGCCGCCGAAGAGCGCATTCTCGATGCGCTGCTGCCGCCGGCGCGCATGGGCTTCAACGCCGACTCCGCCGCGACCCAGGATTCCAACACCCGCCAACTGTTCCGCAAGCGCCTGCGTGAAGGCCAGTTGGACGACAAGGAAATCGAGATCGAAGTCGCCGAAATGGCCGGCGTCGATATCTCCGCGCCGCCAGGCATGGAAGAGATGACCAACCAGCTGCAGAGCCTGTTCGCCAATATGGGCAAGGGCAAGCGCAAGAGCCGCAAGCTCAAGGTCAAGGAAGCGCTGAAGCTGGTACGCGATGAAGAGGCCAGCCGCCTGGTCAACGAAGACGAACTGAAAGCCAAGGCCTTGGAAGCAGTCGAGCAGCACGGCATCGTATTCATCGACGAGATCGACAAGGTCGCCAAGCGCGGCAATGTCGGCGGCGCCGATGTATCCCGCGAAGGCGTGCAGCGCGACCTGCTGCCGCTGATCGAAGGCTGCACGGTCAACACCAAGCTGGGCATGGTCAAGACCGACCACATCCTGTTCATCGCCTCCGGCGCGTTCCACCTGAGCAAGCCGAGCGACCTCGTACCGGAGCTGCAGGGTCGCCTGCCGATCCGTGTGGAGCTCAAGGCCCTGTCGCCGGAAGACTTCGAGCGCATCCTGAGCGAGCCCCATGCATCACTGACCGAACAGTACTGCGCGCTGCTCAAGACCGAAGGCCTGAACATCGAGTTCGCGCCGGAAGGCATCAAGCGCCTGGCGCAGATCGCCTGGCAGGTCAACGAGAAGACCGAGAACATCGGTGCCCGTCGCCTGCACACGCTGCTGGAACGCCTGCTCGAGGAGGTTTCGTTCAGCGCCGGCGACCTGGCCAGCGCCCACAACGAAGCGCCGATCCGCATCGACGCCGAGTACGTCAACAGCCACCTGGGCGAACTGGCGCAGAACGAAGACCTGTCGCGGTATATCCTGTAAGCCACCGACAGATGTCCGGCACCAGTGAGAGCGAGCTTGCTCGCGATGGCGGCATAACATTCAACCCATGAGTTGACTGTCAAACCGTTATCGCGAGCAGGCTCGCTCCCATATGGACCGTGTCGCTTTTGCAGATCAAGGCATCCTTCCGAGACGGATCACAGGCCATGACCAAACTCCCCACCGCCATCAACCTGCACAAAGCCTCCAAGACCCTGACGCTCAGATACGCGCCGGACGAGGAGTACCACCTGCCCGCCGAATTCCTGCGGGTGCACTCGCCTTCCGCCGAGGTCCAGGGCCACGGCAAACCCATCCTGCAATATGGCAAGCTCAACGTTGCCCTGACCAAGGTCGAGCCGGCCGGCCAGTACGCACTGAAACTGACCTTCGACGACGGCCATGACAGCGGACTGTTCACCTGGGACTACCTGTACCAGCTGGCGGTGCGCCAGGAGGACCTGTGGAACGATTATCTGGCCGAACTCAAGGCGGCCGGAAAAACCCGCGACCCGAACGAGTCCGTCGTCAAGCTGATGCTCTAGCTCAAGGGCTGGCGCTTTAGGGCGCATTTTCTAGACTCATCTGCTTGAATCCCCCCGCGGCGAGGTCAATGACTGGCCTGCTTGCGAAAAAAATCAAACTCGGGTAACCAATGGACCTGGCAAGTTCCCTGCAAAGGAACTGGGGAGTTCCTTTGCATATGCTTCCTCATTGAGATCGATGCGGAATTAACGGTCACCCGAGCAGCGTACCCGCCATGGGCTGTGCGGCTTTTACGGCATGGTCCGGGTACTCGTCTGACAATGGAGCGTCGTAGATGAGCAACAAAAACAACGATGACCTGAAGAACCAGGCCTCGGAAAATACCCTGGGCCTGAATCCCGTCGTCGGCTTGCGCAGAAAAGACCTGCTGGCCTCCGCCAGAATGGTGCTGACCCAGACCCTCAAGCAACCGCTGCACAGCGCCCGGCACGTCGCCCATTTCGGCGCCGAGCTCAAGAAGGTGCTGTTCGGCCAATCCGAGCTGCAGCCTTCGAGCGATGACCGTCGCTTCACCGATCCGGCCTGGAGCCAGAATCCCCTCTACAAGCGTTATCTGCAGACCTACCTGGCATGGCGCAAGGAGCTGCACGCCTGGATCGATGACAGCAACCTCCCGCCCCAGGACATCAGCCGCGGGCATTTCGTGATCAACCTCATGACCGAAGCCATGGCGCCCACCAATACCGCGGCCAACCCGGCGGCGGTCAAGCGCTTCTTCGAAACCGGCGGCAAGAGCCTGCTGGACGGCCTGTCCCACCTGGCCAAGGATCTGGTACACAACGGCGGGATGCCGAGCCAGGTCGACATGGGCGCATTCGAGGTGGGCAAGAGCCTGGGCGTGACCGAAGGCGCCGTGGTATTCCGCAACGATGTGCTGGAGCTGATCCAGTACCGCCCCATCACCGAGCAAGTCCATGAGCGACCGCTGCTGGTGGTGCCGCCGCAGATCAACAAGTTCTATGTCTTCGACCTCAGCCCGGACAAGAGCCTGGCGCGCTTCTGCTTGCGCAGCAATGTGCAGACCTTCATCGTCAGCTGGCGCAACCCCACCAAGGAACAGCGCGAATGGGGCCTGTCCACCTACATCGAGGCCCTCAAGGAAGCAGTGGATGTGGTCACGGCAATCACCGGCAGCAAGGACGTGAACATGCTGGGCGCCTGCTCCGGCGGCATCACCTGCACCGCCTTGCTGGGCCATTACGCCGCACTCGGCGAGAAGAAGGTCAACGCCCTGACCCTGCTGGTGAGCGTACTCGACACCACCCTGGACACCGACGTGGCGCTGTTCGTCGACGAGCAGACCCTGGAGACCGCCAAGCGCCACTCCTATCAGGCCGGCGTGCTCGAAGGCCGCGACATGGCCAAGGTCTTCGCCTGGATGCGCCCCAACGACCTGATCTGGAACTACTGGGTCAACAACTACCTGCTGGGCAACGAACCACCGGTATTCGACATCCTGTTCTGGAACAACGACACCACGAGGCTCCCGGCGGCGTTCCACGGCGACCTCATCGAGATGTTCAAGACCAACCCGTTGACCCGGCCCAATGCACTGGAAGTGTGCGGCACGCCGATCGACCTCAAGCAGGTCACGTCCGACATCTTCGCCCTGGCCGGAACCAACGACCACATCACCCCGTGGAAATCCTGCTACAAGTCGGCGCAGCTGTTCGGCGGCAAGGTGGATTTCGTGCTGTCGAGCAGCGGCCATATCCAGAGCATCCTCAACCCGCCGGGCAACCCCAAGTCACGCTACATGACCAGCGAGGACATGCCGGCCAAGGCCGAGGACTGGCAGGAAAACTCCACCAAGCACACCGACTCCTGGTGGCTGCACTGGCAGGCCTGGCAGGCCGAACGCTCGGGCAAGCTGAAAAAGGCACCCAGCGTGCTGGGCAACAAGACCTATCCGGCGGGTGAAGCGGCGCCTGGCACGTATGTGCACGAGCGGTGATTGAGGCAACTCGTCTGCTGCGGGGGTGGGATGGCTCACGAATATATCCCGCCAGCCGACACTGAATGCAAGGCCCACAGCACTGGCGAACATAGAACCCATGTTCACAGCGCCCCCCTGTGGGAGCGAGCTTGCTCGCTCCCACAGGGGATCCGGGAAAAAATGAATGACAGTGACCCAACCCACAGGGCTTGAAGCATGCCGCAACCGTACATCTTCCGTACCGTCGATCTGGATGGCCAGACCTTGCGCACCGCGGTACGTCCCGGCAAGCCTCACTTGACGCCTCTGCTGATTTTCAACGGCATCGGGGCCAACCTGGAGCTGGTATTTCCGTTTATCGAGGCCCTGGATCCGGACCTGGAGGTCATCGCCTTCGACGTCCCCGGAGTGGGTGGATCGTCGACGCCCAGCCGCCCGTATCGCTTCCCGGGCCTGGCAAAGCTCGCCGCGCGGATGCTCGACTATCTCGACTACGGGCAGGTGAGCGTGGTCGGTGTGTCCTGGGGCGGAGCCCTGGCCCAGCAGTTCGCCCACGATTATCCGGAGCGCTGCAAAAAGCTGATCCTGGCGGCCACCGCCGCCGGGGCGGTGATGGTGCCCGGCAAACCGAAGGTGCTGTGGATGATGGCAAGTCCGCGTCGCTACGTTCAGCCATCGCACGTGTTGCGCATCGCCCCGCTGATCTACGGCGGCTCGTTCCGCCGCGACCCGCACCTGGCCACCAGCCATGCGGCCAGGGTCCGCTCGGCGGGCAAGCTCGGTTATTACTGGCAACTGTTCGCCGGCCTGGGCTGGACCAGTATCCACTGGCTGCACAAGATCCATCAGCCGACCCTGGTCCTGGCCGGCGACGACGACCCACTGATCCCTTTGATCAACATGCGCCTGCTGGCCTGGCGCATTCCCAATGCCCAGTTGCACATCATCGATGACGGCCATCTGTTCCTGATTACCCGGGCCGAGGCCGTGGCCCCCATCATCATGAAGTTTCTGCAGGAAGAACGTCAGCGGGCGGTCATGCATCCGCATCCCTCGCCGCACGGTGGCGGCTGACACCGCCTGTCGCGCGAGGCAGGACGCCGAAGCGCGCAACTTCCGAAACAGCGGCTATGTTGTCTGGTTCGGAGTGTTTGTTTTCGGGCTTTGCATGACGGGTTGCGCAAGCACTTTTCATCCAGAGCCTCAGCCTGATGACGAAGGAGTTGACTGATGCGCGACAAGCCGACGAAAGATTCGATGCCCGTCCCCGCCAACTTCATGAACGCACAAAGTGCGGTCACCGGCCTGCGGGGCAGGGACCTGCTGTCTACCTTGCGCAGCGTCGCCGCCCATGGCCTGCGCAACCCGGTGCACAGTGCCCGGCACGCATTGAAGCTGGGCGGTCAGCTGGGACGCGTCCTGCTGGGGGAAACCCTGCACCCCACCAGCCCGCACGACAAACGCTTCGCCGATCCCACCTGGCAGCTCAACCCTTTCTATCGCCGGAGCCTGCAGGCCTACCTGAGCTGGCAGAAACAGGTGAAGAGCTGGATCGACGAATGCGACATGAGCGCCGATGACCGCGCCCGCGCTCACTTCGCCTTCGCCCTGCTCAACGATGCCGTGTCTCCTTCCAACACCTTGCTCAACCCGCTGGCCGTCAAGGAGTTCTTCAACTCCGGCGGCAACAGCCTGGTGCGTGGCATCAGCCATCTGTTCGACGACCTGCTGCACAATGACGGGATGCCCCGGCAAATCAGCCCCCATGCCTTCGAAGTGGGCAAGACCCTGGCGAACACGCAGGGCGCGGTGGTGTTTCGAAACGAGATGCTGGAGCTGATCCAGTACCGGCCCATGAGCGAAAAGCAATACGCCAAGCCATTGCTGATCGTGCCGCCCCAGATCAACAAGTTCTACATCTTCGACCTGAGCCCTTCCAACAGCCTCGTCCAATACGCACTGAAAAACGATTTGCAGGTGTTCATCATCAGTTGGCGCAACCCCGACGTGCGTCACCGCGAATGGGGCCTGTCCAGTTATGTCGAGGCGACGGAAGAAGCGATGAACGCCTGCCGGGCGATCACCGGCGCCCGCGACGTCAACCTGATGGGTGCGTGCGCCGGCGGGCTGATCATCGCGGCCCTGCAAGGCCATCTGCAAGCCAAGCGCCAACTGCGCCGGGTCGCCAGCGCCACATACCTGGTCAGCTTGCTGGACAGTGCGATCGACAGCCCGGCCACGCTGTTCATCGACGAGCAGACCCTCGAAGCCGCCAAGCGCCGCTCCTACCAGAAGGGTGTGCTCGATGGCCGGGACATGGCCCGGGTATTCGCCTGGATGCGTCCCAACGACCTGATCTGGAACTACTTCGTCAACAACTACCTGCTGGGCAAGGAGCCGCCGGCCTTCGACATTCTCTACTGGAACAACGACTCCACACGGCTACCGGCGGCCTATCACGGCGACCTTCTGGATTTCTTCAAGCACAACCCGCTGACCCGCCCCGGCGGGCTCGAAGTGTGCGGTACGCCGATCGACCTGCAGAAGGTGACCGTGGACAGCTTCAGCGTGGCCGGTATCAACGACCACATCACGCCCTGGGATGCGGTGTATCGCTCGACGCTGCTGTTGGGCGGTGAGCGCCGCTTCGTGCTGTCCAACAGCGGCCATATCCAGAGCATCATCAACCCGCCCGGCAGCCCCAAGGCCAACTACGTCGAGAATCCGAAACTGAGCGGCGATCCACGGGCCTGGTACTACGATGCAAAACACGTCGAGGGCAGCTGGTGGCCTCAGTGGCTGGGCTGGATCCAGGAGCGCTCCGGGGCCCGACGGGAAACCCAGATGACCTTGGGCAATGCGAATTACCCGCCTATGGACGCGGCGCCAGGCACCTATGTACGTGTGCGCTGAAGGCCACGACGTGCGGCCTGCTCATCGGCCGTGGCAATCCATCGACAAGAGGACCGGATGAAGACCCGTGATCGCATCCTTGAATGCGCCCTGCAGTTGTTCAACGACAAGGGCGAGCCGAACGTTTCCACCCTGGAAATCGCCAATGAGCTGGGTATCAGCCCTGGCAACCTCTACTACCACTTCCATGGCAAGGAGCCACTGGTGCTGGGGCTCTTCGAGCGTTTCCAGGCCGAACTGTCCCCGCTGCTGAATCCACCCGCCGATGCGCAACTGGCACCGGAAGACTACTGGTTGTTCCTGCACCTGATCGTCGAGCGCCTGGCCCAGTACCGGTTCCTGTTCCAGGACCTGTCGAACCTGGCCGGCCGCCTGCCGAAACTGGCCAAGGGCATCCGCCAGTTGCTCAATGCACTGAAACGAACCCTGGCTTCCCTGCTGGCACAGCTCAAGGCACAGGGCCTGCTGGTCAGCGATACCCAGGCCCTTGGACAACTGGTGGAACAGATCACCCTGACCTTGCTGTTCTCGCTGGACTACCAGCGGATACTGGATCGCGAGGGCGAGGTCCGGCTGGTGGTCTACCAGATCATGATGCTGGTAGCACCGCACCTGCCGCCGTCGGCCAAGGTGGCGACCGAACGGTTGGCGTTGCGCTATCTCGAAGACCCCGAATGACACCTGTGGGAGCAAGCCCGCTCAGCGCCGCTCCCCATCTGCCAAGCAAACAAAAACGCCCGACCTGAACAGGCCGGGCGTTTCGTTGTGTCCTGCAATCAGGACTGACTGGTAGGCGTCGATGGAGCCGGCGCTGGAGTCGGGGTGGCGACCGGGGCTGGAGCCGAGGCCGAGTTCGCCGTGCTCGCGACGCTTGCCGGAGCTGCAGGCTTGGCGACCGCTGTTGGCGCCTTGAGGGCGGCAGCTTTTGGCGTGGCCGGTTTTTTCGCTGCGGGTTTTTTCGCCGCGGCGGGTTTCGCGGCTGCTTTCACCGCCGGCTTGGCGGCAGGCTTGGCTGCGGGTTTGGCAGCAGGTTTCGCAGCCGCTGTTTTAGTCGCAGGTTTAGTCGCAGGCTTGGCTGCCGCTTTGGCTGCTGGCTTGGCCGCTACCGGTTTGGCCGCTGCCTTGGCTGCAGGCTTGGCCGCGGCGGTTTTGGTCGCGGGTTTGGCTGCTGCTTTCACCGCAGGCTTGGCAGCGGTTTTTGCCGCAGCCTTGACCAGTGGCTTGGCTGCCGTCTTGGCAGCCGGCTTGGCCGCAGCAGTCTTGGAGGCCACCGGAGCGACCTTGGCCCCGGTGAGTTTTTCGATTTGCTTGGTCAGGGCATCGACCTTGCTGTGCAACGCCTTGACTTCACTGTTGCTCGGCACGCCCAGGCGGGAGATCGCACTGTTCAGGCGCTTGTCGAAAGCCCCTTCCAGCTCGTCCCACTTGCCCAGCGCACGATCCTTCACGCCGCTCATTCGCGACTTGGCGGACCCGGCAGAGTCCTTGGCCGCATCGACCTGTTTGGTGACCGCCGTCTTGGTGAGTTTTTCGGCCTTCTCGCCGTCCTTAACCAGGGACTCGAAGAGTTTGCTGCCGTCAGTGTCGATCTTCGAGTACACGCCTAAACCAGCAAGCCAGATCTTGCGGGAATATTTTTCAATCTTCCCGGCCCACGAGCTGCTTTCTTTTTCGGTGATTTTTTTGCCAGCCATCCCGTTCTCCTTAATGTTTACGCGCCACACGTTCGAGCAATGCCGTCAGCTCATCGAGCTTGGCAGAGAGTGCCTCAACGTCATGTTTAGACGGAATGCCGATGCGATTCAAGGCACTTGCAACACGGGCGTCGAATACCTTTTCGACTTTATCGAGCTGAACTTCAACCCTGGCCTTGAAAGTATTTGCTTCGGCCTTGGCTTCGTTCAGTTCGCTATTGGCTGCCTGAAGTTTCCCGGCGATGTTCTTTTTGCCTTTAGTTTCAACAACTTCACCCGCCTTGATCAGCTCCTGGAAGTACTCGCTACCTTCCTGTCCGACCTTGACATAGGCGCCCAGGCCAGCCAGCCAGATCTTGCGCGCATAGGTTTTCACGTCGCTCAGGGTGGAAGATTCGATGTCGGTTTTTTTCTTCAGAACAACTTTGGCCATGGTGCACCTCACTGGAAAACAGATGGGATGAACGGCCCGCTGGGGGTCGGGCTCAGGGCAAAAGTAGTGACAATAATTAGAAACGGCACCCTAACAACGGAACACAAATCCGGATGACGATGATTTCCCTGTGAGAGCGAACCTGCTGGCGATGGCGCAGTGTCAGCCAAACTTGATGTGACTGGAACAATGCAATCGCAAGCAAGCTCGCTCCCGCTGGGTGGGGTGGTGAATTTCAACTTTGCATTCACCGCCCTTTCGGTCGATCAAGCCAACGCCTTATCCAGCGCCTTTTCGATTTCGCTCTTGATCGTGCCGCTCATGGCCGACATCAACATGCCCAGTTCCACATCGACGCGGATCGAATCCTCGCCTACATGCACTTCGCCCTTGACCCCGGAGCGCTTGAGTTTCAGGGTATCGCCTTCCCACTGCGGTTCCAGTCCATAGCTGTCGGACAACTTCTGCGCCAGCTTGTCGGCTTTCTCTCGTGCCGCTTCCTTGCCCAGGCCATGGGCACGTTCAACCGTTATACGGGCCATCGGATGACTCCTGTTTTATCGGGACTTGCCGGTAAGCTTCTGACCCTGACTGCGTCAAAACGTCCCGGCGGTGGTTCATCTTACCTTCAGCCTTGCCAAGACAAAGCCCTTCACCGGGGATTAGAATGTCCCGCATTCTTTTTTGGTGACAGCGATATGACTGATCAGCGCAAAGGCAGCGATGCCGAACCCACCACTCACTTCGGCTTCAAGAACGTGCCGGAAAGCCAGAAGGCGGAAAAAGTCGCTGAGGTTTTCCACTCGGTAGCCGCCAAATATGACTTGATGAACGACCTGCTCTCCGGCGGCATGCATCGTCTGTGGAAGCGTTTCGCGATCGAACTGTCGGGGGTGCGCAGCGGCAACCGCGTGCTGGATATCGCCGGCGGCACGGGTGACCTGACGAAGAAGTTCTCCCACATCGTCGGCCCGACCGGCCAGGTGGTGCTCGCCGACATCAACGAATCCATGCTCAAGGTCGGCCGCGACCGCCTGCTGGACCTGGGTGTGGCCGGCAACGTCGAATTCGTCCAGGCCGACGCCGAGAAGCTGCCGTTCCCCGACAACCATTTCGACTGCGTGACCATCGCCTTCGGCCTGCGCAACGTCACCCACAAGGAAGACGCCCTGCGCTCGATGCTGCGCGTGCTCAAGCCCGGCGGTCGCCTGCTGGTGCTGGAGTTCTCCAAGCCGACCAACGCGTTGATGTCCAAGGCCTACGACGCTTACTCGTTCGCCTTCATGCCGCTGATGGGCAAGCTGATCACCAACGACGCGGAAAGCTATCGCTACCTGGCCGAATCGATCCGCATGCACCCGGACCAGGAAACCCTGAAGTCAATGATGGTCGAGGCCGGTTTCGACCGCGTGACCTATCACAACATGACTTCGGGCATCGTGGCCCTGCACCGCGGTATCAAGCCCTGATGCTGCTCACCGGCCTGCTCGCCAGCGTCGAACTCGGCATCAACCGGGTCCTGCGCCTGGACAGCACGGCGCTGGCGCGCCTGACGCACCTGAGCGGCAGGGTGATCGCCGTGGACTGCCGCAGCCCGGCCTTGCGGCTGTTCATCCTGCCCAGCGACGAAGGCCTGATGCTCGCCGCCCACTGGGAAGCCGAGGCGGACTGCACCCTGCGCGCCCCGGCATCGAGCCTGCTGAACCTGGCCTTGAGCAAGGACAAGACAGCGGTGCTGCACAGCCCCGACGTGGAGCTGGACGGCGACAGTGGCGTGCTGCTGGAACTGGCGAAGATTCTCCAGGACCTGGAACTGGACTGGGAATACGAACTGTCCCGCTGGCTCGGCCCGGTGGCCACGCAATTGCTCGGCAGCCACCTGCGCAGCCGCACCCGCTGGTACCGCCAGGGCTTTGCCAGCCTGGGGCAGAATCTGAGCGAATACCTGGCCGAGGAATCGCGTACGCTTGTTGGCCGCCGCGAAGCCGAAGCCCGTTTTAGTGAACTGGACCGGATCAAACTCGATCTGGACCGACTCGAGGCGCGTTTCGAGCGCCTTTCCCGATCCCTTGAACCCAAGCGATAACGCATGAAGCTGCTTGCCGTCCGCCGTCTGTTGCGCATCCAGCGCGTCGTGATCCGCTACCGCCTCGATGACCTGCTGTTCGCCCTGCCGCTGCCCTGGTTCCTGCTGGCACTGCGTTTCGTGCTGCCCTGGCGTTGGTTTCCCCGTCGCACGCTGGAGCTGAGTCGCGGTGCGCGCCTGCGCCTGGCCTTGCAGGACCTGGGGCCGATCTTCATCAAGTTCGGCCAGATCCTTTCCACCCGGCGCGACCTGCTGCCCGAGGACATCGCTGACGAACTCATGCTGCTGCAGGATCGCGTACCACCGTTCGATTCCAAACTGTCGGTGGCGCTGATCGAGGAGCAACTGGGCAGGAAGGTCAGCGAAGTGTTCAGTCGCTTCGACGTCGAACCGCTGGCCTCGGCGTCGGTGGCCCAGGTCCATGCCGCGCAGCTCAAGAGCGGTGAAGAGGTGGTGGTCAAGGTCATCCGCCCGGGTCTCAAGCCGATCATTGCCCAAGACCTGGCGTGGCTGTTCATCCTCGCCCGCGCCGCCGAGCGGCTGTCGGCCGATGCGCGCCTGCTGCATCCGGTGGACGTGGTCCAGGACTACGAGAAAACCATCTACGACGAACTCGACCTGCTGCGCGAGGCCGCCAACGCCAGCCAGTTGCGGCGCAACTTCGAAGGCTCGCCGTTGCTCTACGTGCCGCAGGTCTACTGGGACTGGTGCCGCCCGAAAGTGCTGGTGATGGAGCGCATCTACGGGATCCAGGTGACCGACCTGGCGACCCTGGCCGACCAGCGCACCGACATGAAGCTTTTGGCCGAACGCGGCGTGGAAATCTTCTTCACCCAGGTGTTCCGCGACAGTTTTTTCCATGCCGACATGCACCCGGGCAACATCTTCGTCAGCACTGTGCAGCCCTGGAGCCCGCAGTACATTGCCATCGACTGCGGCATCGTCGGCAGCCTGACACCCGAAGACCAGGATTACCTGGCCCGCAACCTCTTCGCGTTCTTCAAGCGTGACTACCGCCGCGTCGCCCAGTTGCACATCGACTCCGGCTGGGTACCGGCCGAGACCAAGCTCAACGAATTCGAAGCGGCGATCCGTACCGTGTGCGAGCCGATCTTCGAAAAACCGTTAAAAGATATTTCATTCGGTCAGGTGCTGATGCGCCTGTTCCAGACCGCGCGTCGCTTCAACATGGAGGTCCAGCCGCAACTGGTACTGCTGCAGAAAACCCTGTTGAACATCGAAGGCCTCGGTCGCCAGCTGTACCCGGACCTCGACCTGTGGAACACCGCCCAGCCTTTCCTGGAACGCTGGATGCGCGAACGCGTCAGTCCCAAGACCTTGCTGGGCAACGTGCAGAGCCAGTTCGAGCAGATCCCGCACCTGGCCAACATGACCCGAGACCTGCTCGAGCGCATGTCCCAACCCCATGCCCAGGATCCATCGCCCCCCTGGAAACGACGCAAGGACGACTGGTTCCTGCGCCTGCTCGGTGCCGCGCACCTGGGTGGCGGCGCGGTGGTGGCGGCCGGTGGACCACTGAGCGAGCTGGGGCATTGGCCCGCCATTGTCATGATGGTGGTCGGTCTGTATCTGGTCGTTCGCCGATAGCAGGAATCAGCCGCAAGCTTTAAGCTGCAAGCCACAAGCTCCATACATACATAAATCTGCTTTTTACTTGCAGCTTGAAGCGCAAAGCTTGCCGCTGCCGTCAGGACCAACGATGAAAAACTGGCAGGACGAGATCAAATGGGACGCCGAAGGCCTCGTGCCGGCCATCGCCCAGGATCACAAGACCGGACGCGTGCTGATGATGGCCTGGATGAACCGCGAGGCACTGGCCCTGACCGCTGCCGAGAACCGCGCCATCTATTGGTCACGTTCCCGTGGCAAGCTGTGGCGCAAGGGTGAAGAGTCCGGGCATGTGCAGCACCTGCATGAGATGCGCCTGGACTGCGACGGCGACGTCATCATCCTGATGGTCGAGCAGGTCGGTGAGATTGCCTGCCACACCGGCCGTCAAAGCTGCTTCTATCGCGTCTTCGAGAACGGCGACTGGAAAACCGTCGACCCGGTGCTCAAGGACCCGCACGCCATTTATTCAGGACATACCCATGAGTGACACCCTGACCCGCCTGGCCCAGGTGCTGGAAGAGCGCAAAGGCGCCGCGGCCGACAGCTCCTATGTCGCCAGCCTGTACCACAAGGGCCTGAACAAGATTCTGGAAAAAGTCGGCGAGGAATCGGTCGAGACCATCATCGCCGCCAAGGACGCCGCCATCAGCGGCGACTGCAGCGACGTGATCTACGAGACCGCCGACCTGTGGTTCCACAGCCTGGTCATGCTGGCCCAACTGGGACAGCATCCACAGGCCGTACTGGATGAACTGGACCGTCGCTTCGGTCTGTCCGGGCACGTCGAGAAAGCCTCGCGCCCGTCCGCCTGATCAACTTTTGAGAGGAATAGCCACATGGGCATTTTTGACTGGAAACACTGGCTCGTCATCCTGGTAGTCGTGGTGCTGGTATTCGGTACCAAGAAACTGAAAAACCTCGGCACCGACGTGGGCGAGTCGATCAAGGGCTTTCGCAAGGCCATGAACGACGACGAAAAACCGGCCGACCCGACGGCGGCTCCCGCCCAGCCCGTGCAGCCGACACAGCCGGTACACCCCCAGGCGGCCCAGCCGGTGAATGCGCCACACACCATCGATGTGCAGGCACAGAAAGTCGAAGAGCCGACCCGCAAAGACTCGTGAGCACTGACTAATGTTTGGGATCAGCTTCACTGAACTGCTGCTCGTCGGTCTCGTCGCCCTGCTGGTGCTGGGCCCCGAGCGCCTGCCGGGTGCTGCGCGCACCGCCGGCCTGTGGATCGGCCGTCTGAAGCGCAGCTTCAATGCGATCAAACAGGAAGTTGAGCGTGAGATCGGTGCCGACGAAATCCGTCGGCAACTTCACAACGAACACATTCTGTCCCTCGAGCAGGAAGCGCGGAAAATCTTCACGCCGACCCAGCAGGAGCCGACGCCGGTCCAGCCGGCAGTCGAGCCGGCGAACGCGCCCCAGGCCCAGCCCCAGGTGGGTGACACCGCGCCGGCAGTGGCCGAGCCCGCAAGATCGACGGAACCTGCCCCGACGGTGCCAGCGTCCGCCGCTCCCAACGACCCTACTTTGCCGCCGCGAGCCCCATGAGCGATATCCCAGAGAACGACCAGCCAATGCCGCTGGTATCGCACCTCACCGAGTTGCGCACCCGCCTGCTGCGTTGTGTCGCGGCGGTATTCATCATCTTCGCCGGGCTGTTTGCCTTTACCCAGCAGATCTACACCTTCGTCTCCACGCCGCTGCGCCAGTACCTGCCGGAAGGCGCGACGATGATCGCCACCGACGTGTCGTCGCCTTTCCTGACGCCGCTGAAACTGACGATGATGGTCTCGCTGTTCCTGGCGATTCCCGTGATCCTGCACCAGGTCTGGGGCTTCATTGCGCCAGGCCTGTACAAGCATGAAAAACGCATCGCCGTGCCGCTGCTGGTGTCCAGCATCCTGCTGTTCTACACAGGGATGGCCTTCGCCTACTTCCTGGTGTTCCCACTGATCTTCAAGTTCTTCGCCGCCGCGACCCCGTCCGGCGTCGAGATGATGACCGACATCACCAGCTACCTGGACTTCGTCATGACGCTGTTCTTCGCCTTCGGCGTGGCGTTCGAAATTCCCGTGGCGGTGGTGCTGCTGGTCTGGATCGGCGTGGTGGACGTGGCATACCTGAAGAAGATCCGTCCGTACGTGATCATCGGCTGCTTCGTGGTCGGCATGATCCTGACGCCGCCGGACATCTTCTCCCAGACCCTCCTGGCGGTCCCGATGTGGCTGCTGTTCGAAGTCGGCGTGCTGTTCGGTGGCCTGGTGCGCAAGCGCAGCGAGCATCCGGACGACGAGGCGGACGAACAATCGGCCGACGACAATAACGATCAGCCGCCAGCGACCCAAGCGTGAACCTGCTGCTGCTCGAAGAGACCGACTTCATCGGGCCGGACCGGGTCGTCCTCAACGATCGCCGGCTGACGCACATGCAGGACGTCCACCGCAGCGCCGTCGGCGACAGCCTGCGGGTGGGACGCATCGGTGGGTCGATGGGCTCCGCCCAGGTACTGCGCCTGGAACCCCGCGAAGCCGAACTGCATGTGACCCTGGACCAGCCGCCGCCGGCCAAGCTGCCGCTGACCCTGGTGCTGGCGCTGCCGCGCCCAAAAATGCTCCGGCGGGTTTTCCAGACCATCGCCAGCATGGGCGTGCCGCGCGTGGTGCTGGTGAACAGCTACCGGGTGGAGAAAAGCTTCTGGCAGACCCCGTTCCTGGAGCCCGAGGCCATTCGCGAACAGCTGATCCTCGGCCTGGAACAGGCCAGGGACAGCGTGCTGCCTGAAGTCATCATCGAGAAACGCTTCAAGCCCTTCGTCGAAGACCGCCTGCCGGCCCTGACCAATGGCACCCTGGGCCTGGTCGGTCATCCCGGCAACTACCCCCCCTGCCCCCGGGCGCTGACAGAACCCGTCACCCTGGCGATCGGCCCGGAAGGCGGCTGGATCCCCTACGAAGTCGACCTGCTGGCCAAGGCCGGCCTGCAACCGGTGCAGTTGGGCGAGCGAATCCTGCGGGTCGAGACCGCGGTCACGGCGCTGCTCGCTCGGCTGTTCTGATCCCCCATTTCACGATCTTCAGTTCATTTCTACAGATCCCTGCCGAGCCGCCGATACAGTCCCCATAAAACCAATTCAATGCTCCAGGGGAGTGACAGCATGTTCCGGTGGCTTGGAAATGTAAGCGTTAATCGCAAACTCGGCGCAGGCTTCGGCCTGGTGCTGTTCCTCACGTTGATGATTGCCTTCACCGGCTGGAGCAGCCTGGGCAATGTCATCAGCCGGGGCGACAAGCTGGGGTTCATTGCCAGTCTCAACGACTTGAGCAAGGACCTGAACCTGGCGAGCATCGACTACAACACCACACGGGGCGAGAAAGGGCCGCAGCAGGTCAACGACCTGCTTGGCAAGCTGGAAGCCGGGCTCAATACCGCCCGCCAGTTGATCGAACAACCGGCCGATGTGGCGCTGATCGACAAGCAACTGGCCGCCGTCGCCGAATACAAGGGCGCCTTTGCCCTGATGACCCGGGCCACCGTCAACCGTGAAGATGCACGCAGCAAGCTGGGCGCCAGCGCCGACAACGCCGTGGCCCGCGTCGCCGAAGTGGAGAAAGCGGCGCTGCAAGCCGGCGATGTCACTCAATTCAATAGCGTGGTCACCCTGAGCAAAGCGATCCAGCAAGCGCGCTACCAGGTTCGCGGCTACACCTACAGCGGCAAGAGCGATGCCCAGCAACCTGCTCTCGATGCCATCGATAACGTCCTGAAGCTGCTTGCACGCCTGCCCGATCAGTTGCCAGCCGAACACGCCGCCAACCTGCAGCAGGCCAACGACTCGTTCAATCTCTACCGCGCGGCCGTGGCCCAGTTCCGCGACTCGCAGATCGACAACGCCGCCGCGCAACAGCGCATGACCGAGCAAGGCCAGGTGTTGATCGACGCCAGCCAGAAACTGACCGTATCCCAGACCGCCGTGCGTGACCACGACGCGGCCCAGGCCAAGACCGTCCTGATTGCCGCTGCCGCGTTGGCGTTGCTGTTCGGGGTGATTGCCGCCACCTTCATTACCCGGCAGATCGTCGGCCCGCTGGCCCAGACGCTGACGGTGGCCGAACGCGTGGCCGCCGGTGACCTGACCCACAACCTCACCTCCGATCGCCGCGACGAACTCGGCCAGCTGCAACGGGCCATGCAAAGCATGACCGTGGGCCTTCGGCAACTGATCGGGGGCATCGGCGAAGGCGTCACTCAGATCGCCAGCGCCGCCGAACAGCTTTCGGCCGTGACCGAGCAAACCAGTGCCGGCGTCAACAGCCAGAAAGTGGAGACCGATCAGGTTGCCACCGCCATGCACGAAATGACCGCCACGGTGCAGGAAGTGGCACGCAACGCCGAGGAAGCCTCGGAGGCTGCCGTCGCCGCCGACCAGCAGGCCCGTGAAGGCGACAAGGTGGTGGGCGAAGCCATCGCCCAGATCGAGCGTCTGGCGCTGGAAGTCGGCAACTCCACCGCCGCCATGGGCGACTTGAAGCGCGAAAGCGACAAGATCGGCAGCGTGCTGGACGTGATCAAGTCCGTGGCCCAGCAGACCAACCTGCTGGCGCTCAACGCCGCCATCGAGGCCGCCCGCGCCGGTGAAGCCGGACGTGGTTTCGCAGTGGTCGCCGATGAAGTCCGCAGCCTGGCCCAGCGCACCCAGAAGTCCACCGAGGAAATCGAAGAGCTGATCCTGGGGCTGCAGAACGGCACCGAGCAGGTCGCGACCATCATGGACAACAGCCGCAGCCTGACCGACAGCAGCGTCGAACTGACCCGCCGCGCCGGCGGTTCCCTGGAGAACATTACCCGCACGGTCTCGGCCATCCAGTCGATGAACCAGCAGATCGCTGCCGCCGCCGAGCAGCAGAGCGCCGTGGCCGAGGAGATCAACCGCAGCGTGCTCAACGTGCGCGATGTCTCGGAGCAAACGGCATCGTCCAGCGAAGAAACCGCCGCCTCCAGTGCCGAACTGGCGCGATTGGGCGTGCACTTGCAGACGCTGGTGGGGCGATTCAAGGTTTGATCCCCTCGTAGCGAGGCGCCCGTCCTGGGCGCCCTCGCCCGGTGCATCCTATGGGAAGCGTGCTTGCCCGTGAAGACGCCGGCACATCCAACATCCCTGCAAACCGGCCCACCGCTTTCGCGAGCAAGCGCCCTCCCATAGGGATGTGTGGTGAATGCCGTGTTGCCCTGGGCATCCAGCAACTGATCGAGCTCGGTAGTTTGCTGGCAAACCGGGCGCTGGATAGCGTCGACCCTCGACCATAGTCTGACTGGCCAGGGGAAGCCAGGTGCGGATGTGGCGAGGGGATGGTTTCCCTCGCCACAACCACCGGTGCGCTCCAAATCCTAGACCCAACAAAAAGCCCCGCTTCCTTTCAGAAGCGGGGCTTTTTGTGCATCAGGCCAGTTGAGGCTGGGCACTGACCGGCTGAAGCGGTAGCAACGGCGCATGAGGATCGGCATTGACCGACTCACGCCACGCTGCCAGCCACTCGGGATGGCTCTCGCTCCAGACCTGCTCATGCAGGCGGGACAGGGCGACCGGGTCGCTCAACAGCGCCAGGCGCTCGGCATTGCTGAGGCCGGCCGGACCGACCTTCAGGGCATGGCGAACGCGTTCGCCCCGCAGCCATTCGATCGGCTCGGCCTTGCCGTGCCGCGATGTGGCCAAGGCATACGCCAGGGCGTTTTGCTGTGGGTCGACGACCGCACGAATGAAGCCGTCGTTCAGCGCATGCCAGCGGTTCTCATGGGCATACTGGTCGGTCGACAGCAGTTCCTGTGGCGGAGCGTACTCCTCCGGGATCAGGAACAGGCTTTCATCGCGCGACTTCAAGCCCAGGCCCACGCGGCTGGAGATCACCGAGACCGGGATCGACAGCATCAGCGAGCCGACGATCGGCACCAGCCACCACAGGAAACTGGGGTTCAGCCAGATGACCAGCAACGCCCAGAGGAAGCCCAGCAAGGTTTGCGGACCGTGGCGCTTGACCGCTTCGCTCCATGGCGTCGAGTCATCGTCACGTTTCGGCGAGTTCCAGGTGGCGGCCCAGCCGAGGAACGCGGCCAATACGAAACGGGTGTGGAAGATCATCCGGACCGGTGCCAGCAGCATGGAGAACAGCATCTCCAGCAACATCGACAGCGTCACCTTGAACTTGCCACCGAACTCCTTCGCGCCCTTGGCCCAGATCAGCACGACACTGAGCAGTTTGGGCAGGAACAGCAGCACGATGGTCGTCGAGAACAGCGCGATGGCCTTCTCCGGATGCCATTGCGGCCATAACGGATACAGCTGTCGCGGTTCGAGGAAGTACTGCGGCTCCATCAGCGTATTGACCGCCAGCAGCGCGGTGGACAACACCAGGAAGAAGAACCACAGGGGCGCCGACAGGTAGGACATCACCCCGGTCAGGAACACCGCACGGTGTACCGGGTGCATGCCCTTGACCAGGAAGAGCCGGAAGTTCATCAGGTTGCCGTGGCACCAGCGACGGTCACGCTTGAGTTCGTCCAGCAGGTTCGGCGGCAATTCCTCATAGCTGCCCGGCAGGTCATAGGCAATCCACACGCCCCAGCCGGCACGGCGCATCAGTGCCGCTTCGACGAAGTCGTGGGACAGGATCGCACCGGCGAAGGCACCTTTGCCGGGCAATGGCGCCAGGGCGCAATGCTCGATGAAGGGCTTCATGCGGATGATCGCATTGTGTCCCCAGTAGTGGGATTCGCCCAACTGCCAGAAGTGCAGGCCGGCGGTGAACAGCGGACCGTAGACCCGTGTCGCGAATTGCTGCATGCGCGCATACAGCGTGTCCATGCCCGAAGCCTTCGGCGCGGTCTGGATGATACCGGCGTCCGGCGTGGCTTCCATCAGGCGCACGAGGCTGGTCAGGCATTCGCCGCTCATGACGCTGTCGGCGTCGAGCACCACCATGTACTTGTAATCGCTGCCCCAGCGACGGCAGAAGTCGTCGAGGTTACCGCTCTTGCGTTTCACGCGACGGCGGCGGCGGCGGTAGAAGATCTTGCCAAAGCCACCGGCCTCGCGGCAGACGTCCAGCCACGCTTGCTGTTCGGCCACGCAGATATCGGTTTCATTACTGTCGCTGAGCACGAAGAAGTCGAAGCGATCCAGGTCACCGGTGGCGGCCACCGACTCGAAGGTCGCCCGCAGGCCGGCGAACACCCGCGGCACGTCTTCGTTGCAGATCGGCATGACCAGCGCGGTACGGGCATCCTTGGGAATCGGCTCGTTGCCGGCACTGGCCCCGGAGATACGATACTTGTCGCGCCCGGTGAGCAGCTCCAGGAAGCCCATCAGGGCGGTCCAGAAACCGGCCGACACCCAGCAGAACAGAATACCGAACAGGATCAGGATGCTGGTCTGCAAGGCGTATGGCAGCACTTGCGTGGCGGTCTGCGACAGCGGCTGGTGCAGCACTTCCTCCAGGTCCACCAGCGACCAGCCCTGGTACGGCATGATGCCCTTCATGTACCAGCCGGCGACGATGGTCTGGCCAAGCATCAACAGCAGCAGGATGTAGCGACGGGTCGACCCCACGGTACGCCAGCGCGCCTCGGGCAGCACGCGTGCGTCCTTGGGCGGCTTCGGCGGGTTGGTGCGACCGGTGAGACGCCGCCAGGCACGCACCAGGATATTGGTGCGCCAAGGCTCCGGCACGACCTTGGTACGACGAATCGGCGGCGTCGCCTTCAGGCACACACGACCACTGGCATCCAGTGCCAGCATTTCGGCGTCTTCCAGCTCTTCGGCAGTGCTCAGGGTCAAACGCCGCCCAACCGAAGCCTGTGCCGCTTCGCCGGGCTCATCGAATGTCGAAGACGAAAGCCGTTTATGCAGTTCGCTGAAGGAAGAGCAGCCCGCCAGCTCGGCGCGCTGCTCGTCGGTCATTGGCAAATGGGCCAGATATTCGCTGAGCGTCTCTGGCTGTACTGGAGTATTACTCATCGGCTGGCAACTGATAGCTCCAGGTCTCGGTCAGGACTTGCTCAGTCGGTTCCGGTTCCTGCGGGGTTGGGGTCGCCTCGACGGCGGCGGACGCCTTGACGGTCGTTGCGACTTCTTTGGCGTGTTCTTTCTCTTTTTCTTTCTCTTTTTCGCTCTGCTGCTTGGCGACCTTGTCTGCCTTGGCAAGGGTCGTGGTCACGGCATGCGACGCGGCAGGGGCTTCGACAGGCGTCAGCGGACGGACCAGCGCCGCGCGCATTTCGGTAGCCTGCTTTGGATCCTTGACCTTCAGGCGCAAGGTCAGGCGCCAGCCCTTGGTTTCGGGGTTGTAGCGAACGTTGTTCTCGACGATTTCGGCGTTGTCGCCGACGCTCACCTGGCTACGCACTTCGGCGTTTTCCGGCAACGCTTGCAGCGAAGGACCTTCGAAATCCACCAGGTAGGCCACGCTGCCATCCGGCTGGCGGATCAGGTTGGATTGCTTCACGTCACCCGTGGAACGCAGGGTCTGCTTGACCCAGGCGCTGTCCGGCGAGTGCAGGCTGGCTTCGTCGAGGGTCCAGTGCAGGCGGTAGGAGAAGTCCAGCGGCTGGCCAGGCTCAGGCAGCTTTTCCGGGCTCCAGAACGCAACGATGTTGTCGTTGGTTTCATCGGCTGTCGGGATTTCCACCAGGTCCACGGTGCCCTTGCCCCAGTCGCCTTTCGGTTCGATCCAGGCGCTAGGACGCTTGTCGTAGCGGTCGTCCAGGTCTTCGTAGTGGCTGAAGTCGCGGCCACGTTGCAGCAGACCGAAACCACGCGGGTTTTCCACCGAGAAGTTGCTCACGGCCAGGTGTTTGGGATTGTTCAGCGGACGCCAGATCCATTCGCCGTTGCCGGCGTGGATCGACAGGCCGCTGGAATCGTGCAGTTCGCGACGATAGTTGAGTACCTTGGACGGCTGGTTGGCGCCGAACAGGAACATGCTGGTGAGCGGGGCAACACCCAGCTTGCTGACACGGTCACGCAGGAACATGCGCGCCTTCACATCAACCACGGTGTCCGTACCCGGACGCAGGGTCAGGCGATAGGCGCCGGTGGCCCGAGGCGAGTCCAGCAGGGCGAAGATCACCAGATGCTTGTCGGTCGGTTTCGGGCGCTGGATCCAGAACTCGCGGAAACGCGGGAATTCCTCGCCGGATGGCAACGCGGTATCGATGGCCATGCCACGGGCGGACAAGCCGTAAGTCTGGCCCTTGCCGATGACGCGGAAGTAGCTTGCGCCCAGCATGGTCATGATTTCGTCTTGCTTGTCGGCCTTGTTGATCGGGTACAGCACGCGAAAGCCCGCGTAGCCCAGCTGCTCGGTGGCCTTGGGATCGAACTGCACGTCACCGAAATCGAAGCGCGTCGGGTCGTACTTGATCTCGTCGACAGTGGTCGCTGTGATCTCGTTGATCTTCACCGGCGTGTCGAAATGCATGCCCTGGTGATAGAACGACAGGCGGAACGGCGTCTTCTGGTCGGCCCACTCGGCTTTTTCGGTGCGGAAACGGATTTTTTGATAGTCGGCGAATTTCATATCGCGAAATTCGTTCGGCAGGTTGCTGCGCGGGGCTTCGAATTTTTGCCCGGCCAGTTCCTGAGCCTTCGCCGACACATCATCCAGGCTGAATGCCCACAGTTGGCCGGCGCCAAGCAGGCACAACAGGGCAGAGCCCGCTACCAGAGCGTTTTTAAACCGTTTGGCAGACATTTTTGGTGCATTACAGGGACTAACAATCACGAGCAACCCTCGCCGAAAACAGATCAAGAAACCAACGGCCAGTTAAGGTATCCGCTTGGTAACGGCATTGAAAAACCGACCTTGCGGAGCACTCTTGCCAAGTTGGCGAGCATTGTTCCGACTCCGATGGGACAAAATGATTCCCCAAACGGCCCAGGACAAGTCTCTACCTAAAGTCAAATGGACCGGCGAACGCCGATCCCCCGTAGCGCGCGATTATCTAGCAGGCCGCGTGACAACGCATCAGGGGCAACAAAGTATTTATCGAGAAAACTCCCCGTTTAACCTCGAAAACAGCCTGAAAAGGTGTTTCAAACACTTTCAGACCTGTAACAAAAAGGTTACCGGGCCATCATTTACCAGATGCACTTGCATGTCGGCGCCGAATCTACCTGATGCCACAGTGCCATGCACGTGTTTCGCCTGGGTAACCAGATAAGAAAACAACTCTTCCCCTAATGCTGGCGGCGCGGCCGATGAAAAGCTCGGGCGCAAGCCGCTTCGGGTATCTGCCGCCAGGGTGAACTGCGACACCAGCAGCAAACCGCCACCGACATCCGCCAGGGACAGGTTCATCTTGCCGTCGGCATCGCTGAACACCCGGTAGTTGAGCAGCTTGTGCAGGAGCTTGTCGGCGCTGGCCCGGGTATCCCCGGGCTCGACCGCCACCAATACGAGCAGGCCCTGGTCCACGGCGCCAACAATTTCTCCCGCCACTTCGACCCGGGCGCCGCGGACCCGTTGCAACAGGCCCTTCACGCTTCTTCAGGCGGCAGGTCGAGCAGACGCCGGGCCATTTGCGCGGCGGCGCGC
This sequence comes from Pseudomonas sp. 7SR1, assembly GCF_900156465.1. Taxonomy (NCBI): domain Bacteria; kingdom Pseudomonadati; phylum Pseudomonadota; class Gammaproteobacteria; order Pseudomonadales; family Pseudomonadaceae; genus Pseudomonas; species Pseudomonas sp. 7SR1. The sequence continues at coordinate 1,128,542 of NZ_LT707064.1, forward strand.
ACCAGTGCATCGGTGATGCCCGGCTCCGACGCGGCGTGACCGGCATCGCGGATCACCTGCAGCTCGCTGTTGGGCCAGTTCTGGTGCAGCTCCCAGGCGTTGTCCAGGGGGCAGATCACGTCGTAGCGACCATGGACGATGATGCCCGGCAAATGAGCGATCTTGCCCATGTCGCGAATCAGCTGGTTGGGCTCGAGGAACGCATTGTTGGTGAAGTAATGGCACTCGATCCGGGCGATCGACAGGGCACGCTGCGGCTCGGAGAAGCGATCGACCACCAGCGGGTTCGGACGCAGGGTCGCGGTCCGGCCCTCCCAGATGGACCAGGCCTTGGCCGCGTGCATCTGGGCGATCTGGTCGTTGCCGGTCAGGCGTTTATGGAAGGCGCTGAGCAGGTCGTCGCGCTCGTCCGGCGGAATGGGCGCGATGTAGTCCTGCCAGTAGTCGGGAAACAGGCGGCTGGCGCCGGCCTGATAGAACCACTCGATTTCCTGCGGACGGCAGAGAAAGATCCCGCGCAGAATCAGGCCATGCACCCGTTCCGGATGGGTCTGGGCGTAGGCCAGGGCCAGGGTCGAGCCCCAGGAGCCGCCGAACAGTACCCATTTATCGATGCCCAGGTGCTTGCGGATGCGCTCCAGGTCTTCGACCAGATCCCAGGTGGTGTTGTTCTCCAGGCTGGCATGGGGGGTGGAGCGACCACAGCCGCGCTGGTCGAACGTGACGATGCGATACAGGTTCGGATCGAAGTAGCGACGGCTCTGCGCATCGCAGCCCGCACCCGGACCACCGTGGATGAACACCACCGGGAGTCCTTCCGGGGAGCCGCTTTCATCGACATAGAGCGTATGGGTGTCATCGACAGCCAGATCGTGCCGGGCATGGGGTTTGATCTGCGGGTACAAAGTCTGCATTGCGCGCTCCGTAAGGGGTCGAGTCATCCCTGTGGGGACTTCTATTTAGTCTGCCGTCCGGCATCATAAACCCGAATTACCTTAATGAGCATGTCCCCGCGAAGTCAAAGCGTGTCAGCCAGGTATGCCAGCAGCGTGCGATACATCCGATCGACCTCCGGCACCTGGTTGCGGCCACGCAGGCAGCCGTGGACCAGACCGTCACCGACATACAGCACGGCATTGCCTCCTGCGGCGTTCAGCCGCTCGCTGTAGAGGATGCCGTCGTCACGCAGCGGATCCCATTGCGCCACGATGACCAGCGCCGGCGGCAGGCCAGCCAGGTCGGCGGCGAGCAATGGCATGGCGTAGGGCGACGGCGCGGCGCCGCCCAGGTAAAGCTGTTGGCAGTCGTCCAGGTCGTCGCTGCTCAGCAGGGGCGCGTCGGCGCATTCGCGGCGCGAGGGCAAGTCGGCAGGGCCGCCAAGGGCGGGGTAGATCAGCACCTGGCCCTGGGGCAGCGGCTGACCGCCATTACGCAGGGCCAGGCAAATCGCAGCGGCGAGGTTGCCCCCGGCACTGTCCCCGGCCACCCACCGGCGCCTGGGATCGATGGCAAGAGGAGCGGCTGCCAGCCGGTGCCACACGTCGAGGCAATCCTCGAAGGCCGCCGGGAATGGATGTTCCGGGGCCAGGCGATAGTCCACCGCCAGCACCAGTATCCCCAGCTCGGCCGCCAGTTCCATGCAGATGAAGTCATGGGAGTCCAGGTTCCCCACCACCCAACCGCCTCCGTGCAGGTAGAGCATGCACGGCCAGCCTTCGCAGGGTGGCTCGATCCGAGGGTGATAAGCCCGCACGGCCACGCCGGCCAGCTCAAAATCATCGACCATCAACCCTTCCGGGCGCGGCGGGGTGAACGCCCGGCACATCCGGTCGTAGCCCTCGCGCATGCCGGCGATGCCGCCGTCCGGGCTGCTGAAACTCCGGGTCTTGCGGACGAAGGCGGACATTGCCGGGGAGAGTGGATAAGCCATGACAGGGGACCACCAGATATATCCTTGGGTAGGACGCCTCAATGATGAGGCATCATGGCTTGAGACTGGCCTGCACCGCCGCCACGCCGTCCTTGCCGTCGAAACTGGTCACGCCGGCCAGCCAGCGCTGGAGGTCTTCGGGATGGTCCCGCAACCATTGCCGGGCGACGTCCTGGGGTGTCTTGCGCTCCATGATCGGCACCATCAGCTGGCTTTCCTGGGCGGCGGTGAAGGTCAGGTTTTCCAGCAGCCGGTTCACGTTCGGGCAACGCTGGGCATAGTCCGGCGCGGTCACGGTGGAAACGGTGGCAGCACCTTCGTTCGGCCCATAGACATCTTCGCTGCCGGTCAGGTAGGTGATGTTCATGTTGATGTTCATCGGGTGCGGGGTCCAGCCGACGAAGACCACGAATTCCTTGCGATTCACGGCCCGCTGTACCGCCGCCAGCATGCCCGCCTCACCGGACTCGATCAGCTTGAAGTCCTTGAGGCCGAAGTGGTTGGTCTCGATCATGGTCTTGATGGTGGTGTTGGCCCCACTGCCCGGCTCGATGCCATAGATCCTGCCACTCAACTGGTCCTTGAACCGGGCGATGTCGGCAAACGTCCTGAGCCCCGCCGCCGCCACATAGTCAGGCACCGCCAGGGTGGCCTGGGCATCGGCCAGGCTCGGCTTTTCCAGCACCCTCACCTGGTTGGCGGCCAGGAACGGGGCGATGTTCTTGTCCATTGCCGGCTTCCAGTAGCCCAGGAATATGTCGAGGCGCTTGTCGCGGATGCCCGCGAAGATGATCTGCTGCACAGCACTGGTCTGCTTGCTTTCATACCCCAGGCCCGTGAGCAGGACATCGGCCACGCCGCTGGTGGCGATCACGTCGGTCCAGTTGACCACGCCCATGCGCACGGTCTGGCAGGACGCCGGCTCGGCGGCCATCGCCCCGGTGCCCAGCATGACGGTACCGCAGAAGATCGATAGACAGCGCTTGAACAGTCTTTTCATCGGGAAGGTCTCGGCGGCAGCGGATTATTGTGGGCCGGTGTCTTTGTGCACCGTACCGAAACAGTACGCAGCGCCGAGGGGGTAAAGGTGACCTGTGGCGACTCGGTTTTGCACGGTGGCGACAGTTCCCTTACGTGGCTCAAGGACAAACACAATCCTGTGGCGAGGGGATTTATCCCCGCAGGACTGCACCGCAGTCCCGAAAGCTCCCAGTCCAACCAGTCAAGTCACAGGAAGACATCCGTTTGGGGCCGCTTCGCGACCCAGCGGGGATGAATCCCCTCGCCACAGCAGTACCGCACGGTGTTTATTTTCTGTAAGCCTGCCGCCCCCACGCCAACAAGCCTTCCAGCAATTGCTTGAGCACCACCTGGGTCGGCGCCGCCAGATCCGGGCGGTAGTTGAACGGTTCGAACTCGTCCATGTAGGTGCTCTGGCACAGCTCCAGTTGCACGGCGTGGATGTCCTGGGCCGGGTTGCCGTAGTGCCGGGTGATGTGGCCGCCCTTGAAACGCCCATTGAGCACGTGGGTGAAGCCGCCGTGCTCGGCGCAGATGGCTTCGAGCCGGCTGGCCAGTGTCGGGTCGCAACTGGCGCCGTTGAAGGTGCCGAGGTTGAAGTCCGGCAGCTTGCCGTCGAACAGGTGCGGGATCACCGAGCGGATCGAGTGGGCATCGAACAACAGGGCATAGCCGAACTCGGCCTTGAGCCGGGCCAACTCCTGTTGCAGGGTCTGATGGTAGGGCACCCAGATCTGCTGCAGATACGTCGCCCGCTCCTGGGCGGACGGCTCCAGGCCTTCACAAAACAGCGGCACGCCGTTGAACAGCGTCGCGGGGTACAGGCCGGTAGTAGCACCGACGTACATCGGCTTGTCGTCGGAGGGGCGGTTCAGGTCGACGACGAACCGCGAATATTCGGCAGCCAGGACACTGGCGCCCAGTTCAGAGGCAAACTCGTAGAGCCTGGGAATGTGCCAGTCGGTGTCTGGCAGACTTTGGGCTTCGGGAATCAATCCGGCCTGCACCGCCGGGGTCAGGCGCAGGCCGGCGTGCGGCATGCTGATCAACAGCGGCACGCGCCCTTGCTTGAAATTCAGGACCTTTTCCACAACCGCTCTCCTCAATCGATTTCAACGCCGTGACGCACGACGCGTTTTTCCAGTTCGCCACCCAGCCAGTACGACAGATCCGCCGGGCGGTCGATGTGCCAGGCGACAAAATCCGCGACTTTGCCGGCTTCCAGGGAGCCGTGGCTGGCGGCCATGCCCAAGGCCTGGGCCGCATGGATCGTCGCCCCGGCCAGGGCCTCTTCCGGTGTCATGCGCAAACAGGTGCAGGCCATGTTCAACATCAGACGCAGCGACAAGGCCGGCGAGGTGCCGGGATTGAGGTCGCTGGCCACTGCGATCTTCACCCCGTGCTTGCGCAAGGCATCCATGGGCGGCAGCCGGGTTTCACGCAGGAAGTAGAACGCGCCCGGCAGCAACACCGCCACGGTGCCCGCCTCGGCCATGGCCCTGGCATCGTCTTCGGTCATGAACTCCAGGTGATCGGCCGACAACGCCTGGTACCGGGCCGCCAGGCTTGAGCCGTGCAACGACGACAGTTGTTCGGCGTGCAGCTTCACCGGCAGGCCCAATCGCTGGGCCGTGATGAACACGCGCTCGACCTGCGCCGGGGAAAAGGCCAGGTATTCGCAGAAGGCATCCACCGCGTCCACCAGCCCTTCGGCCGCCAGGGCCGGGAGCATCTCGGCGCAGATGTGCTCGATGTAGTCGTCGGCGCGGTCGACGTACTCCGGCGGCAAGGCGTGGGCCGCCAGGCACGTGCTGCGCACGCTGAGCGGCAGTTCGACGCCGAGGCGACGGATGACCCGCAGCATCTTGCGCTCGCTGGCCAGGTCCAGGCCGTAGCCGGACTTGATTTCCACCGTGGTCACGCCGTCGTGCATCAGGCTTTCCAGGCGCCTGGCGGCGCTGGCGAACAGCTCGTCTTCACTGGCGGCCCGGGTGGCACGCACGGTACTGGCGATACCGCCACCGGCCGCGGCGATTTCGGCATAGCTGACGCCTTGCAGGCGCTGCTCGAATTCGCCGCTGCGGTTGCCGCCGAACACCGTATGGGTATGGCAGTCGATCAGCCCCGGGGTCACCCAGGCGCCCTTGAGGTCCGTGACCGCCGGGTAGTCACCCGCCGGCAGCTGGGCACGGGGACCGATCCATTGAATATGCTCGCCCTGGGTGACGATGGCGGCGTCTTCGATGATCGAGTAGACGCCCTGGGCCATGGTGGCGGCGTGGCAGTTTTGCCAGAGGGTTTTCATCCCGGTTTCCTCGTCGCATTCAAAATCGAATCGCGAGCAAGCTCGCTTCCACAAGGTTTTGAGTTCATCAGAAATCCTTGTGGAAGCGAGTCTGCTCGCGATGAGGCCCTTACAGGCTCGGCAACAACTGCGCCATGACCAGTTCGTTCAAGCAACGGCTCGCCAACAACTCACTGGCGGCATTGATGTCCGGCGCGAAGAAGCGGTCCTTCTCATAAAACGGCACTTCTGCACGCAACAGTCCGCGGGCCTGCTCCAGTTTCGCGGAGGTCTTCAGGCCGCCGCGCAGGTCCAGCCCCTGGCAGGCCGCCAGCCATTCCACGGCGAGAATCCCACGGGTGTTTTCGGCCATTTCCCACAAACGCTTGCCGGCGGCCGGCGCCATGGAGACGTGGTCTTCCTGGTTGGCCGAGGTCGGCAGGCTGTCCACCGAGTGAGGGTGGGACAGCGCCTTGTTCTCGCTGGCCAGGGCCGCCGCGGTGACCTGGGCAATCATGAAGCCGGAGTTCACCCCGCCATTGCCCACCAGGAACGGCGGCAGTTGCGACATGTGCTTGTCCATCATCAGCGAGATACGGCGCTCGCTCAGGGAACCGATTTCGGCGATCGCCAGGGCCATGTTGTCAGCAGCCATTGCCACCGGCTCGGCGTGGAAATTGCCGCCGGAGATCACGTCGCCTTCGGCGGCGAACACCAGTGGGTTGTCCGACACCGCGTTGGCCTCGATCACCAGCACCTCGGCGGCCTGACGGAACTGGGTCAGGCAGGCGCCCATCACTTGCGGCTGGCAACGCAGGGAGTACGGGTCCTGGACCTTGTCGCAATTGTGATGCGAATCGGAGACTTCACTGCGCTCGCCCAGCAGATCGCGATACGCCGCAGCAACGTCGATCTGGCCTTTCTGCCCACGGGCAGCGTGGATGCGCGCGTCAAACGGCGAGCGCGAACCGAGCACCGCTTCCACCGTCAGGCTGCCCAGGGCCAGGGCCCCGGCGAACAGGTCTTCGCCTTCGAACAGGCCACGCAGGGCAAAGGCCGTGGACACCTGGGTGCCGTTGAGCAGCGCCAGGCCTTCCTTGGCGGCCAGGGTCAGCGGTGCGAGGCCGGCCACTTTCAGCGCCTCGACGGCCGGCAACCATTCGCCCTTGTAGCGGGCCTTGCCTTCGCCCAGCAGCACCAGGGACATGTGGGCCAGGGGCGCCAG